>NZ_CP020612.1:585000-885000 GCF_002105555.1 Paracoccus contaminans
CGTTGATGACGATGACATTGTCGCCCATGTCCATGTGCGGGGTGAAGGTCGGCTTGTGCTTGCCGCGCAGGCGGCTGGCGACGATCGTGGCGAGGCGGCCCAGGACGACGCCTTCGGCGTCGATCAGGATCCACTTCTTCTCGATATCCGCCGGTTTCGCGGTATAGGTCTTCATCTCTCGTCCCTTTCGGGGGGTGTGAATTCGGATGGGCGTGTATTGCGGAACCGGCCGCGACGGTCAACACGCAGCTTCCCAGATTGTTCTAACGCGATCAACAACTTACGATATAGGTGTTTTAATACCTGAAGAAAAGCCGCGCTGCAGCCACGCTTTCCGCGGAATCGCTCGGCTCAGCTACCCGCAGCACCGGCGGGCGAAGCTGCCAACGAGCGGATCAGGAGATGCCCTCCAGCACCGGCCCGTCTTTCATGGACAGGAAACACCGGCTTTGGTTCTCGCCCTCATCATCGCGCTTGCCCCTTTCTGGCGCGCCACTAAGCTGACCGGGCAAGGAGGAGAGAAGCGATGACCCCCGACATGCTTCTGCGGCGCGAGGATCACGGTGCGGTCCTGCGCCTGGTGATGACAAGCCCAGGCACCCTCAACGCCCTGTCGCGCGCCATGATCGCCGCCCTGTCTGATGCGTTTGGCGATATCGGCCGCGCCGGGTCTGTCCATGCGGTGATCCTTGCAGCCGAGGGAAAGGCGTTCTCGGCCGGGCATGACCTGCGCGAGATACAGGGCGCCCGGACGGATGCTGATCAGGGCCAAAGGGCGTATGAGACGCTGTTCGCCGAATGCGCCGCGATGATGCAGGCCATCCGCGCCCTGCCCCAGCCCGTCATCGCCGAGGTGCAGGGCATTGCAACCGCTGCGGGATGCCAGCTTGTCGCAAGCTGCGACATGGCCGTCGCCGCCCAAGGAACGCGCTTTGGGGTGAACGGCATCAATATCGGGCTGTTCTGCTCGACCCCCATGGTCGCGGTGAGCCGGGCGATCCTGCCCAAGGCTGCGTTCGAAATGCTGGCCACGGGCGAATTCATCGACGCCGAGCGGGCGCGCATGCTGGGCCTGATCAACCGCGCCGTCCCCGCAGAGCGCCTGCAGGACGAAACGATGGCCCTTGCCAGCACCGTCGCGGCCAAGCTGCCGGCTGCCATGCGGATGGGCAAGCAGGCATTCTATCAGCAGGCCGGCCTGCCGCTGGATCAGGCCTATGCCGCTGCGGGCAGGACCATGTGCGACAACATCATGCTGCCCGACACTGACGAAGGGCTGAACGCCTTTCTGGAAAAGCGGGCGCCGCGCTGGCCGTCCTGACGGTCAGCCGATCGCGGCAAGCCCCGGAAAGGTCTCGATCAGCCAATAGCTGACAGCGCCCAGCCAGCCGCTCAGCAGCAGCGCGCCGACAGCGACCAGCAACGCGCCCGACAGGCGCTCGACCGCGCCCATGTGCCGCTTGATCCTGTTCATCAGACCCATTGCACGCTCGATGAAGATTGCCGACAGCAGGAACGGGATACCCAATCCTAGGGCATAGACACCCAGCAATCCGGTCCCCCGCGCCGGGTCGGTTGCCGCCAGCGTCAGGATCATCGAAAGCTGCGGCCCGATGCAAGGGGTCCACCCAAAGGCAAAGGCCAGGCCCAGCAGATAGGCGCCGATGGCCGAGCCGCCCTGCTGCCCGGCGTCAAGCCGGGCCTCGCGCTCCAGCAGGGGGATGCGGAAGACATGCAGGAAATGCAGGCCCAGCACGATGATGAAGGCGCCTGAAAGCCGCGCCAGCAGCGGCTGATATTGCAAGAACGCCCGCCCGAAGGCCGATGCCGCATAGCCCATCAACAGGAAGACCGTGCTCAGACCCATCACGAAGAACAGCGCCGGGACCACGGCACTGCGCTGGCGGTCCTTCAGCACGGAAACCCGGACCCCTGTCATATAGGCCAGATAGGGCGGCACGATCGGCAGCACGCAGGGCGACAGGAAGGACAGCAAGCCTGCCACCGCCGCAACCAGCGCGGCAGGCAGGAACGCGGCATTGACAAGCTCGATTCCGAACATCGGCGCAGGTTCCTCTCATGCGGCGGGCCGGCAGGCTCCGGCCCGTCGCAGGGTTCTTGGCAGCAGGCGCCTCAGCCCTGGGACCACCAGCCGCGCCGGCGCGGGCGGTTCGGGTCGGACGCCCGGGGCGCCGGGGCATCGGCCCCGGCCGGGGGCTGGGCGATATCCGCCGGCGGGGACTGGTCCCCTGCGTCATCGGCTTGCGGGAATGCGGCCGCATCGGGGATCGGGTCAGCCTCGACAGCCGGGGCAGCTTCATGCGCAAGGGCGACCGGCGCCGCAGGCTCGTTGCGGCTGAGGGCCGGCTCGCCATCCTGCTCCTCCGGGCGGCCCGGATCGTCCGGATGAACCGGCTGGTCCTGGGCAGCGGCGCTGCCCGCGGCGCCATCCTGCGCGTCGCTCAGAGTTGCCAGGGGAAAGGCTCCATCGGCGGGCGCATCGGCGGCGGGCATGGCTGCGGCATCTGCAGGATCACCCTGCAGGGCGTCATGCTCCGGCCAGGCGCCCAGCCCATCGGCATTTGCCGGGATGCCGCCGGTCTCAATGTCCTGGGGAACGCCCGCCGCGGCATCGCGGCTTTCGTCCAGGATGGCGCCCATGGGGGCGGTCGCCTCGGATGAGGCGCCCGAATCGCGGTCCTTGCGCCGCCGTGAGCGGCCGCGCCGGCGCGAACGGCCGCCGCCCTCGGCCTCGTCACCCTCGGGGGCGGCAGCCTCTGCAGGGGCAGCATCCTCGGCGCTCTCGCTGCCACCGGCTTCCTCTGCCGCGCCCTCGTCATCCCCGCGTCCACCGCGGCGGCGGCGCCGGCGACGGCGCGTCCGGCCCTCATCCGCGTCATCCGCGGCCTCGCTGGCCGGCCGCATCGCAGCCGCATCCGGCCTTTCGGCCTCCGGCTCGGCCATCTCGACCGGCAGGGTATCCTCGGCCTCGTCGATCTGCGCCATCAGGCTGGCATCCACCGAAAGCGCGCCCGACACCGCCTCGGGCACCGACCGCGAGGCGGTCTTGAACTTCTCCATGGTGAAATCGGGCGAAATCAGCGCCGGGTCCGCTTCGAGCCGCACCGACAGTCCATAGCGCGTCTCGATCATGCCGAGATGCTCTCGCTTGTGGTTCATCAGGAAATTAGCAACCGCAACCGGCGCCCTGACCAGAACCTCGCGCGATCGCTTGCGCGTGCCCTCGTCCTCGATCGCCCGCAGAATGGTCAGCGCCATCGAATCGTCCGACCGGATCAGGCCGGTGCCGTGGCAATGGGCGCAGGGCTGGGTGGTCGATTCCAGCATGCCCGGCCGCAGCCGCTGGCGGCTCATCTCCATCAGGCCAAAGCCGGAAATGCGGCCGACCTGGATCCGCGCCCGGTCGTTCTTCAGCGCGTCCTTGAACCGCTTTTCGACCGCCGCATTGTTGCGCCGCTCGTCCATGTCGATGAAGTCGATGACGATCAGCCCCGCCAGGTCGCGCAGCCGCAACTGGCGCGCGATCTCGTCGGCGGCCTCGCAGTTGGTCTTGAAGGCGGTTTCCTCGATCGAGCCTTCCTTGGTCGCCCGGCCCGAGTTCACGTCGATGGCCACCAGCGCCTCGGTGATGCCGATAACGATATAGCCGCCCGATTTCAGCTGGACGGTCGGGTTGAACATCCCGGCCAGATAGCTTTCCACCTGATGGCGCGCGAACAGGGGCATCGGATCGGTGTAATGCCTGACCGCCCGGACCTGGTCGGGCATGATCATCGCCATGAAGTCCCTGGCGGTGCGATAGCCGCGCTCGCCATCGACCCACACTTCGTCGATGTCGTTGCCGTAAAGATCGCGGATCGAGCGCTTGATGAGATCGCCTTCCTCATAGATCGCCGCCGGCGCGATCGAGCGGAAGGTGCGTTCGCGGATCTGGTCCCACAGCCGCATCAGATATTCATAGTCGCGCTTGATCTCGGTCCGGGTGCGCTGGCTGCCGGCGGTGCGGATGATCAGCCCGGCGCCCTGCGGCACCTCGAGTTCGGCCGCGATCTCCTTGAGCTTCTTGCGGTCGGCGACATTGGTGATCTTGCGGGAAATCCCGCCGCCGCGGGCGGTGTTGGGCATCAGCACGCAATAGCGTCCGGGCAGCGACAGATAGGTCGTCAGCGCCGCGCCCTTGTTGCCGCGTTCCTCCTTGACCACCTGGACCAGCATGATCTGCCGGACCCTGATGACCTCCTGGATCTTGTAGCGGCGGGCACGCGGCTTGCGGGCCGGGCGGATCTCCTCGGCCACGTCCTCCTCGGCGACCGATTCGATCTCGTCGGCGGGATTGTCCTCGCCCTGCATGTCCTCGCCCGGCGCATCCTCGTCGGCGGGCGGCTCGGCCGTGCGCTCGGGCGCGGCCTCATCCCCGCCCTGCCCTGCGAGCGAAGGATCAACCTCATCCCCCGGGGCCGCGGCAAAGCCGGCTTCGACGGCGGCCTCGTCCTCGGCCTCGGCGGTATCGGCGATCTCCATGCCCTGGATCGCATCGCTGCGGGTGACCGCATCGCCGCCTGCGGCACGCTCGGCCCTTTCGGCTGTCCGCTCGTCGCCGCGGGCGCGGCTGCGCCGCCCCTTGCTGCCGCGGCGCTCGCGGGCGTGTTCCTCGTCCTCGTCCGCCTGGGCGGCGGCGCGGTCTTCCTCGATCAGGGCGCGGCGGTCGGCGGCGGGGATCTGGTAATAGTCAGGGTGGATCTCGGCGAAGGCCAGAAAGCCGTGGCGGTTGCCGCCATATTCCACGAAGGCGGCCTGCAGCGAAGGCTCGACCCGCGTGACCTTTGCCAGATAGATGTTGCCAGCAAGCTGGCGCTTGTTCACCGTCTCGAAGTCAAAGTCTTCGACCCGCGTTCCATCGGCCACGACGACCCGGGTTTCCTCCGGATGCGTGGCGTCGATCAGCATTTTCTTTGCCATGAAATGTTCTTTCACGCAGCCCGGTCCGGCCGCTGCAACGCGGCGGGGATGACGGGGTGCGACATGATTGGGACGCCGGCCGGTTGCGCGCCGATGACTGGCCCCAGAGGGCTATGGGACGGGCGGGGAACCTGTCCCCCCCGGCACCGGCATCAACATTGCTCGCGCGATCCATCGCGTCTCTTTTTCCTGTGCCCCACACCACAAAGCGCGAGGCGGCGAGTGTTATGGCGGACGCCATGCGACAAGGATGCCGTCATCAGCCCGCCGGCTTTCCGACGCGGCCGGCTGCGGGAAAAGCCCCCGCCTTGCCGCCGCGCTGCGAAATCTTGTGCACGGGTCAGGGCCCGAAGGGGGCCGTCTGTCCGCGCATGTCCCCAACATAGGGCGCGGCACCGCGCAATGACAATCGGAAAGCGACCTGGGCCATCCTTCCCCTGGCCGCCTGTCCGCCGATTGCGCCGCCAAGGCCCCGCGGCTTACAGGTAATCGCCCCGGCTCAGCCCATATTTGGCCATCTTCTCGTTCAGCGTCCGGCGCGGCAGGCACAATTCATCCATCACCGCGCTGATCGAGCCCTTGTGCCGCCGCATGGTGTTGTCGAGCAGCATCTTTTCAAAGCTCTCGACATATTCCTTGAGCGGCTTGCCCTCGGTCGTGGTCGCATCGGCGGTCTGGCTGTCGTCGCCATCCGCCATCAGCAGCGATGCGATCGACCCCGATCCCCGCCGGTTCTGCAGGACCGCGCGTTCGGCCACGTTGATCAGCTGGCGCACATTGCCCGGCCAGGGCGCCTGCAGCAGCTGGGCTGCCTCCTGCGCGGTCACCTGCGGCGGCTCGCAGCCGTATTCGTCGGCGAACTGCTCGGTCATCCGGGTGAACAGCGACAGGATGTCCTCGCCGCGCTGGCGCAGCGGGGGCAGCGTGATCTTGAGGGCCGACAGACGGTAGAACAGGTCGGGCCGCAGGCTGTCCTCGGCCCGCCGCCCCTCGCCGCGCGCGTTCGAGATGGCGATGATGCGCGTTTCGGCCGGCTGGCCCTGATCGGCAATGAAGGCCAGCAGCCGCGCCTGCAGCGGCTCGGACAGGGCGTCGATATCCTCAAGGCACAATGTGCCGCCGCGCGCCTCCTCGACGGCGGGCAACCCGTCCTCGACCGGGCCGAACAGGCGGGTCGCCAGCGCCTCGTCGCTATAGGCCGCGCAGGACACGGGCACGAACTTGCGCGAGGCACGCGGGCCCACCGCGTGCAGGGCATGGGCAACCAGCGTCTTGCCGGTCCCCGTCTCGCCGTCGATCAGCACATGCCCGTCGGCCTGGCCCAGGTCGAGGATGTCCTCGCGCAGGCGGTCCATGGCGGGGCTGGCGCCCATCAGCTTGGACATGACCTGCTGGCCCTCGGACAGGTCGCGGCGCAGCGCGCGGTTGTCCAGCGTGATGCGCCGTGCCTGCGTCGCCTTCTTGGCCAGCTCCGTCATCCGGTCGGGGTTGAACGGCTTTTCCATGAAATCCATGGCGCCCAGGCGCATCGCCTCGACTGCCATCGGCACGTCGCCATGGCCGGTGATCATGATGACCGGCAGGCCCGAATCCTGCCCCATCAGCCGCTTGAGAAAGGCCATTCCGTCCATGCCGGGCATGCGGATGTCGGAAATGACCACCCCCGGCCAGTCGGGGCCGATGACCTTCAGCGCATCCTCGGCGCTGGCATAGCTTTCGGTCTGGAATCCCGACAGGCTCAGCCACTGGCTAATGGATTCGCGCATGTCGGGTTCGTCATCGACGATCGCCACCGTCATCATCTGTGCCATCCTGTGTCCTTTCGTCATTCCGCGGCCAGCGGCCGCGCGCCGCCGGTGCGGCTTTCGTAAAGCGGCAGCTCAACGTCGAAGACGGCGCCGCCATCGTCACGGTTGTAGGCGGTCAGGCGTCCGCCGAAATCGGCCACGATCCCCGACGAGATCGCCAGCCCCAGCCCGGTTCCCTCGCCCGGCCCCTTTGTCGTCCAGAAGGGTTCAAACAGCTTTTCCAGATCGGTGACACCTGGCCCGTTGTCGCGCACCGACAAATGCGCGTGAGAGAGCGCGTCCACGACCAGTTCGATCGAAGGGTCTCGCACGGTGCGCGTGGCGTCCAGGGCGTTGCGGATCAGGTTGATGATGACCTGTTCCAGACGGATGCGGTCGCACAGCACCATCACCGGCTCGCGCGCGATCGATCGTTGCAGGCGCACGCGCCGATTGCGCAGCTGCGGCTCCATCATCGTCAGCGCGCCCGACAGGGCGACGCGCAGGTCCACCGGCTCGAACGCCTCGCCGCCCTTGCGGGCATAGGATTTCAGTTGCCGCGTGATCGTGCCCATGCGTTCCAGCAGATCGTCGATCCGCTGGAACGAGGTCAGCGCCTCGTCCCCCCGGTCGCGCTCCAGCAGCAGGCGGGCGCCGGCCAGATAGGTCTTCATGGCAGCAAGCGGCTGGTTCAGCTCATGGCTGACCCCGGCCGACATCTCGCCCAGCACGGCCAGCTTGGAAGCCTGCTGGACCGTCTGCTCGGCGACATGCAGCTCACGCTGGACGCGCTCGCGCTCGGCGATCTCGCGCGTCAGACGCATGTTGAGTGCCCGCAGCTCGGCCGATTCGCGCCGGTAGCGCGCCGATTGCACGCGGGCGCGCCGGGACAGCACATAAAATCCCGCCGCCAGCAGGATCGCAAAGCCCATGATTTCAAGCGCCAGAAAGGCGTTCACCCTTTCGCGGATCGAATCATAGGTGGTGAACAGCGTCATCCGCCAGCCGCGGAAGGGGATGCGCGTTTCCGACTGCATCACCGCCTTGCCCTTGACATAGGCGTCGGCCGGACGCGTGGACCAGTCGGCCGTGACCTGAAAGGCCCGTTCGATCGCCGAAGGGGCGGACCGGATCGCCAGCGCGTCGCTCAGCGCCAGGCCGCGCCAGCGCCCCTCGGTGGACAGGATGATCCGCCCCTCGCTGTCGGTGACGGCAACGGCATCGGATATGCCCGACCACGACCGCTCCAGCCGCGACAGGTCCGCGCCCACCACGATGACGCCAAGCGTCTTGCCGTCATGGATCACCGCCCGCGAATAGGTGAAGTCAAAGCCCCCGACCGGCGCGTCCGAGACGGTGAACACCGTGTCATTGGTGCGCATCGCCTCGACATAGAAGGGCGCGGCGACATAGTTCGTCGCCAGCAGCTTGCGGTCGGTCGCCCCGACCGTCAGGCCCGCATTGTCCAGCAGCCTGATCGAGGCGGCGCCGATGTCCTTCTGGGCGGCGATCAGGCGGGCCGAGATCCGGGTGTAATCCTTGCCCTCAAGCGAGCCGATCAATGCCGGATCACGGGCCAGCAGCAGCGGAACGACCGAGGTGCGCTGCAGCTCCGACAGCAGGTTCCCGGTATAAAGCGCCGATCTGAGTTCGGACCGCACGCGGGTGTTTTCCGAAAACCGTTCGGTCAGCCACAGGTTCGTCCACCAGATCGCCCCAACCGCCGCGGCCACCAGAAGCGCGGCGATCAACTGGTTCACCAGCCGCGTCTGGACCCGCCTGCGCAGCCGCCGGTTGCCCTGATCGCCTGTGGTGTGAGGATGCGCTGCGGCCATGTCCATCCCCGAAAGGTTAAGCCAAGGCGGAGTTCGGCTCAACCCGCGCCGTCCGGGCGGCGGCAAGGCGCCGATGCTCAGGCGCTTGCCAGGCTGTCCATCAGGCCGCGGAACAGCCGCGCCCCGTCCGATCCGCCATGGGCCGGCTCGGCCGCGCGTTCGGGATGCGGCATCATCCCCAGAACCCGCCGGTTTTCCGACAGGACGGCGGCGATCGCATCCACCGACCCGTTCAGGGCGCCGCGATAGGCAAGGGCGATGCGCCCCTGGCCGTGCAGGCGCGCAAGCCCTTCGTCATCAATCTGGTAATTGCCGTCATGATGGGCAACAGGCAGCGAGATCGCCTCGCCCTCGCTGAACGCCGCCAGCCAGGGATTGTCGCGCGACACCACCCTCAGCGCGGCATCCCTGCAGATGAAGGTCAGCCCCGCATTTCGCATCAGCGCGCCGGGCAGCAGCCCCAGCTCTGTCAGCACCTGAAAGCCGTTGCAGATCCCCAGCACCAGCCCGCCGCGCCCGGCATGCTCGCGGATCGCCGCCGCGATGGGCGAACGCGCCGCGATGGCCCCGCAGCGCAGGTAATCACCGAAGGAAAACCCGCCGGGCAGGGCCACGAGGTCGGTGCCCCCCGGCAGCGCGCTGTCCTTGTGCCAGACGCGGGCGACCTGCGCCCCGGCCTGCTCCAGCGCGACGGCCAGGTCGCGGTCGCAGTTGGATCCGGGAAAGGTGACGACGGCGGCTTTCATCGGGGGCCTCGGGCACAGGAAGGAATGCTGGGAACAGGGGTCAGATAGCGCAGGCCCGCGCGCTTGGAAAGCGCCGGGGCTGGGGCCGGGCGGCTCAGCGCCCGCCGACGAGGCTCGCCCCCAGCGCGATCAGCGCCACCCCCTGCCAGTTGATCGCGGCCAGCCGCTCGCCCAGCGCAAGGGCGCCGATGAGGGCAACCAGCACCACCGACAGCTTGTCCACCCGCGCCCCATCGCCCAGCTTCAGCGCGCGGAAACAGCACAGCCAGAACGCTCCCGTGGCCAGCCTCGGCAGCACCAGGAACAGCCCGGTGCGGGGCGAGACGCCGGACAGCAGCTGCCAGCCATGCGTCAGGCTGAGGAAAAGGGCCAGCACCGGCAGCATCACCAGCGCCCGCAGGATGGTGGCGAAGTCGGAACCGACCCCCGCCACCCCCAGTTTCGCCACAATGGCCGTCAGCGCGGCGAACCCGGCCGAGCCCATCGCCGAGCCCGGCCACGCCCCCCTGCCCGGCCACCCCGCTCAGCCTGCGAGGGCCTTGTTCAGGTATTCATCAACCTTTTCCAGATAGCCCATCGTGGTCAGCCATTTCTGTTCCGGCCCGACCAGCATCGCCAGATCCTTGGTCATGAAGCCGTCCTCGACCGCCTGAACCGTAACCCGTTCCAGCGTCTCGGCAAAGCGCATCAGCTGGGCGTTGTCGTCCAGTTTCGCGCGGTGCTTCAGCCCGCCCGTCCAGGCATAGATCGAGGCGATCGAGTTGGTTGAGGTTTCCTTGCCCTGCTGGTGCTGGCGATAATGGCGCGTGACGGTGCCATGCGCCGCCTCGGCCTCGACCGTCTTGCCATCGGGGGTCATCAGCACGCTGGTCATCAGGCCAAGCGAGCCGAAGCCCTGCGCCACGATGTCCGATTCCACGTCCCCGTCATAGTTCTTGCAGGCCCAGACATAACCGCCCGACCATTTCAGCGCGCTGGCCACCATGTCGTCGATCAGCCGGTGTTCATAGGTGATGCCGGCGGCCTTGAAACGGTCGGCGAACTCGGTGTCGAACACCTCCTGGAAGATGTCCTTGAAGCGGCCGTCATAGGCTTTCAGGATCGTGTTCTTGGTGGACAGATAGACGGGATAGCCGCGCTGCAGGCCATAGTTCAGGCTGGCATGGGCGAAATCGCGGATCGATTCGTCGAGGTTGTACATCCCCATGGCAACGCCGGCGCCGGGCGATTTGAACACCTCGTGCTCGATCGTCTCGCCATCCTCGCCGACGAACTTGATCGACAGCGTGCCCTTGCCCGGAAAGCGGAAATCAGTCGCCTTGTACTGGTCGCCAAAGGCGTGGCGGCCGACGATGATCGGCTGGGTCCAGTGCGGCACGAGGCGCGGCACGTTCGAGCAGATGATCGGCTCGCGGAAGATCACGCCGCCCAGGATGTTGCGGATCGTCCCGTTCGGCGATTTCCACATCTTCTTGAGGCCGAATTCCTCGACGCGGGCCTCGTCGGGGGTGATGGTCGCGCATTTGACGCCGACGCCGTATTGCTTAATGGCGTTCGCCGCGTCGATGGTGATCTGGTCCTCGGTGCGGTCACGCTCCTCGATCCCGAGATCATAGTATTTCAGGTCGATGTCGAGGTAGGGCAGGATCAGCTTCTGCTTGATGAAGTCCCAGATGATCCGGGTCATCTCGTCGCCGTCGAGCTCGACGACGGGGTTGTCTACCTTGATCTTGGTCATGGATCGCCCTCGGGTTTCAGGATTCGCTCGCGCGCCTCATAGCGCAGTCAGCCCGTCAGGGGAAGTGCGGTATGCCGTGGTATACTGAAAGGGCGTGCCTCCGGCCCCTGACGCGCAGGGGCCGGGCCGGCGGGTTCAGTGATGATGGGCGTGTTCATCCGCGGGCTGGACGGTCAGCGCCGGGGCAGGATCGTCCACCGCCGCGCCCTCGGCCGCCGGAACGCCCGTCCAGTGCTCGACGCGCGCGCCGCAGGTCTGCTCGACGGGGAAATACAGCGTGGCGCCTGGTGCCAGATCGCCGCCCAGCGTCCCGGTAAAGACGAATTCGTCATACCAGGCATCCGGCAGCTCGCCCGTCCATGCGATGCGGCGCACACCCTGCGCCCGCATCGTGCCGTGATCGTCATAGGGGGCAGGGTAATCGCCATCCTGCGTCGTCAGCGTCCAGCCCGGCTTGGGCATCGGTTTTGCAAGGTAAAACCCGTCGGGCAGCGTCACCGACAGGCTGGTGGTCGCTGCGCCCTCGCAGCCATGGGGCACGGCCAGAACAGCCCGGATGGCCGACCCGGCCGGGGCCTGCGCGGGCGTCAGCTTCACATGCGCCAAAGCGGCGGTGCCCGCAAGCGCCAGCGGAATTGCCAGCGCGGTGATGAAGATGCGTTTCATTGCGCTCTCCTGAGGGAAATGGGGAAGATCAGGCATTTCCGACGCGCAAAGGGGGGCCGCAGGCCATGGGACAGGGGTGGTGATGCGCCAGGACGGGCAGCAAACGCGGCGCAGGCCCGCCCCCCCGTGCCAGCCGCATGCCCCGCGGCGCCAGGGATGGCGCGGCAGGCAGCGGCGCCGCGCCGGCCAGCAGGCAGGCCAGGCAATGATCGGCCGCCGCCGGCGGGAGCGATGCGGGATCATGCCCGCAGATCTTCCCCAGCGCCAGGACGGGCCCCGCGGCCTCAGCCCGCATCCGGGCCTGTGATGGCCCCGCCATCCCCAGCGCAAGCGCCAGCAGCGCGCAGGCCAGCAGGCGCAGGACAGCGCCGCGCCGACAAAGCGGTGCGACAGGCATGGTCATCGCGCGCCCAGATCGGATGCCGCCCGCCGCCCTGCCCGGTCAGCGCGTCGATTCGGTCAGGCGGCGGCGGACATAGGTCTGAACCGTGTCGATCATCGGCTTCATATGCGCCTCGTCATCGCGGAAGAAGTGATCGGCGCCTTCGATTTCCTGATGGGTGATTGTGATCCCCTTCTGCTCGCGCAGCTTGGCAACCAGGGCGCTGGTGTCCTTGGCGGGGGCCACGCGGTCGGCATTGCCGTTGACGATCAGTCCGCTGGACGGGCACGGGGCAAGGAAGCTGAAATCATACATGTTCGCGGGCGGCGAAACCGAGACGAAGCCCGTGATCTCCGGCCGCCGCATCAGCAGCTGCATCCCGATCCAGGCGCCGAAGCTGAAACCCGCGACCCAGCAATGCTTGGAATTGGGATTCATCGCCTGCAGATAATCGAGCGCGGATGCGGCATCCGACAGCTCGCCGATGCCCTGGTCAAATTCGCCCTGGCTGCGCCCCACCCCGCGGAAGTTGAAGCGCAGGACCGTGAACCCCATGCGGTGAAAGGCGTAATGCAGGTTGTAGACGACGCGGTTGTTCATCGTCCCGCCATATTGCGGGTTGGGGTGCAGGATGATCGCCAGGGGCGCATCGGGCTTGGGCTGCGGATGATAGCGGCCTTCCAGACGACCCTCGGGTCCGGGAAAGATCAGTTCGGGCATTGCGGCTCCTGGTCGGCTGGCGCGGCGCGGCGGCGGACTGGCCGGCGCTTCCTTGACGCAGCAGGTGTCGGACTTTAGAGGGAAAATCTGGGGTGCGCGGCGGACTTGTGCAAGCGAAGGCTGGCCGGGCTTAGCGCAGCGTGCGCGCAGCCGTCAATCGCTGCGGCCCGGCTGCGGCGCGGCCGGGGGGCGCAATGGCCCCGCGGGGCGCGCGGCGCAGGGCGGCGGCACCTCGCGCGTCAGGCTGGAGGCGGCAGATGAAGCTATCAACCAAGGGCCGGTATGCGATGGTCGCGCTGGTCGATCTGGCGACCAGTCCGGGCAGCCTGACGACGCTGGCCGAAATCTCGCGCCGGCAGGACATCTCGCTGCCTTATCTGGAACAGCTTTTCGTCCGCCTGCGGCGCGGAGGGCTGGTGGACAGCGTGCGCGGCCCTGGCGGGGGCTACCGCCTGGCGCGGCCGCCGGCGGAAATCCGGGTCGTCGAGATCCTGGGCGCGGTGGACGAGACGGTCAGCGCCCTGCATGTGGGCGCAGGCGCGTCGGGCGGGCAAAGCGGCACCCGCGCCCAATCGATGACCAATCGCCTGTGGGAAGGGCTGTCGGCCCATGTCTATGTCTTTCTGCACAACACCACGCTGGCGGACGTGGCGCGCAACGACCTGCTGCCCTGTCCCGCCGTGCCTGCGATCCTGCTGATCGAGGACGATTGAAAGCCTCGCCCCCCGGCGGGCTGCCCCTGCCGCTATCCGGGCGCGTGCGCTGCAAACGATGTTTGAAGCGGCGCAGCGCAGGCGGTAAGGCGCGGGAAAAGGATCGCACAGGATCATCAGGCAGGACTTTGATGCGCGAGGCACAGATCATGACCAGGCTTTCCCTTGCTGCGGCGGCCGCGCTGGCGCTGCTGGCGGGCTGCGGCTTCCGGGGACCGGCGGCCCAGGTCGGCCCGGATGGACAGCCGCTTCCCGTCGCCTATCGCATTTCCGCCCGCGAGGGGGCCGAAATACCCGGCCGCATCCTGACCCAGGTGAACCTGCTGCGGGCGCAGTCGGGCATGGCGCCCCTGGCCGACAGCCCGCAGCTGACCGCCGCCGCCATGGCCCATTCGCGCGACATGTCGGCGCAGAACCGCGCCTGGCATTTCGGCTCGGACGGGTCCTCGCCGCTGGATCGGGCGCATCGGCAGGGCTATAGCGGGCACCTTATCGGCGAGAACATCTCGGAAACCTACGAAACCGACATCGCCACCCTGGCTGCCTGGATGCAGGAACGCGACACCCGCGACGTGCTGATGGACCCCGCTGCCCAGCAGATGGGCATGGGCTGGTATCAGGAACCGGGCAACAAGATCTGGTGGACGCTTCTGGTGGGCAGCTGAGCCGCCCTGCCGCGGCGATCCGCCCGCGCCGGGCAAGGGCCGCGGGGCGGCCCGACACCGCCCCGCCATGCCCTCAATCAAGGCGTCACGCGCAAGCCAGCCCAGGCGCATTGCCCTGACAGGTGCCGGGGACCAGCCCGGTGCCCTTGTCGTGCCCTTGGCGGCTGCCGCGCGCAGCCAGTGCCCCTGGATGAAAACGCCGGCCCTGATAGGACCGGCGCTCTTGTCGCCCGCATGCAGGGGCGCAGGGATCAGGGATCAGGGATCAGGGATAGATCACCACCGGCGTTCCCGGCCGGACCATGGCAAAGATGTCCTCGATCTCGCTGTCGTTCACGGCGATGCACCCGGCCGTCCAGTCGCGCAGCTTCTGGCGGTTTCCATAGGGTCCGCGGCCGTGGATCATGATGTCCCCGCCGGGCTGCTGGCCCAGCATCATCGCCCGCGCCGTATCCTCGGGGTCGGGATAGGATATGCCCAGAGACAGGTGATACTGGCTGTCGGGGTTTATCCGGTTGATGTAATAGACCCCCTCGGGCGTGCGGCCGTCGCCCTCATACATCTTGTGGCCGATCGGCTGAAAGCCCAGCCCGATGTCATAGGCCTTGAGAACCTTGCGCCCCGACAGCAGGAACATCTGCCGGTCGCCCTTTTCCACCACGATCTGCGTGACGGGCGGGCCGTTGTATCGCTTGAACTTGCCGGCCGGCGGCGCCGAAGAACACGCCGTGACCAGCACAAGCACGATCAGCGCCAGAACGCTGCGGATGGTCGGTTTCATGACTGCTGCCCCATGATCGCTTGAGCGACTCGTTTCCTTGCGCACTAGCAGCGTCGGCGGGTTTTCGCCAGTCGCGAAATGTCGGCCGGGGAAAGGGGGCGATCACCTCATCTGGTGAAATGCGCCGCCAGTTCGACATGGGGCGACCAGCGGAACTGGTCCACCACCTCGAGGCGCCCGATTCGCCAGCCGCCCCCGGCCATGATGCGGGCGTCGCGGGCAAAGGTCACGGGATCACAGGCAACCCAGGCGACCGACTGCACGGCAGAGGCCGCCAGCGCGCGCGCCTGCGCCTCGGCCCCGGCCCGCGGAGGGTCGATCACGGCCGCGTCGAACCGGGCCAGCTCGTCCGCCAGCAGCGGCCGGCGTGACAGGTCACGCTGCTGGGTCGTCACGCGCCGCAGGCCGGGGGCCGCGCGCCAGCCCGCATCCAGTGCCGCCAGCGGGGCGGCCAGCCCCTCGACCGCGTGGATCTCGGCAGCCTCCGCCAGCGGCAGGGCGAAGGTGCCCGCCCCGGCATAGAGATCGGCGATCCGGGCCGCCCCGCCCACCGCCCGGCGCACTGCCGCCAGCAGCGCGGCCTGCCCTTGGATGGTGGCCTGCAGAAATCCGCCCGGTGGCGGCACGACCTGCGCGCGCCCCATCGCCAGCGCGGGTGGGCGGCGCAGCAGCGCCTGCCCGTCCCAGTCGAGCCGCGCCCAATCGGCCGCCTCGGCCAGCGCCGACAGCCCGGCCAGCAGGTCCGGGGTCATCGGCTTGCCGCCCCGCACGGCGATATCCAGCCCGGCGGGCGTCTCGGTCACCGCCAGGGACAGTTCGCCCGCCCGTGATCCGCCCAGCGCGACCAGCCGGCGCAGGTCGGGGACCGCGGCAAGGATGGCGGGGCGGATCACCAGGCACTCGGCCATATCCACCACCACGTCCGAGGCGCGGGCGTGAAACCCGACCAGCGCCCCCTTTTTCGTCCGCCGCCCCGACAGAACCGCCCGGCGGCGCGAGCGCGGCGGCGAGGTGCGGACCGCCGCCACCGAGGCGCAAAGCCCCTGGGCCGCAAGGGCCTGTTCCACCACCCCCGCCTTCCAGCCCGCGACAAAACCGTCCGAGGCATGCATCAGCGAACAGCCGCCGCAGGCGCGGTAATGCGGACAGGGCGCCCGGACCCGGTCGGGCGAGGGTGTCACGATGCGGGGGGAGGCGATGCGCCCCTCTGCGGCCTCGCCCTCGATCTGCTCGCCCGGCAGCGTCAGGGGGGCAAGCGCCCGCGCCTCTGCGGCCACGGCCACGCCGTCGCCCCGGCGGCCCAGCCGCTCAACCTGCCACAGGGTCATGCGTCCTCGTCCGTCCCCAGAAAGCCGCCCGATTGCCGGTTCCAGTAACGGGCATACAGCCCGCCCCGCGCCAGCAGGGCCTCATGGCTGCCTTCCTCGACGATGCGGCCGGCGTCCATGACGATGATCCGGTCCATCTGGGCGATGGTGGACAGGCGATGGGCGATGGCCAGCACGGTCTTGCCCTGCATCACGCGCATCAGCGAATCCTGGATCTGCGCCTCCACCTCGCTGTCCAGCGCGCTCGTCGCCTCGTCCAGCACCAGGATCGGCGCATCCTTGAGAAAGGCGCGCGCCAGCGCGATCCTCTGGCGCTGGCCGCCCGACAGCTTGACCCCGCGCTCGCCCAGATGCGCGTCATATCCCTTGCGCCCGGCGAAATCAGCCAGGCCCAGGATGAAGTCATGGGCCTCGGCCGCCCTGGCGGCGGCAACCAGATCGGCCTCGGTGGCATCGGGGCGGCCATAGAGGATGTTCTCGCGGGCGGATCGGTTGAACATCGCGGTTTCCTGCGTGACCATGCCGATATTGCGGCGCAGCGATTCCTGCGTGAGGGCGCGCACGTCGATGCCGTCCACCCGCACCGCGCCATGTTCCACGTCATGCAGGCGCAGCAGCAGCGACACCAGGGTGGACTTGCCCGCCCCCGAGGCGCCGACGATGCCGATGCGCTCGCCCGGCGCGATATGCAGCGTCAGCCGCTCGATCCCGCCCGTGCCGCGGCCATAGGCAAAGCCCACATCGTCAAAGCTGATCGCGCCCCGCGCGCGGCCCAGGACCGTCGCGCCGGGGGCATCCGTCAGGGTATGGGGGGGCGAAAGCGTCTGCATCCCGTCCTCGACCTCGCCGATCGACCCCCAGATCCCCATCAGCGACATGCTGACCCAGCCGGTCATCTGCGCCAGCCGCATGGCGATGGCGCCAAGGGCGGCGACATCGCCGGGGCTCGCCGCCCCACGCTGCCACATCCACACCGCCCCGCCCACCAGGACGACCGGAAGGATGCCGGCCACCACCGTCAGCGACAGGCGGAACCAGGTGTTCAGACGGCCGAAATCCACCGCACGGTCGCGGAATGTCTCCATCGCGCCAAGGGCCGCCTGATCCTCGAAGGCAGAGCGGGCGAACAGCTTGACGGTCTTGATGTTGGTGATGGTATCGACGACCTGCCCGGTGATCATCGCGCGGGCCGAGGCGCGCCCCGCCGACTGCGCCCGGATCCGGGGCAGAAAGAACCGGATCAGCGCCAGATAGGCGACCAGCCAGGCAAGCAGCGCCAGCGCGCCCCAGCCATCGACCGAAACAAGATAGACCGCCGAACCCAGCACCGCCGACAGGGCGAAGGCAGCGGTATTGACCATTTCCGAGGCGACATCGGTGACCGCGCGGGCGGTCTGCATCTGCTTTTGCGCGATGCGCCCGGCGAAATCATTGTCAAAGAACGTCACCGACTGGCCCATCGTCCAGCGGTGCAGGCGCGACAGCACCAGGGGCAGCACGTTGGGGCCGATGATGACATTCGATGTCGCCGAGGACAGCCCCAGAATAGCCGGCCGCACCAGCAGGAAGAAAAGGGCAAAGGCCGCGACCAGCATCAGCGAGGGCCCCCCCGCGCCCCCCCCGGTGCCCGCGACGGCATCGACGACCCGCCCCAGCAGCGTGGCCGAGGCGACCTCGGCCGCCCCCGACAGCGCCGAGGCAAGCGCCGCGACCCCCAGCCCCGGCCAAGCCCCCGACAGCGCCCAGCGGAAAAAGGCCATCAGCGTGCGCGGGGGCGGGCCTTCGGCCGGGCGGAAGGCGTCGATCATGCGCTCGAAGGCTGCGTGCATCAGGTCTCTCCCGCCAGCATGGCAATGTCGATCAGCGCCGGCGCAGGCATCACGAAGCCGGATTCGATCCAGGCCGCCTCGGCCGCGCGCAGCCCCCGCCCCAGCGCCGCGCCCGACAGCGCCGGCAGGTCGGCTGCGCAAACCGGCATCCGCTGGCCGGCGGCAAGGGCAATCTGCTCGCGCCAGTCATCCCGCGGCGCCTCGCCCCGCGCCGCGCGCAGCAGCGCGATCTGCCCGGCGCGCCGGGCGCCCAGACGATAGGCGGCCTCGGCCAGCGGCCCGGCAAAGCGCAGCTCGTCCTGAACCCGCGCCTCGTCCCGCGACAGGCGCAGGCGCTGCGCCGCATCGGGCGCGCCAAGGGCAGCCAGGCGCAGGGGCCAGCGCCCGTTCTTCTGCATGGAAATATCCGGGGGTCCGGGGCAAAGCCCCGGTTCCGCCGCGACGAGGGCCGCGGCCCGCGCCGCATCGGCGCCGGGCAGCACCGCCTCCAGCACCCCGGAACGGTCCATCAGCGCCAGCGCCTCGGCAGGATCGGGGGCGTCCAGCAGCTTGCGCATCTCGGCCCCCACGCGCTCGCGCGACAGCTGCGCCAGCCCTGCCCGGCCCCGCGCGCAGGCGGCCAGCGCCTCGGGATCGGCCGCGCCGGGGCGGCCATGGCGGGCATGAAAGCGGAAGAACCGCAGGATGCGCAGGTAATCCTCGGCGATCCGCCGGTCCGGATCGCCCACGAAGCGCAGCCGCCGCGCAGCCAGATCGGGCAGCCCCCCGACCGGGTCGATCACCTGCCCATCGGCATCGGCATAAAGCGCGTTCATGGTGAAATCGCGCCGCGCCGCATCATCCTCGATGCGGTCCGAAAAGGCGACGACCGCGCGCCGGCCATCCGTCTGCACGTCGCGGCGGAAGGTTGTCACCTCGAACCCCTCGCCATCGGTGATCACCGTCACGGTGCCATGGGCGATCCCTGTTGGAACCGTGCGCAGCCCCGCCGCCCCGGCCAGCGCGATGACCCGTTCGGGCAGGGCATCGGTGGCGATGTCGATATCCTCGACCGGCTCGCCCAGCAGGGCGTTGCGCACCGCGCCCCCCACGATCAACGCGCGGGCGGGCGAAAGCGCCGCCAGGACGCGGCGCAGCGGCGGATGCGCGGTCACGCTGCCGGGCAGGACCGCGTTCATGCCCCCAGCCGCCGCGCCAGGGACAGCAGCACCCGCGCGGTGGCGCCCCAGATGTAATAGGGGCCCCAGGGCGCCACGTGATAGCTGCGCCAGTCCCCGCGCCACAGCCGCCGTTCCAGCCGGTAATGGGCCGGATCGGCGACATGGGCAAAGGGGACGGTGAACGCCTCCTCGACCTCGCCGGGTTCGGGACGGGGCGTGAAATCGCCGCGGATCAGTGCCAGCACCGGGGTCATCGCAAAGCCGGTGACGGTGCGATGGGGCGGCAGGGTGCCCAGCACCTCGACCTGCGCGGGGTCCAGCCCGATCTCCTCGCGCGCCTCGCGCAGCGCGGCGGCGGTTTCGTCCGCATCGCCCGGATCGACCTTGCCCCCCGGCAGGGCGATCTGGCCGGGATGATGGCGCAGGCCGCTGGCCCGCTTGGTCAGCACCAGCCGTCCGTCCGCATGGAACGCGGCCAGCACGCCCGCCGGACGCCAGGCCATGCCGTCCGGCGCATTGCCCTCCAGGTCAAAATCCGAACTGGGCAGCCCCCCGCCCCCAGGGCGGCGGCCAGGCGATCGCGGATGCAGGAAGGCGCAGCCGTCATCCGGCGTCCCGCGCCTGCAGCGGAAGGCCCTCGGCATCCACCGTCGCCTCAAAGCCCAGGCTGGCGGGGTCGAACTCGTAATGCGCGCCGCAGAACTGACAGTCGGCCGTCACCTGCCCCTCGGGGGTGGTCATGTGGGCGATGTCCTTGGCCGAATAGATCGACAGCGTGCCGCGCACCCGCTCGGCCGAACAGGAACAGCCGAACTCGACCCGCTGGGGATCGAAGACGCGCGGCGCTTCCTCGTGGAAAAGGCGCACCAGCAGGTCGGTGGGGGCAAGCGTGGGGCCGATCAGTTCCAGCGTCTCGACCGTGGACAGCAGGTGGTTCGCGCGGCTCCAGTCCTCGGATTCCGCGCCCTGCAGGATGTCGGCCGCCTCGATCAGCCCGCCCTGCCCCGAGCCGCCCTCGCCCGGCGCGGCAGGCTGGGCGGGCAGGGTCTGCAGCATGATGCCGCCCGCGCGCCAGCTTGCCCCGGCATCGCCCGGCATGCGGTTCTCGCCATAGGACAGGGCAAAGCTGGTGGGCAGCTGTTCGGACTGGGCGAAATACGTCCCCGCGCAGGCCGACAGCGACCCGCCCGCCAGCGGCGTGATCCCCTGATAGGGCAGGTTGCCCGCGCCCTGGTCGATGAGGATGGCGAAATACCCCTCGCCGATCTGCTCGAAAGGCGGGCGCTCGTCCAGCCGCTCGGCGTCAAAGCTGGCCCAGCCGCGGATGCGGGCCGGACCACCTTCCTCGGCCGGGGCGTAATAGTCGGCGGCCAGCGTGCGGATCGCGCCGTTGCCGCGCACCTGGATCGACAGCTTCCAGCGCAGCTTGACCGTCGGCCCGATCAGCGCCGCCAGCAGGGCGACCTCGGCCACCAGCGCCGCGACGGGGGCGGGATAATCATGGCGGGTCAGGACATGGTTCAGCACGCCGTCCAGCCGGGCCACGCGGCCGCGAACGCCGGAACGGTCCAGTTGAAACGGCAGGACGGTATCGTCCCAGGCGATCTGGTTGATCTTGGTCATCTTGGCCCTTCGGAAAGCTGCGCAGCCCGTCCCTTGGGCCGCGGCGTCGCGGGCTGATATAGGGGCAACCCGCCCGAACCCCAAGCGGGGGGCCGCCCTTCTCAATCTGCTCGTCCGCCCGCGCGCCGCGGGCGGCGGATGGCAGGCGCGCCCTGGCCTATGCGGCCCATCCTGCCAGATTCTCGCCCAGCACGTTCATCAGCACGCCGATATGGGCGTCGTCGTCGTTCAGGCAGGGGATATAGGTGAAATCCTTGCCGCCCGCATGCTCATACGCCTCGCGGATCTCGCCGTTGATCTCCTCGAGCGTCTCGATGCAGTCGGCGCTGAAGGCAGGCGAGATGACGGCGATGTCGGTGATGCCGCGCCGGGCCAGGTCGGCGACATGTTCGACGGTATAGGGCTTGAGCCATTCCTCGGGTCCGAAGACCGACTGAAAGGTCGTGTCGATCGCATCCTCGGGCCAGCCCAGCCGCTCGCGCAGCAGGCGCGTCGTCTTCTGGCACTGGCAATGATAGGGATCGCCCTCCTGCAGATAGCGGCGCGGCATCCCGTGATAGGATGCGACCAGCTTCTGCGGCCGCCGGCCCGACAGGGCGCGCTCGACCGATTGCGCCAGCGCGTCGATGTAATCGGGGCGGTCGAAATAGGGCGCGCAGGTCCGCACGGCCGGCTGCCATTTCTGCGCCATCAGCGCCCGGAACAGCTGGTCGTTGGCCGTCGCGCTCGTCGCGCCCGCGTAATGGGGATAAAGCGGCAGGAACACGATCCGGTCGCAGCCCGCCTTGACCATCCGGTCCACCACCGAGATGGTCGAGGGGTTGCCATAGCGCATGCAGAAATCCACCATCACCTGATCGCCCCAGCGGGCGTCGGCGGCCGCGCGCAGCTTGGCGACCTGCGCCTTGGTGATCGTCATCAGCGGGCTTTCGTTCGCCTCGACGTTCCAGATCGAGCGATAGTTCTTGCCCGAGGTGAAGGGCCGTTTGGTCAGGATGATCCCCTGCAGCAGCGGCTGCCATTTCCAGCGCGGATAGTCGATGACACGGCGGTCCGACAGGAATTCGTTCAGATAGCGCCGCATCGACCAGTAATCATGGCCATCGGGCGTTCCGAGATTGGCCACGAGGATGCCCGTGCGCCGGCGCGGCAGGGCGGGATGGTCGGCGGGCGCATGGTCGGGGCGATGGGTCATGGCGTTCTCGGGTTCAGGGCATCGGCAAGCCGCACCTGGGCAGAGCCGGGGCGCAGGGGCCGGGGCTGGTTGTCCGCAGGCGCCCAGCCGGTCAGAAAGATCAGGTCCAAACCCAGCAGGATGCGGTCCGGTTCCTGCGGATCGGCGGCATCGCGGGCAAGGATCTCGGCCGCCGCGCTCAGCACCGAGCGCCGCGTGGGCCGGCGCAGGCGGCGATCGAGGGCGTTCGTCTCGCCCATCGCGCGCAGATCGCGGGCCAGCGCCATCAGGCCGGTATAGCTGACAGCCTGCGTGACCTGGTCTGCCACCGGCAGCGCCAGCCCGCCGCGGGCCAGCAGCGCGCCCATGTCGCGGATCTCGCCCATGGGCGCAACGCGGGGGGACAGACCGCCGGTCAGCGCCGTTTCGGCCTCGGCCAGCGCCCTGCGCAAGGGGGCAAGCGTGCGCCCCCCCGGCAAGGCCGCGATGAACAGCCCGTCCGGGCGCAGGGCGCGCGCGCACTGGACGATCTGCCCGACCGGATCATCCGCCCAGTGCAGCGCCATGGCATGGATCACCAGATCATGCGCGCCGGGCTCCAGCGCCAGCACCGTATCATCGGGCACCACCCGTGCGGCCGGCATCGCCCCGGCCCAGAAATCCACCGCGCCGGTCACAACGGCCGGCGATGTAAACACTCTGTTAACCTCGCCCAGCCTATCCTCGATCTCGCCCAGGACCAGCGCATGCGGCCAGTGCTCGCGCCCCTGCCGGTCGGCCCGTGCCCGCTGGCGGACCAGCGCGGCCCGGTCGGTCAGCCGCGGGGGCGCGGGTCGGGGATCGGGGGACAGGCCAGCCATGGAGCTCAGCTTTACGGTGCTTTGCGGGGCGATGAAAGCCGCCGTCACCGGCATTTTTCCGCCCCAATGCCCCGGCTGCGGCGCCGGCGTGGCCGAGGATGGGGGCCTGTGCCCCGATTGCTGGCGGGACACCGAATTCATCGGCGGCACGGCCTGCGGCCATTGCGGCGCCCCGCTGCCCGGCCCTGCGGGCGGCGGCGAGACCGCCGATGACGAGGCGCTGGTCTGCGACGACTGCCTTGCGACGCCGCGCCCCTGGCAGCGCGGCCGGGCAGCGGTCGTCTATGCGGGGGCCGGGCGTCGGCTGGCGCTGGCGCTCAAGCATGGGGACCGTCTTGATCTGGTTCCGGTGCTGGGCGGCTGGATGGCGCGGGCCGCCGCCCCGCTGGTGCAGCCGGGGATGCTGGTCGTTCCCGTCCCGATCCATCCGCGCCGCCTGCTGGGGCGCAAATACAACCAGGCGGCGCTGCTGGCCGCACGCATCGCGCGGGCGCATCGCCTGCCGCTGGTGCCCGGCGCGCTGATCCGGCGCCGGCACACGCCGATGCAGAACCACGCATCCGTGGCCGACCGCTTTGCCAATCTCGAAGGCGCGCTGGCCGTGCCCCCCGCCATGCAGCCACGGCTGAGCGGCAGGCCGATCCTGCTGGTCGATGACGTAATGACCTCGGGGGCGACGCTGGCGGCGGCGGCGGGGGCGCTGTCGGGCGCTGGCTGCGGCGCGGTGTCGGTTACCGTGCTGGCCCGTGCGGTCAAGGGGGGCAGGCCGGCACGGGACGGGGATACCGATGCGTGATGCGGGCCGCAGGGTGGCGGGACACGCAATGTTTTGGGCGCGACCCTCTTACATCTGCGCCGGGACCGCTTAGTCTGCGTTCCATGCTGCGCATCAACGACGCCATTTCCATCGCCGACTGGGAACTGTCGGAACAGTTCAGCCGGGCACAGGGGCCGGGCGGGCAGAACGTGAACAAGGTCTCCACCGCGGTCGAGCTGCGCTTCGAGGCAGAGCGTTCGCCCCACCTGTCCCCCGCCGTCAAGGCGCGGCTGCGCCGGCTTGCGGGGCGGCGCTGGACGCAGGACGGCGCCATCATCATCGCCGTGCAGGACACCCGCAGCCAGGCCCGCAACCGCGAGATCGCGCGCGAGCGGCTGGCCGAGCTGATCGGCAAGGCCCTGCCCGCCCCCCGCCCGCGCATCGCGACCCGCCCGACGCAGGGCAGCCAGCGCCGCCGGCTTGCCGGCAAGGCCCTGCGCGGCACCGTCAAGGCGCTGCGCGGGCGGGTCGCCCCGGCGGAGGAAGGATGAGCACGCTGCGCCGCCGCATCGGCAGGCTGATGGGCGCACGCCAGCCCGCATTGCAGGTCGCGGCGCTGTGCGTGAACGGCGATACCGGCAAGGTGCTGATGATCACCAGCCGCGGGACAGGCCGCTGGATCATCCCCAAGGGCTGGCCGATGCCCGGCCGCAGCCTGGCCGAGGCCGCCCTGCAGGAAGCGTGGGAGGAAGCGGGCGTGCGCGCCAATCCCGGCCGCCGGATCGGCAGCTACAACTATGACAAGATGCAGTCGGGCGGCTTTGCCATCCCGGTGCTGGTCCATGTCTTCCTGACGCGGGTCGAAAGCCTGGCGGAGGACTATCCCGAATCGGGGCGGCGCGAACGGCGCTGGGTCGCCCCCGACGAGGCCGCCGCGATGGTGGCCGAGGGTGATCTTGCCACGCTGCTGCGCCAGCTCGGCCCCGGGCCGGCCGCGTGCTGAACGGCGGCCGCGGCCCGATGGGAAAGGAAAGCGGGCCGGGGCGGTTCCGGATCCTGGACAAGGATCTCGAACGCGTTGCCAACAGCGAAAGCGCGGGCGCGCAGTCGCGCCGCCCGGTGCTGCGGCTGGGGCTGGCGCTGATCTTTGCGGCGCTTGCCTCGATCCTTGCGGGCGGGGCCTCGGCCGGGGTCAACGCCGGATGGGCGCTGATCCCCGGCGTCATGATCGGGGCCTTCCTCGCGCTGTCCATCGGCGCCAATGACAGCGCCAACGCCCTGGGCCCGGCGGTCGGCGCGGGGGCGATCTCGGCGCGGGCGGGGCTGGCGCTGGTCGCGCTGGCCGAGATAGCCGGCGCGCTGACGGGGGGCGAGCGGGTCGGCGAGACGCTCAGTTCGGGGCTGCTCGGCCCGGCCCAGCTGGCGCGGGACGGTGCGGCGACGGTCATGCTGGCGGCCATGATCGCCGCTGCCGGCTGGATCGCGCTGGCGACATGGGCGGGCGCGCCTGTCTCGACCACCCATGCGGTGGTGGGCGGCATCGCCGGCGCCGGCATCGCCGTCTTCGGTGCCGCCGGAGCAAGCTGGCGGGGGCTGGGGATCATCGCGTCGGGGTGGATGGTCTCGCCCGTCATCGCCGGGCTGATCGCGGCGGTGCTGCTGGCGCTGCTGCGCAGCCGGATCCAGCGCGCGCCCGATCCCATCCTTGCCGGGACGCGCTGGTTCCCGGTGATCGTCGGGGTTCTGGCGGCGGTTCTGGCCGGCTATGCGCTGGCGCTGTCGGGCTTGCCGGGGGCGGGGCCGGCGGCCGGCATCACGGCGGCGGCCGGGGCCGGCGCATGGTGGCTGGCGCGCCGCCGCATCGCGGCCGAACGCGCCGCCGGCCTTCGCCCCCGCCAGGCGATGAAGCGGCTGTTCGGCCCGCCCCTGGTGGCGGCCGCGATGCTGATCGCCTATGGGCACGGGGCCAATGACGTGGCCAATGTCGCCGCGCCCCTTTCCGTCATCGCCGGGGACGGCGATCCGGGCGCGCCCTTGTGGCTGGCCACGGGGGCGCTGGGCTTTGCGCTGGGCGCCACGCTTTTCGGCCGCCGCCTGGTGCGGATGGTGGGCAGCCGCATCACCAGGCTGAACCCGGCGCGCGCGCTTTGCGTGACACTGGCCACCGCGCTGGTGCTGCTGGGCGCGACCTGGGCGGGGCTGCCGGTGTCCACGACCCATGTCGCCGTGGGCGCCGTGTTCGGCGTCGGCTTTTACCGCGAATGGGAGGAGCGCCGCCTGCATCCGGGCGCCCCTGACGCCCCCCTTCCGCCCGAGGAACTGCATCGCCGCCGCCTGGTGCGCCGCAGCGCCGTGCTGCGCACGCTGGCCGCATGGGCGGTCACGGTGCCGATCACCGGCGCCCTGTCGGCGGTGCTGGCGCTGGCGCTGGGCGCGGCCGGCTAGAACGCCTTGAAGGTCATGGTGGTCAGCGTGCGGTGAATGCCGGGAATGTCGAACAGCCGCTGGTTCAGATAGTGCCCCACATCGGCATCCTCGGGAACATAGACCTTGGCCAACAGGTCGTATTCGCCCGAGGTGGAATAAAGCTCGCTCACCACCTCGCGGTCATAGATGGCGCCGGCCACCTCATAGGTCTTGCCGGGGGCACAGCGGAACTGGACAAAGACGGGACGCATCGGGGCCTCTCGCGCAAGGGGGGTGCAGGGCGATCCTAGCGGGCGCGCAAGGCCGGGGCCAGATGCCCGGTGCCGCCGCGCCTGTGAGGGCGCGTTTCAGGCGGGGACCGGGCCCCCGTCCCTGCCCCGCCGCCCCCAGAAGCGCGCCATAAGCAGAGCGGCCGCCGCGCTCAGCCCGACCAGAAGGCCAAGCCACAGCCCCGGCGGCCCCATCCGCAGCGGAAAGGCCAGCAGCCAGCCTGCGGGCAGGCCGATCAGCCAGTAGCTCACGACCGCCAGCAGCATCGGGATGCGGGTATCCTGAACCCCGCGCAGCAGGCCCAGCGCGATGGCCTGCATGGCATCGACCATCTGGAACAGCCCCGCATACAGCATCAGCCCGGCGGCCAGCGCGACGATCGCCGGCGCGCGCCGATCGCCGGGGTTGAGATAAAGCCCCGTCAGCATCTCGGGCACGGCCAGAAAGGCGGTCATCGGGACCAGCGCGAAACAGGCCGACAGCAGCGTCGCCGCAATGGCGGCAAGCCGCAGCCCCTGCCCGTCGCCGCGGCCATGGGCGGTGCCGACCCGGATCGTGGCGGCATTGGAAATGCCCAGATGGACCATGAAGGTCAGCGCCGCAAGCTGCAGCGCGATCCCATGCGCGGCCAGCGGCTCGGCCCCGAACCAGCCCATCATGACATTGGCGCCGGTGAACATCCCCGTCTCGGCCACCAGCGTCAGCCCGATGGGCAGGCCCAGCGCCAGCAGGCTGCGCCCTTCGGTCCAGTCGGGCCGCCACAAGCGGCGCAACAGGTGATAGGGGCGGGCCTGGGGCAGCAGGCAGGCGGCAGCGGCCAGCGCGCCAAGCTGCATCCAGTTCACCGCCAGGCTGGCCAGCGCCGATCCGGTGACCCCCAGAGACGGCGCGCCCAGATGCCCGAACACCAGCATCCAGTTCAGCAGCGCGTTGACGGGCAGGCCGGCCACCGTCACGGCCAGCACGACATTGGGCCGCCCCAGCGCCGCCAGATAGCTGTTCAGCGCCATCGCGCACAGCGTCGCGGGCATTGCAAAGCCCATCACCCGCAGCCAGTCCTGCGCATAGGCGGCAACCTGCGGCTGCTGGCCCAGCGCCGACAGGATCGGCCCCGACCACCACATCACCGGCAAAACCATCGCGGAATGGACAACCGACAGCCACAGCGCCATGCGGGTCGAACGCCGCACCTGCGTCTCGTCGCCGCGGGCGCGGGCGGCCGCGATGACGCCCATCACCGCCAGCGCATAGCCCGAGCCCAGCATCATCAGGATCACGAAATAGGATGTCGCCAGCACCAGCGCGGCCAGCGGATCGACACCGTAGCGCCCGATCATGACCGTGTCGGTCACGCCGATCAGCATGCGGGCCAGATGCGTGCCGACCAGCGGCAGCCCCAGCAGGAAGGTCGCGGAAAGATGATGGCGAAGGTTCATGGCCCGAGCGTTAGCGGCAATGCCTGCCCGCGGAAAGCCCGCCCGCAGGGGATGCCGCCCCAGCGTTGCCGGCGAAGCTCAGTCCAGATGCGCCGGCAGGGCCAGCCCGCGCAGCGCCTCGGCCGCGGGCAGCGGGCGCTTGCCCTCGCGCTGCAGGGACAGGATCTCGACCGCGCCCTCGCCGCAGGCGACGGTCAGGGCGCCCAGAACCTCGCCCGGCCTGCCCTGCCCCGCCACCGCCCGCGCCCGCAGCAGCTTGAGCCGCTCGCCCCCTGCCAGGCACCAGGCGCCGGGAAAGGGCGACAGGCCGCGGATCAGGCGGTCCACCTCGGCCGCAGGGCGCGTCCAGTCGATGCGCGCCTCGGCCTTGTCGATCTTGGCGGCATAGGTGACGCCCTCGGCGGGCTGGGGGACGGCCGGCAGGGGCAGGCGGTCCAGCGTCTGCACGATCAGCCCCGCCCCCATGGCCGACAGGCGGTCGTGCAGGTCCGCGGTCGTATCCTCGGGGCCGATCGGGGTGCGCGCCTCGGCCAGCACCGGGCCGGTGTCAAGGCCCGCCTCCATCTGCATGATGCTCACGCCGGTTTCGGCGTCACCGGCCATGATCGCCCGGTGGATCGGCGCCGCCCCGCGCCAGCGCGGCAGGATCGAGGCGTGGATGTTCAGGCAGCCCAGCCGCGGCGCGTCCAGCACCGGCTGCGGCAGGATCAGCCCATAGGCGACCACCACCGCCACATCCGCGGCCAGCGCCGCAAAGGCCTCCTGCTCCTCGGCCGATTTCAGCCGCAGGGGCGTGCGCACCTCGATCCCCAGCGCCTCGGCCGCTTCCTGCACTGCCGAGAGGCGGGGTTTCTGCCCGCGGCCGGCTGCGCGGGGGGGCTGGGAATAGACCGCGACGATCTCGTGCCGCGCGGCCAGCGCCCGCAGCGCCGGGACCGAAAACGGGGGCGTTCCCATGAAGATCACGCGCATCGCCGGGCCTCCCTGATTCTTCTGCAGGAAAATATCCCACGGGGGTCCGGGGGTGTGAAACCCCCGGGTCCACCGCGCCTATCGCCGCGCCAGCCTGGCCGATCTGCGGACCAGCATGCTGCGGCGCAGGGGCGACAGGCGGTCCACATACATCCGCCCGTCAAGATGGTCGATCTGGTGCTGAACGCTGGTTGCCCACAGGCCCACGAAGTCGCGCTCCTCGACCGCGCCGTCCGCATTGAGGAAACGGACCGTCACCGCGCGGGGCCGCTCGATCCGCGCGGACACGCCCGGCAGGTTGGGCGAGGCTTCCTCATGCGCGCGCATCTGCCCCGATTCGTGCAGCACCTGCGGATTGGCCATCCGCACAGCCTCGCCCCGGCGGGACGAGGCATCCACCACCGCAAGGCGCAGCATGATCCCGATCTGGGGCGCGGCCAGCCCCAGGCCGGGCATGGCCTCCATCGTGTCGATCATGTCCTCCCAGATCATCCGCACCGCTTCGGTGACGGCCTCGACAGGCTCAGCCGGGCGATGCAGGCGGCGGTCGGCATAGGGCAGGAAGGGGCGGACGGTCATGCACCCGGCCCCGCAGGCAGGGCATCGAGGATCAGGACACCGTCAAGGTGGTCCAGTTCATGCTGGGCGATCCGGGCCGCGGCACCGTCCAGCGCGATCTCGCGCCCCGCGCCGTCGGCATCGGCAAAGGCCAGGCGGATGGCGGCGGCCCGCCTGACGCGCACGGGGCGGCCAGGGATCGACAGGCACATCTCCTCGGCCTCATCGGCAAGGGGGGAACGCCACATGATCCGGGGATCAAACATGGCCAGGGGCGAGGGCGCGCCGGCCTTCCAGCCGGCATCCATGACAAGGACGCGCCGCGTCACGCCGATCTGCGGCGCGGCCAGCCCCCTGCCGCCCGCATGATAGAGCGTTGCGAACAAATCGGCGACAAGCGCGCGCCGCTGCGCGGCCGTCAGGGCCGCGGCCGGGGCGCAGACAGCCCGCAATACCGGATCGGGGTGCAGCATGATCGCCCGCACCGTCCCGCCCGCCGCCCCTGCCGCGGGGGCTGTCACGGAAGCTGTCGGGGAAATGGCGCCAGAGGCTGCCCCAGGGCAAACCACCATGCCTGGCGACAGGGCATTGCCCGGCCCTCCGCCCGCCTGCAGCCCGCCCGCGGCCTCTCCCTCCCCGCCCTGCCTGCCTGCGGCCGGCCTGTCGTCAGGCACGGGCCAGATCCCGCTTCATCTTGCCCATCCGCCGGGTGATGAGCTGTCGCTTCATCGGGCCGATATGGTCGATGAACAGCCGCCCGTTCAGATGGTCCAGTTCGTGCTGCGCGCAGGTGGCCCACAGCCCGTCGAAATCGCGTTCCTGCACCCGTCCGTCCAGCCCCGTCCAGCGCATCCTGACCTCGGCCGGGCGCGTCACCTCGGCATACTGGTCGGGGAAGGACAGGCAGCCTTCCTCATAGACGTTCAGCGCCTCCGATACCGAGACGATCTCGGGATCGACCAAGACCAGGGGGGCGCGCCCCGCCTCGGGATCGCCGGCGCAGTCCATGACGAACAGGCGGCTGAGAACGCCCAGCTGGGGCGCGGCAAGCCCGACGCCGGGCGCGGCATACATCGCGGCCAGCATCTCGCCCGCCAGCGCCTCGATCTCGGGCGTGATGCGGCCGATGGGGGCGCAGGCCTTCCTGAGCCGCGGGTCCGGGAAAAGAAGGATGGAACGGGTCATATGCCGGGCAATACTAGGGTTTCCGCGGGGCAACAACTCGCTATTGTGCGCCCGCGTGACCTCAGAGGAGACGGCGATGGACCGCCCCGATTTCGACCGGCCGATCGACCGGCGCGGCACCTTGTGCAACAAATGGGACGACATGGGCCAGGTGTTCGGCCTGAACGCCCCCGACGCGCTGGCGATGTGGGTGGCGGACATGGATTTCCGCCCGCCCGCGGCCGTCCAGCGCGCGCTTGAAAGGCTGCTGGCGCATGGCGTCTATGGCTATCCGGGCGCGAACGGGCCCTATCTGGACGCGATCCGCTGGTGGATGGAAAACCGCCATGGCTGGTCGGTCGAAGAGGATGCGATCCTGTCCGTGCACGGGCTGGTGAACGGGACGGCGCTGGCGGTGGACGCCTATACCGCGCCGGGCGATGCCGTGGCGCTGATGACGCCGGTCTATCATGCCTTTGCCCGCGTGGTGAAAGCGGCCGGCCGCACCGTCACCGAGCTGCCGCTGGCGGTGCAGGGCGGGCAATACGTCCCAGACTGGCAGGACTGGTCGGGCCGGATGACGGGGCGCGAGCGGATGCTGATCCTCTGCTCGCCCCACAATCCGGGGGGCCGCGTCTGGTCGGCAGAGGAGCTGCGCGAGATCGCCGATTTCTGCCGCGCGCGCGACCTGATCCTGCTGTCGGACGAGATCCACCATGATCTGGTGCTGCCCGGCGCGCCGCGGCACCTGGTCACGGCGCTGGCCGCCCCCGACATCGCTGACCGGCTGGTGACGATGACGGCGGCCACCAAAAGCTTCAACATCGCCGGGGCGCATCTGGGCAATGTCATCATCCCCGATGCGGGGCTGCGCGAACGCTACAAGGCGCGGATGATGGCGCTGGGAATTTCGCCGGGGCTGTTCGGCCTGCCGATGGTGACGGCCGCCTATTCGCCCGAGGGCGCGGCCTGGATCGACGCGCTGGTCGACTATGTCGGCGAGAACGCGCGCCTGTTCGACCGGGCGGTGGGCGCGATTCCCGGCGCGCGGCCCATGCCGCTGCAGGCGACCTATCTGGCCTGGGTGGATTTCAGCGGCACCGGGATGGAGGCGGCGGAAATCCACCGCCGGATCGAGGCGGGCGCAAGGATCGCCGCCAATCACGGCGAAAGCTTCGGCACCGGGGGCCAATCGCACATGCGCTTCAACCTCGCGATGCCGCGCGCCCAGGTGGCCGAGGCGGCGGGGCGGCTGCAAGAGGCGTTCGCCGACCTGCAATGAAGCTGATCGCGCTGCTCTGCCTGCTGGCGGCAGGCTGGATCGCATGGACGAGCTGGGGGCCGGCGCTGCGCCTGCCGGTCCCGGCGGCGCCGTCCCTGCCCGTGCCGGTGCCGCCGCGGTCTGTTCCGGTGCCGCTGCCGCGCCCGCCGCACCTCACCCTGCCCCGCCCGGCGGCGCGGATCACCAGCGATGTCCAGCGCATCCTGATCGAGAAGGGCGCGCGCCGGATGACGGTCTTTCAGGCAGAGGGCAATCCGCGCGTCATGCAGATCGCCCTGGGCAAGACGCCCCGGGGCGACAAGATCCGCCAAGGCGACGGCAAGACGCCCGAGGGCCTGTTCAGGATCGACCGGCGCAACGCCCAAAGCCGCTTTCACCTGTCGCTGGGGCTGGACTATCCCCGCCCGCAGGACCGCAAGCGCGCCGCCGCGCAGGGGGTCGATCCCGGCGGCGACATCATGATCCACGGCCAGCCCAACCAGGTGGCCGAGGGATACAAGGTCAAGGGCGACTGGACCGACGGGTGCATCGCCCTCACCAACCCCGAGATCGCCGAACTGTTCGCCCATGCCCGGATCGGCACCGAGGTCGAGATCAGGCCCTGACACCGCCGGCCGCACGGCCGCGCCGGGGGTTTCACACCCCCGGACCCCCGTGGGATATTTCCCTGCAGAAGAAGGACATCTTCGGTCCTCAAATATCCCGGGGGGGCCACCCGCAGGGCGGCGGGGGCAGCGCCCCCCCCCTTCATGTCCCGCGCGGCTTGGCGCGCAGGGTCGGGTCGGCGGCGGCGGGATCCTCGGGCCAGGGATGGCGGGGATAGCGGCCGCGCATGTCCTTGCGCACCTCGGCATAGCCCCCTGCCCAGAATCCGGGCAGGTCGGTCGTCACGGCGATGGGCTTGTGCCCCGGCGACAGCAGCACGATCCGCAGCGGGCGGCGTCCGGCCATGGGGTGGCGGGTCACGCCGAACAGCTCCTGCAGGCGCGCCTCGATGGTGGGCGTCTCGGCGTCATAGTCGATGGGGATGCGCCGGCCCAGCGGCGCACCGAAGGCCGCCGGCGCGGCCTCGTCCAGACGGCGCTGGCCGTCCCAGCCGATCAGCGCCTTCAGCGGTTCGGTCAGGTCGAGCGATTTCAGGTCCGCCGCCGTCCGCGCGCCGGTCAGATGGGGCAGCAGCCAGCCGGGATCCGCCAGCAGCGCCGCATCGGACACATCCGGCATCCCGTCCACCAGCGCGATGCGCGCCCGCAGCCGCGCCGCGCCCGCCGTCCAGGGCAGGCCCAGATCGCGCAGCCCGTCCCAGGCGGCGCGGGCGACGGCCACGGGGTCCGGCGCATCCAGCGCGCGGTCGGACAGGACCACCGCGCCCAGCCGTTCCTGCCGCCGGGCCAGCACCCGGCCCTCGCGGCGCGACCATTCCACCGCCTCGACCGTCTCGATCCGCCCCGCGAAAAGGGCGCGCAGGTCGCCCTCGTCCAGGGCCCCGCCGATGCGCACCCGCGCCTCGCGCAGATCGCCGTCCAGATCGGTGGCCACGATCAGGCGCGCCGCGCCCAGGGGGTCGCCTTCGGCCAGCGCGGCGCCCTTGCCGCCCGACAGGACAAAGCGCGGCGCCTCGCCCCTGCGGCGCAGGCCGATGCGGTCGGGATAGGCCAGCGCCGCCATCGCGGCCGGCGGCATCGGGGGGCCGTCCGGGACCATGCGGCGCAGGCGCCTGCCCTCAGCGCGGATGCGTTCGATGGTGGCGCGGTCCGCGGGCCAGGGGTGGCGATCGGCATAGCCGCGCGGATCGGCCACAGCCTGCAGCCGCAGCGCCAGATCGGCCGGCGCGCCGCGGATCGGGTCACGCTCGGCCAGCAGCGCCGCCAGATCGGCAGCGCCCCTGCCCGCGGTCAGCAGCATATGCGCCAGCCGCGGATGCAGCGGCAGGGCCGCCATCGCCCGGCCATGGGGAGTGATCCGCCCCCCATCGTCCAGCGCCCCCAGGCCCGCCAGCAGCGCCCGCGCCTCGGCCAGCGCGCCTTCGGGCGGCGGGGTCAGGAAGGCAAGATCGGCCGGGCCCCAGACGGCCAGTTCCAGCGCCAGCCCGGCCAGATCGGCCACGGTGATTTCCGGCGGGGCAAAGGCGGGCATCGCGCCTTCCTCGGCCCGCGCCCACAGGCGATAGCAGATGCCCGGCGCCACCCGGCCCGCCCGCCCGCGGCGCTGGTCGGCCTCGGCGCGGCTGGCCCGTTCGGTGACAAGGCGGCTCATCCCCGAGGCGGGATCAAAGCGCGCCCGCCTTGCCCGGCCCCCATCCACCACGACGCGCACCGCCGGGATGGTCAGCGAGGTTTCCGCGATCGCGCTCGCCAGCACGATCCGCCGCCGCGCGCCCGGCGGGGACAGCGCCGCCCGCTGGGCGGCAAGATCCATGGCCCCGAACAGGGGCACCACCTCGGCCGGCACCCCGTCCAGCAGGGCGGCGGTGCGGGCGATCTCGCCCTCGCCCGGCAGGAAGGCCAAGATGGTGCCGCCGCTCTCGCGCGTTTCGGCTTCGGCGCGGGCGATCAGGCGCGCCGCCTCGGGCACCAGCCGGGCGCCTGGGGGCAAGGGCCGGTCGAGCCAGCGCGTTTCCACCGGAAAGGCGCGCCCCTGCGAATGCACGACCGGCGCATCCTCCAGCAGCGCCGCGACCGGGGCGGCGTCCAGCGTCGCCGACATGACCAGCAGCGCAAGATCGGGCCGCAGCGTCGCCCGCGCCTCGCATGTCAGGGCAAGGCCGAGATCGGCGTTCAGGCTGCGCTCGTGAAACTCGTCGAAGATCACGCAGCCGATGCCGGGCAGGTCTGGGTCGGACTGGATCATCCGGGTCAGGATGCCCTCGGTGACGACCTCGATGCGCGTGCCGGGCGCCGCCTCGCCGCGGATGCGGTAGCCCACGCGCGCGCCCAGCGGCTCGCCCAGCGTGGCTGCCATCCGCTCGGCGGCCGCGCGCGCGGCAAGGCGCCGGGGCTCCAGCATGAGGATGCGGCCGGGGATCATGTCCATCAGCGCGAGCGGCACCCGGGTCGTCTTGCCCGCGCCGGGCGGCGCCACCAGCACCGCGCGCCCATGCGCGGCCAGCGCGGCGCGCAGATCGGGGATGGCATCGTCGATGGGCAGGGCCTGGATCATGGGGGCGTCATGGCGCGAATTGCGGCCGCAGGAAAGCCGCTACCCGCGCCCCTGCGGCAGGGGCAACCCGCCGGCCCCTCTGGTCGTTGGGGGCGCGGCGCCCTATCTGACAGGTCGTTGATGAGGCGATGTTCGACCGGGAGAGAGAGCGCATGGGCTTGGCCGACACCGCAGACGGTCTGATGCGCGGGCTGGGACTGGGCGATCCGGTGCTGAGGATCGGCGTCACCGGCCTGTCGCGCGCCGGCAAGACGGTGTTCATCACCTCGCTGGTGGCGAACCTGCTGGACCGGGGCCGGATGCAGGCGCTGCGCGCTGCCGCCGACGGCACCATCCGCGCCGCCTGGCTGCAGCCCCAGCCCGACGACACCGTTCCGCGGTTCGAGTTCGAGCGCCATCTTGCCGCCCTGACCGGACCCGATCCGCACTGGCCCGAAGGCACGCGCCATGTCAGCGAGCTGCGCCTTTCGCTGCGCATCCAGCCGCGCGGGCTGCTGGCGGGGTGGCGGGGGGTGCAGAACCTGCATCTCGACATCGTGGATTACCCCGGCGAATGGCTGCTGGACCTGCGCCTGATGGATCGCAGCTTTGCCCAGTGGTCGGCCGAGGTGCTGGAGCGCATCGACGGCCGGCCGGGGGCAGAGGCGTTTCGCGCGGGGCTGGCCGCGCTCGACCCGCGCGCGCGCCTTGACGAACCGGCCGCCCAGGGGCTGCACCGGCTTTATGCGGCGCATCTGGCGCTGGCGCGGGATGCGGGCTTTTCCGACACCACGCCCGGACGGTTCCTGCTGCCGGGGGAAATGGAGGGCTCGCCCGCGCTGACCTTCGCGCCGCTTCCGGCCGAGCAGTCGTCCTCGGCGCTCTACCGCGAATTCGAACGGCGGTTCGACGCCTACAAGACGCGCGTGGTGCGACCCTTCTTTCGCAACCACTTTGCCCGCATCGACCGGCAGGTGGTGCTGGTGGACGTGCTGGGCGCCATTCATGCAGGCCCGCAGGCGCTCCAGGACATCCGCCGCGCCATGGCCGACATCCTGTCGGCCTTCCGCCCCGGCCGGGCGGGGTGGCTGGCGCAGCTGCTGGGCACGCGGCGGGTAGAACGCATCCTGTTCGCCGCCACCAAGGCCGACCACCTGCACCACACCCAGCATCCGCGCCTCGCCGCCATCCTGACGGCGATGCTGCGCGAGGCGCGCGACCGCGCCGATTTCCAGGGCGCGCGGACCGAGGCCCTGGCGATCGCCGCGCTGCGCACCACGACCGAGGAAATCCTGCACCAGGACGGCCATGACCTGCCGGCGGTGCGCGGCACGCTGATGGATGGGCGCGAGGCGGCCTTCTATCCGGGCGACCTGCCGGACAACCCCGCCGCGCTGCTGGCCCCGGCGGCCGAGGGGGCGACGCGCTGGCTGGACGGCGACTATGCCGCGATGAACTTCGCCCCCGCCCCCGCCACGCTGCGCCCCGGAGACGGGCCGCCCCATATCCGCATGGACCGCGCCGCCGAGTTCCTGATCGGGGATCGCATCTGATGGAAGGCACATCCCGCCGCCGCGGCCCGGTCCTGATCGAATACGCGCCATCCGCGCAGCAGGAGGGCACGCCCGATACCCTGCCCCCGCCATCCGACCCCGCCCAGCCCAGCCCCCATCCGGACAGTCAAGGCCAGGACAGGCGCGATCCGCCTGGCCGTGATCCCGGCCAGCCGCAGGGGGACGGGCGCGACGCACGCGCACCGCGCACCGCCATTCCGCGCCCTTCGCCCGCGGATGCACCCCCGATCGACGACGGGCTGCCCTCGGCCCTGCCCCAGCCGCGGACTATGCAGCTGATGGCGCGCATCGCGGGCAAGGGGCCGTCGCGGGTGACGCGGTTCTTCCTCAACACGCTGGCAGCGCTGCTCACGTTCCTGCTGTCGATGGCGGCGCTGCGGTTCTTTGACAGCCTGATGGCGGCCTATCCGCTGCTCGGCTGGATCGGGATCGGGCTGTTCGGGCTGTTCACGATCGCCGCGCTGGCGGTGGGCGTGCGCGAATATGCGGCATGGGCACGCCTGGCCCGGATCGACCAGGTGCACCGGCAGGCGGGCGAGGCGCTGGCCAGGGGCGATCTGACGCTGGCGCGGGGGGCGGTGGACCGGCTGGACGCGCTGTATGCCCGCCGCCCCGAACTGGCCCGCGCGCGCCAGACGGTCGCGCAGCGCCGGGGCGATGCCTTCGACGCGCTCAGCCTGCTGGCGCTGGCCGAAACGGAACTGCTCGCCCCGCTCGATCAGCAGGCGCGACGCGAGATCGAGGCGGCGGCCCGCACCGTCGCCGCCGCCACCGCGCTGATCCCGCTGGCGCTGGCCGACGTGATCGCGGCGCTGGCGGCCAATCTGCGGATGATCCGGCGCATGGCTGAAATCTATGGCGGCCGCGCCGGCGCTGTCGGCGGCTGGCGCCTGGCGCGCACGGTGCTGGCCCATCTGGTGGCCACCGGGGCCGTGGCCGCGGGCGACGATCTCATCCACACCGTCGCGGGGGGCGGCCTTCTGGCAAAGCTCAGCCGCCGGTTCGGCGAAGGGGTGGTCAACGGCGCGCTGACCGCCCGCGTGGGCATCGCCGCGATGGAGGTCTGCCGCCCCCTGCCCTTCATCCACCAGCGCCGCCCGTCGGTCGGCAATCTGGTCAGCCGCGGGCTCAAGGGGCTGTTCGGCACGGACGAGCGTGGCTGAGCGCCCCTTTCGCCGCCGCGCGCGACGGGGTAGCCTGCGCGCATGACGCTGAACCTGCCCAATCTGCTGACCCTGCTGCGCCTTGTGGCCGCGCCCGGCGTGCCGCTGATGTTCCTGTATTTCAGCCGCCCCTTCGCCGATTTCGCGGCGCTGGCGCTGTTCATCATCGCCGCGGTCACCGACTGGTTCGACGGCCATCTGGCCCGCAGCTGGCAACAGGAAAGCCGCTTCGGCGCCGCCATGGACCCCATCGCCGACAAGGCGATGGTGGTCATCGCGCTGGTGGTCATCACCGGCTATTCGGGCATGAACCCCTGGCTGATCCTGCCCGCCACGGTGATCCTGTTCCGCGAGGTCTTCGTCAGCGGCCTGCGCGAATTCCTGGGCGCCGATGCCGCCACGCTCAAGGTCACGCGCATCGCCAAGTGGAAGACGACCGCCCAGATGATCGCCATCGCGATGATGTTCCTGGGAACGGGGCTGGACTTCTTCGAAAAGGGCCATGCGCCGCTGGTGGGCGAGGGCCGCCTGCCCTGGTCCGACAGCTGGTCGGACCTTGCGACGCAGATGGGGCTGCTGCTGATGTGGGTGGCGGCGGTCATGACGGCGATCACGGGCTGGGACTATTTCACCAAGGCCCGGCCCTGGCTGAGGGATGTGCGATGACGCTCGACGTGCTGTATTTCGCCTGGCTGCGCGAGCGGATCGGCGCCCCCCGCGAACGGATCGAGACCGCGGCCGCCACCGTGGCCGAGCTGGTGGCCGAACTGGTGCGCCGCGACGACCGCCACGCCGCCGCCCTGAGCGATCTGGATGCCGTGCGCGTGGCGGTGGACCAGCAGCTGGCCGGGCTGGACACCCCGCTTGCCGGCGCGCGCGAGATCGCCTTCTTTCCGCCGATGACGGGCGGCTGATGCGGGTCGTGGTCCAGTCCGAACGCTTCGACGCCGGCGCCCTTCTGGACGGGTTCGGCGCAGGGGCGGGTGCCGTCGTCACCTTCACAGGCCTCGTGCGCGGCGACGGGGGCCTGGTCGCGCTCGACATCGAACACTATCCCGGCATGACCGAAAGGGCCCTGACAAGCCATGCGCAGGCGGCGATGGACCGCTTCGGCCTTGCCGATGTGCTGATCGTCCACCGCCACGGGCATCTGCCGGTGGGCGAGCCGATCATGATGGTCGCCACGGCCGCCCGCCACCGCCGCGCCGCCTTTGACGCGGCCGATTTCCTGATGGACTGGCTGAAATCCCGCGCCCCCTTCTGGAAGCGCGAGATCGGCCGGGGCGGCCCCGGCGCATGGGTCGCCGCCAGGGCAGAGGACGAAACCGCGCTGGGCCGCTGGGGCTGACAGGGCTTCTTTCTGGCCCAAATACCCATGCAGCGGTGCCGCCAGACCGCCCGGCGGCCGGGCGGGACGCCGCATCAGACGGCCCGGTCGAACTTGGTGGACAGATGCACCAGGCTTTCGGAGGACCGCACCCCGGTCAGATTGCCGATCTGATCCAGCACCTCGTCCAGTTCGGTTGTCGAGGCACAGGCGATTTGCAGCAGCAGGTCCACCCGGCCGCTGGTGGAATGGACCCGCTCGACCGCCGGAATGGCCTTGAGCCGGCCCAAGATCGCCGGCTGCGCCCGCGCCTCGATGGTCAGAAGGCAGGTGGCGCGGATCCGCGTCAGCCGCGCGGCCTCGCCCAGGCGCAGCGTATAGCCGGCGATGACGCCCGATGTCTCCAGCCGCTCCAGCCGCGCCTGCACGGTCGAGCGCGCCAGCTTGATCCGCCGCGCCAGCACTGCGACCGACACGCGGGCATCCTGGCCCAGATGCGCCAGAATGGCGCGGTCCGTCTCATCCATCTGAACCTCTCCTGCGAAATGTCGGCGCTTTCCGGCGTTTTAACGGGACGGAAAGGATATTTCACCCTTTTCATCGCTGCATGTGCGCCCCATAGCGCGCATTCTGCGCCGCAGAGGCATCCAGGCGAGCACGAGAAAGGACCGCGCATGGGACTGAGCGAAGGCAACCAGGCCAAGACCGTCTGGGACAATCCGGCCGAGATCGTCCGCAGCCTCAGGCCGGAAAATCCCGTGCTGGTCTTTGCCCCGACCATCCTGCAGGACCGCGCGCGGCAGTTCATCGAGGGCTTTCCCGGCCTTGTGACCTATGCCGTCAAGTCCAACCCCGAAGAGGCCGTCATCAACAACCTCGTGGCCGCCGGCATCCGCGGCTTTGACGTGGCCTCGCCCTTCGAGATCGACCTGATCGGCCGCCTCGCGCCGATGGCGGCGCGCCATTATCACAACCCGGTCCGCTCGACCGCCGAGATCGCCCATGCCGTCGCGGCCGGCATCAAGGCATGGTCCGTGGACAGCCGCTCGGAGCTCGACAAGCTGTTCGCGCAGGTGCCGGCCGAAGACTGCGAGATCTCGCCCCGCTTCAAGCTGCCGGTGCTGGGCGCGGCCTATGATTTCGGCGCCAAGTTCGGCGCAACGCCCGACCGCGCGGCCGAACTGCTCGCTGCCGTGGCGGCGCGGGGCTATGTGCCGTCGCTGACCTTCCATCCGGGCACGCAATGCGTCGATCCGGGCGCATGGGAACAGTATATCCGCACCGCGCGCGAAATCGCCGACAAGGCCGGCGTCATGCCGCGGCGGCTCAATGTCGGGGGCGGCTTTCCGTCCTGGCGCGTCCATGGGGTCGAGCCCGACCTGCCGGCCATTTTCGAGCGCATCGGCACGGTCACGGCCGAGGTGTTCGGCGAAAACGCGCCGCAACTGGTCTGCGAGCCGGGGCGCGGCCTGTGCGGCGATGCCTTTGCGATCATCGCCCGCGTCAAGGCGCTGCGCGACGATGGGGCCGTGTTCCTGAACGACGGTGTCTATGGCGGGCTGACCGAATTGCCGATGATCGGCAATCTCGACCGCATCGACGTGCTGACCCCGCAGGGAGAGCGGCGGAGCGCCCCCGACGCAGGCCGCGTCGTCTTTGGCCCGACCTGCGATTCGGTGGACCGCCTGCCGGGCGAGCTGGCGCTGCCCGGCGACATCGCCGAGGGCGATTACCTCGTCATCAATGGCGCCGGGGCCTATTCGGTCGTCACCAATACCCGCTTCAACGGCTTTGGGGAATTGCAGCAGCTGACCGCGATGAGCCTGGGCTGACGGCTCAGGCTCAGGCCGCCGCGGCGCGGCTCGTCGCCCCCAGCGCGGCGCAGACCTCGGCCGTCAGTTCGGGGCGGTTCAGCGTATAGAAATGCAGCCGGTCCACCCCGCCCTCGGTCAGCCGGCGGCACAGCTCCACCGCCAGGTCGCGCGCCAGCGCCCGCTCGCCCGCGGCGCCGGCGCGGGCAAAGGCGTCCTCGGCCCATTGCGGCACGCTGGTGCCGCAGCGGGCGGCGAAACGCTTGGTGCCGGCCCATGACTGGATGGGCAGGATGCCGGGGATGACCGGGGCGGCGATCCCGGCGGCTGCGCAGGCATCGCGGAAGCGGAAGAACGTCTCGACGTCAAAGAAGAACTGGGTGATGGCGCTGGACGCGCCGGCCTCGATCTTGCGTTTGAGAAAGGCCACGTCGGCGGCCGTGCCGGCGCTGTCGGGATGGGGTTCGGGATAGGCGCCGCAGCGGATGGTGAACCCGCCGCGGGCTGCGATGGCGCCGATCAGCTCGACCGAACTGGCAAATCCGTCCGGACAGGCCGTCCAGGCCGCCGCGCCCTGCGGGGCATCCCCGCGCAGGGCCACGATCTCGCGCACCCCGGCGGCGGCATAATCGTCCACGATCTGCATCGTCTCGGCGCGCGTCGCCTCGACACAGGTCAGATGCGCCGCCACGTTCAGCCCGTAATGCGAGGCAAGGGCAGTCACCGCCTCATGCGTCAGCTGCCGCGTCGTGCCCCCTGCCCCATAGGTGACCGACACGAAATCGGGGCCAAGCGGCGCCAGCGCCCGCGCCGTTTCCCACAGCCTGAACGACTGATCGAGCGTCCGGGGGGGAAAGAATTCAAAGCTGACAGCAGGCACGGGCATGACGATTCCTCTTTGACGCCCTTGTGCCATGGCCGGCGCCGTGAGACTAATTCATATTGTGCAACTTTATGATGACCGTCTTTCATGCATCTTGAACTTCGCCACCTGCGCACGATCCGCGCCATCCACGATCATGGCGGGCTGGCGCGGGCGGCCGAGGTGCTGAACATCACCCAATCCGCCCTGTCCCATCAGGTCCGCGCGATGGAGGAGCAGGCCGGCACCGCGCTGTTCTTGCGCCCGGCCAAGCCGATGCGTCTTTCGCCCGCCGGGATGCGGCTGCTGACGCTGGCGCGTCAGGTGCTGCCGCTGGTCGAGGCGGCCGAGGCCGAGATGCGCGGCGTCACGCAGGGCCGCGTCGGGCGCATGCACATTGCGATGGAATGCCACGCCTGCTTCAACTGGCTGCTGCCGGCGCTGGACCGCTTTCGCCACCGCTGGCCGCAGGTGGATATCGACGTGCGCGCCGGGCTGGCCTTCACCGCGCTGCCCGCGCTGGTGCGGGGGGACGCGGATCTGGTGGTGTCCTCCGACCCAGAGGACCTGCCCGGCGTCACCTTCGAGCCGCTGTTCGACTATCACCCGCTGCTGGCGGTTCCGGCCAGCCATCCGCTGGCCGCCCGCCCCTTTGCCGAACCGGCCGACCTGGCGGGCGAGACGCTGATCACCTATCCGATGGACCGGGCGAGGCTCGACGTGTTCTCGCATTTCCTCGGGCCTGCCGGGGTCCGCCCCGCCGCTGTGCGCGAGATCGAGCTGACCGACGTGATCCTGCTGCTGGTCGCATCGGGCCGCGGTGTCGCGGTGCTGCCCGACTGGGTTCTGGCGCGCGAGGCGGGCAATCCCGACCTGCGGACCCTGCGGCTGGGCCATGGCGGCGTCACGCGCCGCCTTTTCGCCGCCGTCCGCGACGAAGATCGCGCCCGCCCCTATGTGCAGGACATGCTGCGCCTGGCGCGGGAGAGCCGCTCGGCGGAACCCGCCCCCGCCCTGCAGGCGTTTGATCCTCATCCATGACGGAGTGTTCTTGATGCTGGCTTCATTCCTGCTGGGCCTTGTCGGCGGCCAGCGTTCGATGACCCCGCTGGCCGCCGTGGCGCTGGCCGCGGCAAATGGCCGTCTGCCGCGGGGCCGTGCCGCGCCTGCCTTTCTGCGCACCGACGCCGCCGCCGGAGGCGCCCTGATGCTGGCACTGGCCGAGATGGCCGGGGACAAGATGAAGGGCGCGCCCGACCGGATCGTGCCCGCAGGGCTTGCCGCGCGGGCCGTCATGACCGGCTTCGCCGCCGGCTGCGCGGCCCCGCGGGGCCGGTTCTGGCAGGGCGCGGCGCTGGGGGGCGTGACCGCCGTCGCGGCCTCGTATCCCGGCTGGCGCGCCCGGATCGCGGCGATGAAACGCCATGGTCAGACCGATACGGGCCTGGTCGAGGATGCGCTGGTCATCGCCGGGGCCGCGGCGATCATGGGCGCGATCGGCCGCGCCGGGTGATGCCGCCCCCGCTTTCCTTTCGGCGGTGCGCGGCCTAAACGGTCCTGCCATCCCCAGCCCGCCAAGGAACGCCGATGCCCAGCGCCAATCTCAATGTCATGATCAAGGCCGCGCGCAAGGCCGGCCGCAGCCTCGTCAAGGACTTCCGCGAGGTCGAGAACCTGCAGGTGTCCTCGAAAGGCCCGGGCGATTTCGTCAGCCGCGCCGACCGCGAGGCCGAGCGAATCATCCGCGAGGAATTGCGCGGCGCACGCCCCACCTATGGCTGGCTGGGCGAGGAAACCGGCACCGAGGCCGGCGAGGACCCAACCCGGCGCTGGATCGTCGATCCCCTCGACGGCACGACCAACTTCCTGCACGGCCTGCCGCACTGGGCGGTCAGCATCGCGCTCGAGCACAAGGGCGAGATCGTCGCCGCCGTCGTCTTCGACCCCGCCAAGGACGAGCTTTACACCGCCGAGCGGGGCGACGGCGCCTTTGTCAACGATCAGCGCCTGCGGGTATCGGGGCGGCGCGACATGAACTCGGCCATCTTCGCGACGGGCGTGCCGTTCGGCGGGCGCGGCACGCTGCCGGCGACGCTGCGCGATCTGGCGCGGCTGATGCCGGTCTGCGCGGGCGTGCGGCGCTGGGGTTCGGCCGCGCTGGACCTGGCCTATGTGGCGGCGGGCCGCTATGACGGCTATTGGGAACGCGGCATCCAGCCCTATGACGTGGCCGCCGGCTGGCTGCTGGTCAAGGAAGCGGGCGGCTTTGTCGAGCCGTTGCGCCCCCATGACGGGCCGGGCGTCGATGCCGGCGACATCGTGGCGGCCAATGCACAGCTGTTCGACGGCTTTGCCGCCATCGTGCGCAGCCGCGACTGATCGCCTCGGCCCTGCCGCGGCCTGCCGCGGACCATCCATGGGGGCATGGCGCAACGCCTCAAGGGCCGGCACGCGGCGCGGGACTGCTTGACAGGCGACCAGGATCGCAGTGACGCACAAGCCGTCCCCCCGTTCCTTCAGCCGGACATCGCCATGCCCCTTACCGAACCGACGGCCCCCGAACCGGGCGTGCCGGACATCCCGCCCGGCACGCCGGCCGGAACAGGGCGGGACGCCGTCCCGCGGCCTGCGCCCCATCCTGCGCCCGAACGCCGGCGCCGGATGGAAGGCCAGCGCGCGGGCATCCTGATCATGTGCATCGTCAGCCTGATCTTTGCCGTGCAGGATGCGGTGTCGCGCCATCTTGGCGCGCTTTACCCGCCCGTCTTCGTGACCATGCTGCGCTACTGGTTCTTTGCGCTGTTCGCCGTGGTCATGGCGGCGCGCGGACCAGGCGGGCTGCGCGCGGCGCTGCGTTCCGCGCATCCGGTGCTGCAGTCCCTGCGCGGGCTGATCCTGGTCGCCGAGGTCGTGCTGATGCTGGTCGCCTTTGTCAAACTGGGCATCGTGGCGACCCATGCGGTGTTCACCGTCGCGCCGCTGCTGGTGGTGGCGCTGTCGGGGCCGGTGCTGGGCGAACGGATCGGCTGGCGGCGCTGGCTGGCGGTCGGGGTGGGCTTTGTGGGGATGCTGGTCGTTCTCAGGCCCGGCTTTGCGGTGTTCTCGCCCTGGGCCATCCTGCCGCTGGTCTCGGCGTTCATGTTCGCCCTTTACGCGCTGATGACCCGCCGCGTGGCTGCCGAGGACAGCGCGCTCGTCAGCTTTTTCTGGACCGGGCTGGCAGGGGCGCTGGGGATCACTCTGGCCGGCATCTGGTTTGCCCGGCCCATCGCCCCGGCCGACTGGCCATGGATGGCGGCGCTGTGCCTGACGGGCGTTGCCGGCCATTACCTGCTGATCCGCGCCTATGAACTGGCCGAGGCGTCCAGCCTGCAGCCCTTCGCCTATACGCAGCTGGTCTGGGTCACCGTGATCGGCGTGTTCCTGCTGGGCGAGAGGGTCGAGCCGCCTGTCATCGCCGGCATGGCGATCATCGTGTCGGCAGGGCTGTTCACCTGGTGGCGGACGATGCAGGCCGCGCGGCAGGACTGACGGGCCCGCCGGCAAGGGGATCAGCAGCCGAACCGGCAGGCGCGGCACTGGCTGGGGCACCGGCTGGGGGGCCGGCTGCGGGGCTTGATGCGGTACCGGCTGCGGCGCTGGCGGGCGGCTTGGCTGCGGGGCTGGCGGGCGGCTTGGCGCCCGGACGGGCCGCGGGCTTGAGAAGGGGACCAGCCTGGGCGAGCGCGGCGGCGACCGCCGCGATCTGGGCGGCGGGGATCGGCGGGGCGGCCGCTTCCTGGCCGGCCGTGGCCGTCCCGGCCTGCGCGGCAGGGGCGGCGGCCGGGGCTGGGCCGGGGGCCGCCAGCTCAGGGGTGGCGGCTGGCGCTGGGGCGGCGGCTGGGACGGGGGCAGGCGCGGGCATCCCTGCACCCGCGGGATCATCGCCCCCCTTTCCCCCCGGCGCTGCCCGAACCGTCTGCGCCCCCCCGCCCGTTGCCGCCGGCATTTGCGCCCCTGCCCCCGCCCCTGCTGTTGCCACGGCCAGCGCCCTTGCCCTGGCTGCGGCCGCGCGCACCCATTCCGCCGCCGGGCGCGGCCGATCCGACAGGGCCAGCACCAGCGGCGAGACAGCAGGCGGCGGTTCGGACAGGCCGCCGCGCAGATCCCAGCTGGGCACCAGCGGGACTGGATGCCCCGCGATGCGGGCGCGATAGATGGGCAGCGACTCGGCCACGCGCATCACATAGGTGCGGGTTTCGTCAAACGGGATCATCTCGACCCAATCCACCGGATCGACCCCTTGCGGGCCGGCAAGCCGCAGATCGCCGATGTCCCGCAGCCACCGGGCCGAACGCCCCGGCCCCGCATTATAGCCGGCCGCCACCAGCGCGACCGAATGGCCGAAACGGCCCCGCAGCCCGCGCAGATAGGCCGCGCCCAGGCGCGCGTTATAGGCCGCGTCCTGCGTCAGCCGGGCAGGCTCGAACGGCTCGGCGATGAGGGCGGCCATCAGGCGGGCGGTGTCGGGCATCACCTGCATCAGCCCCTTGGCCCCGGCGGGCGAGCTGACGGTATGGTTGAACTCGCTTTCCCGCCGGGCGATGGACAGAACCAGCTCGGCCGGCAGGCCGGTATCGGCACGCTCAAGCCCCGTCAGGGGGAAATAGATCGCCGGCCAGACGCCCCCCTTCGCCGCCGCCGCCTTGCCCAGCCGCAGCGCGTCCCAGGGGCGGTGCAGTTCCATCATCAGGCGGGCCATGCGCGCGATGTCGTCGGGCGCGGCCGTTTCCGCCAGGTGCAGGAAGAACCGCTGCGCCTGCGCCCCGTCCCCCGCGGCGACCAGCCACAGCCCGGCCTGAAAGACCCCGTTGCCGCGCAGCGCCGCGCCGCGCCAGTCGGGCAGGCTGTCCACGCCCGCGCCGGGCAGCGCCAGCCCCGCCTGCATCGGCGCCCCGATGCGCTCGGCGGCAAGCTGGCCGTAGAAGGCGGTCTGGTGGCGCGCGGCCTCGGCATAGCTGGCGCGGGCGCCCGCCGCGTCGCCCGCCGCCTCGGCCGCGCGGCCGCGCCAGTAATGGGTCCGCGACAGGGTGATCGGCCCGCTGCCCGTGGCCGGCAGGCGCGCGAAATACGCCGCCGCCCGGTCCGCCGCCCCGGCGCGCAGCGCCCCATAGCCGGCCAGCCAGTCCAGATCCTGCGCATCATCGCCCGCGGGCAGGAAATGGTTGGCGGCCAGCCGCTCGGCCATGGCCCAGTCGCCGGCGCGCAGCGCGGCGCGGGCCATGTCGCGGCGCTGCGCCGCCCAGGCGGCGGGGTTGCCCAGCCCCTCGGCCGAGGTCGAGCGTTCCAGCATCAGCGCCCGCGCCAGATCGCCCTGCCGCGCCGCCACGCGCCAGCGAAAACGGTCGAGCGCCAGCCCCGCATCCGCCCGCTGCGCCTCGGGCAGGGCCAGGATCAGCGCGTCCACGCCCGGCCGGCGCGCCTGCACGGCAATGCGCGCCCGTGCCAGATCGGCCGCCGGGCCGGCGGGGATCAGGGTCAGCATCCGTTCGGCCGCGGCCCATTCGCCCTTGTCCAGCAGCGCGCTGATCCGCGCGCCATGCCAGGGTGCCAGCGCGGGGCCATGCGCGGCCAGCATCGCCACCTCGTCCCGCGGGTCGAGCGCGGCGGCCTGCACCCACCAGCGCCCTGCGGCCTCGGCCCGCTTGGCAGCGGGCTGAGCCGCGATCCAGGCCCGCGCGCCATTCGCCGTCAGCGGCAGGCGATCGCCGAACCAGGCCAGCACCTCGGGCGCGGGCAGATCCTCGCGCAGCGCCGCCTCGCCCCGGCGCAGCAGCAACTCCATGCCCGGCCAGTCGGGATGACGGGCGGCAAAGCCCCTGTATTCCGCCCAGCTTCCCTGCCCGGCGCGCAGCCGCTGCCACAGCACCAGATCAAGGGCCATCGGCCCGGAGGCGCGCGCCGCGGTTTCGGCGCCCGCCCAGTCGCGCGCGCCCGCCGCCGCCAGGGCGCGGGCGATCAGGGCCGCATCCTCGGCGCAGGCGGGCGCAGCGGTCAGCAGCGCAAGGGCGAATGGCAGCAGGCGGGCCTTCATGCGCCGCACTGTGCGGGGCCGGGACGGCGGCGGCAACTCATATCCTTGGAATCGTCCTGCCTTGGCTGTATCGGGAACGGACCGCCACCCAGATGGACCCGCGCATCATGTTCAAAGGCTCCCTGCCTGCCCTGATCACCCCGCTGCGCGAGGACGGCGAGATCGACTGGCCGACGCTTGAAAGACTGGTCGAATGGCACATCGCCCAGGGCAGCGACGGGCTGGTCCCGGTCGGCACCACCGGCGAAAGCCCCACGCTCAGCCATGCCGAACACCAGGCGGTGGTCGAGGCGGTGGTGCGCCACGCCGCCGGCCGCATCCCGGTCATCGCGGGCGCGGGGTCGAACAACACGCGCGAGGCGATCGGGCTGGCCCAGCATGCCTGCAGTGTCGGGGCGGACGGGCTGCTGATCGTGACGCCCTATTACAACAAGCCGACCCAGGACGGGATGATCGCCCATTTCACGGCGGTCCATGACGCCACCGACAAGCCGATCATCATCTACAACATCCCGGGCCGTTCGGTCGTGGACATGACGCCCGAGACGATGGGCGCGCTGGCGCGTCTGCCGCGCATCGCCGGGGTCAAGGACGCGACGGGCAAGCTCGAACGGGTATGCTGCCAGCGCATCACCTGCGGGGCCGATTTCATCCAGCTGTCGGGCGAGGATGCGACCGCCCACGGCTTCAACGCGCAGGGCGGGACGGGCTGCATTTCAGTCACCGCCAATGTCGCCCCGGCGCTGTGCGCACAGATGCAGGCCGCCTGCCTCAGGGGCGATTATGCCGAGGCACTGCGGCTGCAGGACCGGCTGATGCCGCTGCATATCGCGATCTTCATCGAACCGGGGCTGGTGGGGGCGAAATACGCCATGTCGCGGCTGGGCCTGTGCGGCGAAACCGTGCGCCTGCCGCTGGTGCCGTTGACCCAGGGGACGCGCGCGCGCATCGACGCGGCGCTGGATCACGCCGGGCTGCTGTAACGGCGCCGCCGGACCGGGGGCCAGCCCCCGGACCCCCGGGATATTTGGGGCCGCCCGAAAGGCTAGCGCCGCGCCGCGGCCAGCGCGTCCGGCAGGGCGGCGGCCAGGGCGTCAAGCTCGGCGTCCGGGCCGCAGCTGATGCGGATGCAGCGGTTCTGGGGCGCAACCCAGGGCATGCGCACGAAGACGCCCCGTTCGGCCAGCCCGGCCAGCACGGCGCGCGCCAGATCGCCATCCCCGCCACAATCCACCGCGACGAAATTCGTGGCCGAGGGCAGCGCCGACAGGCCGTTGTCGCGCGCGATCGCGGCGATCCGGTCACGCGCTGCGACCACGCGGGCCACGGCCCCGGCCAGATGCGCCCGATCGCCCAGCGCCGCCAGCGCCCCGGCCTGGGCGATGCGGTTCACCCCGAAATGGTTGCGCACCCGGTCAAAGGCGCGGATCACCGCGGGCGCGCCAATGGCCCAGCCGATCCGCGCCCCGGCCATGGCATAAGCCTTGGAAAAGGTCCGCATCCGCAGGATGCGCGGATCATCGGGGTCGATCCGCGGCAAGGCGGGGGCGAATTCGGCATAAGCCTCGTCCAGGATCAGCAGGATGTCGGGCGGCAGGGCGGCGACGGCCGCCTCGATCGCCTCGGGCGCATGCCAGCCGCCCATGGGATTGTCGGGGTTGCACAGATAGACCATGCGCGCGCCGGTCTGCGCCGCCCGCGCGACCAGCGCGGCAGGATCCTGGCGGTCGCCCGCATAGGGGACGCGGACCAGCGTTCCGCCAAAGCCGGCGACGTGAAAATCAAAGGTCGGATAGCCGCCTTCCGAGGTCACCACCTTGGCCCCCTCGCCCACCATCAGGCGGACGGCAAGGCCCAGCAGGCCGTCGATCCCCTCGCCCACGACGACATGATCGGGCGTCACCCCGCAATGGACGGCGATCGCGGCACGCAGGTCATGGCTGGTCGGATCGCCGTATTTCCAGACCTCGGCCGCCGCCGCCTGGATGGCAGCAACGGCACGCGGCGAGGGGCCGAAGCCGTTTTCATTGGCCCCCAGCCGCGCCGCGAAGGACGCCCCGCGCTGGCGCTCCAGCGTTTCGGGGCCGACGAAGGGGACCGAGTCGGGCAGGCGGGACGGCAGGGGCGCAAGGGTCGGTATCATCCTGCCAGATGACCCCGAACGTGGCCCTGCTGCAAGCGGGCAATGCCCCGCCGAGAGCGGCAGGGGCCATTCCCCCGGACGCGCAGCGGGGCAATTCGCCACAGCCGGCGGCCGCAAGCCCCCTGCTTGGCCGCCGGCGACTGCCTTTGCGGCCGCGACCCGCGGCGCGGCATGGCCGCCGAAGGCGGAGGGCCGCTCCTCTCGGCCAGGGCCGGCGCGGCACGGCTACCCGGCCTGCCGGGCAGCCTCGCCTGCGGCGCGCACCTCGCTCAGCGTCGCGCCGGTGGTCAGCGCCTCGGGGTCCAGCCGCAGCTCGATCAGCGCGAGCCCGCCGCTGGCCTGCGCGCGGCCGAAGGCACCGGCGAAACCGGCCTGGTCCGTCACCACCTCGCCATGCCCGCCATAGGCGCGCACCAGCGCGGCGAAATCGGGGTTGAACAGGTCCGTTCCCGACACCTTGCCGGGATAATGCTTTTCCTGGTGCATGCGGATCGTGCCATAGCGGCCGTTATTGGCCACGATGACAATGACCCGTGCGCCTTCCTGCGCGGCGGTGGACAGCTCGTTGATCGTCATCTGCAGGCAGCCGTCCCCGGCCATGCAGATCACGGTGCGCCCGGGATGGGCGATGCTGGCCGCGATCGCCGCCGGCAGGCCATAGCCCATCGAGCCGGAGGTCGGCGCCAGCTGCGTTCCCGCCCGCTTGAAGCGGAAATAACGGTGGATGAACGAGGCATAGTTGCCAGCGCCGTTGGTGATGATGGCATCCTCGGGCAGGTTGTCCGACAGCCAGCGGACCACCTCCTCCATCCGCACCGCGCCGGGGGTCGGCCTAGGGGCCTGCCAGTCCTCGTATCGCGCACGCAGCCCGGCAGTCCAGTCGTCCCAGCGGCGCGGGGCCGGCCGGCCCGCCAGCGCCGCCAGCACGGCGCGCGGACAGGCGGCGATGCCAGGATCGGCGCGCCACAGATGCCCGATCTCGTCGGGCGAGGGATAGACGTGGATGATCCGCCGGCCCTGCGCGGCAGGGCTCATCAGATCATAGCCATTGGTCAGCGTGTCCCCCAGCCGCGAGCCGAGCGACAGGATGCAATCCGCCTGTTGCAGCGCCTCGCCCAGGCGCGGATTCATCCCCACGCCCAGATCGCCGGCATAGTTCGGGTGCCGGTTGTCCATATGGCTCTGCCGGCGGAACGGCACCGCGACGGGCAGGCCCCAGCTTTCGGCAAACCGCGCCAGATTGGCCGCATCCTGCGGCGACCAGACCGAGCCGCCCGGCACGACCAGCGGGCGTTCGGACGCCGCCAGGGCGTCAGCGATCGCGGCAAGCTGGCTGTCCGAAAGGCCCGCGACGGGGCGGGCCGCGGGGGCGAGATCGGCGGCATCCGACAGGGCCGACAGCATGTCCTCGGGCAGGGCCAGCACCACCGGGCCGGGGCGGCCCGACTGCGCCAGGTCAAAGGCGCGGGCGACATATTCGGGAATACGGTCGGTGTGGTCGATCTCGGCCGCCCATTTGGCGATGCCGCCGAACATCTGGCGGTAATCGACCTCCTGGAAGGCCTCGCGGTCGCGGTCGGACCGGGCGATCTGGCCGACGAACAGGATCATCGGGGTCGAATCCTGCCGCGCCACATGCACGCCCGCGCTGGCATTGGTCGCGCCCGGACCGCGGGTGACAAAGCAGACGCCCGGCGCGCCGGTCAGCTTGCCCCATGCCTCGGCCATCATGGCGGCGCCGCCCTCGTGCCGGCAGACGGTATTGTCGATGCCGGTATCATGAAGGCCGTCCAGGGCCGCCAGAAAGCTTTCCCCCGGCACGGAAAACACCCGCCGCACCCCGTGCAGCGCCAGTGCATCCGCCAATATCCGCCCGCCATGCCGCATTGCTGGCCCCCTTTTGCCGATCACCGCCGCAACGATGGGGCAAGCCCATGCGACAGGCAAGCCGCCGCCATTGCGCAGCATCCTTTACTTGGACCCGATGCGCGCCTATCTGGACCGGATCATGGCGCAGGCAAAATCAGACCCCAACTACAAGGTGATCGCCGAAAACCGGCGGGCGCGGTTCGATTACTTCATCGAAAGCGATATCGAGGTGGGGATCGTCCTGACCGGATCCGAGGTCAAGGCGCTGCGCACCGGCCAGTCGAACATCGCCGAATCCTATGCCAGCGTCGAGAATGGCGAGCTGTGGCTCATCAACGGCTATATCTCGGCCTACAAGCAGGCCGGGGTATTCGGGCATGAGGAACGCCGCCATCGCAAGCTGCTGGTCAGCGCCAAGGAACTGTCGCGCCTGTGGCAATCGGTCGGGCGCGAGGGGATGACGCTGGTTCCGCTGGTGATGTATTTCAACCATCGCGGGATCGTGAAGCTCAAGCTCGGGGTCGCCAAGGGCAAGAAGAACCACGACAAGCGCGCGACCGAGGCCCAGCGCGACTGGGGCCGCGAAAAGCAGCGCCTGCTCAAGCAGGGCTGAGCGCGCGGCGGGCATGCGGGGTGCGGCAGGTCCGCTGCAGCGCGGGGCCTGTCGTTCCCGGCCGGTGTCGGGCGGCGGGATGCCAGAACAGAAGGCCGGCGTCACGGCGCGCCCGGCGGCAGGATGGCGCGGCGCCCCCTACAGCAGCGCCAGCGTGGCCGGGTCGGGCTGGCCGCCATGGAACGCGGCCAGCAGCCTGTCGAACAGCTCGCCCCCGCCCGCCGCGGCGAACAGGGTCGCACAGGAGCGCAGCTTGAGCGCATCCACCGGCCCCAGCACCGCCTCGGCCGGGGTGCCGGCGTTTTCCAGCATGGCGCGCGCGGCCTCGCGCAGGTTCGCCGCCAAGACCGGATCGTCCAGATAGGCGCGGGCCTCGGCCAGGTCGCGGATGCCGTAATGCCGGGCCGTTTCAGACCGACCCAATGCGGCAAGCTGCGGAAAGACATACCACATCCAGTGGTTTGTCTTTCGCCCGGCGCGCAGCTCGGCCACCGCGCGGGCCTGATCGCGCGCCTGGGCCTGGTGAAAGCGGTGCAGGTCGTTCATCGCCCCATGGATGCGCCCGCACGGGCCATGCGGTCAAGGGCCGTTGTCCTGCCCGCCCGCCGGGGCTAAGAGAACGCGGTGCCGCGCCATGGGGGGGAGAAGGGAATGGACGATCCGAAAACGCTGGTCTCCACCGAATGGCTGGCCGCGCATCTGAACGATCCCGACCTGCGGATCATCGATGCAAGCTGGCACATGCCCGGCGCCGGCCGCGATGCGCGCGCCGAATACGAGGCCGCGCACATCCCCGGGGCGCGCTTCTTCGACATCGACGCGATTGCCGACAGCCGCTCGCCCCTGCCGCACATGGCCCCTCCGCCCGAGGTCTTCGTCAGCCGCCTGCGCGCGATGGGCGTCGGGGACGGCCATCAGGTCGTCGTCTATGACGACTCGGCGGTTCATTCGGCCAGCCGCGTCTGGTGGACCTTCCGCCTGATGGGCAAGACAGACGTGGCCGTGCTGGACGGCGGCCTGGCCAAATGGCGGGCCGAGGGACGGCCGGTCGAGGACATGCCCCCCGCCCTGCGCGACCGCCACATGACCGTCCATCGCCAGGCCGGGCTGGTGCGCGACGTGACGCAGGTCGCCGCCGCATCCAAGCTGGGCGATCAGCAGATCGTCGATGCCCGCAGCCCCGCCCGCTTTCGCGGCGACGAGCCAGAGCCGCGCCCCGGCCTGCGCGCCGGCCACATTCCCGGCGCGCGGAACCTGCCCTTCGGGCAGCTGTTCGATGCCGACGGCACGATGAAGGACACCGGCGCGATCCGCGCCGCCTTCGATGCCGCGGGCGTGGACCTGTCGCGCCCGGTCATCGCGACCTGCGGATCGGGCATCACCGCGGCCAGCCTGGCCCTGGCGCTGGAACGGCTGGGGCATCGCCACTGGTCGCTGTATGACGGCAGCTGGACCGAATGGGGCAGCTTCCCCGACCTCAAGATCGCAACCGGAGACGCCTGATGTTCGGCAACCTGCAACCGCAAGCCCCCGACAAGATCCTGGCCCTGATGGGCGAGTTCCGCGCCGACACCCGGCAGGGCAAGATCGACCTGGGCGTGGGCGTCTACAAGGATCCCACCGGCGTGACCCCGGTGATGCGCGCGGTGAAAGAGGCCGAGCGCCGCATCTGGGAAGCCGAGACCACCAAGGCCTATACCGCCCTGGGCGGCGAGCCGGCCTATCTGTCCGCGATGAGCCGCCTGGTGCTGGGCGAGACGCTGGATGCCGACCGCACCGCCGCCCTGTCCACGGTCGGCGGGACCGGCGCGATCCGGCAGGCGCTGGAACTGGCGCGGATCGGCAATCCCGGCCTGACCCTGCACGTGTCCGATCCGACCTGGCCGAACCATGTGTCCATGGCGCGCTTTCTGGGCATCCCGGTCGCGGAATACCGCTATTTCGACGAGGCCAGCCGCGGCGTCGATTTCGAGGGAATGAAGGCCGACATCGGCCGCGCCAGGGCGGGCGATCTGGTCCTGCTGCACGGCTGCTGCCACAATCCCACGGGCGCCAACCTGACGGCGGACCAGTGGGCCGAGGTGTCGGCGATCCTGGCCCGCACGGGCGCGGTGCCCTTCGTGGACCTGGCCTATCAGGGTTTCGGCGACGGGCTGGACGAGGACGCGGCGGGCACCCGCCTGATCGTGGCCAACGCGCCCGAGGCGCTGGTCGCGGCGTCCTGTTCCAAGAACTTCGGCATCTACCGCGAACGCACGGGCGTGCTGCTGGCCAAGGTCGAGGGGCGGGCGGCGCGCGATCTGGCCGCCGGCACCATGGCCTTCCTGAACCGGCAGACCTATTCCTTCCCGCCCGATCACGGCGCCCGCATCGTCCAGACGATCCTGGACGACGCCGCCCTGGCCGCCGACTGGAGGGCCGAGCTGGAGGAGGTGCGCCTGGGGATGCTGTCGCTGCGCCGCCAGCTTGCCGGGGAAATGCGCAGCCTGACGGGCACAAACCGGTTCGACTTCATCGAACATCACCGCGGCATGTTCTCGCGCCTTGGCGCGACGCCCGCGCAGGTGCAGCGGATCAGGGATGAGCACGCCATCTACATGGTGGGCGATTCGCGCCTGAACATCGCCGGGCTGAACGAAGGCAGCGTCCCGGTGCTGGCCCGCGCCCTTGTCGAGGCCGGTGTCTGAGCGCCGCCAGCGCCCGCGTGCCTTGCCGCCCCGCACCCTGACGGGGCGATGAACCGCTGCGGCAGGGCCGCGGCTGAAGGATGAGACAGCGATGTTCTGGATCATGGCGGGTGCGATGATGGTGCTGGTCGGGGGGGCGATCCTGCTGCCCTTCATGCGCCGCGGCGCGGCCCCCGCCCTATCGCCCGCGGCGTTCGACCTGCGCGTCTATCGCGAACAGCTGCGCGAGGTGGACAGGGACATCGCGCGCGGCGTGCTGGCGCCCGACGACGCCGCGCGGCTGCGCACCGAAATCGGCCGCAAGGTGCTGGAGGCCGACCGCGCGCTGACCCGGCAGGCCGCGCCCGATCACCGCGCGCCGCGCGCCGCGATCGCGGCGGCGGCGCTGGCCGCGCTGCTTGCCGGCAGCGTTGGGGTCTATGCCCGTCTGGGCAGCCCCAGCATGCCCGATCTGCCGCTGGCCGAACGGATCGCGGCGGCAGACCGGCGCATGGCCGCGCGCCCCCTGCAGGCCGAGGCCGAGGCGGCCGCCCCCGCGCGCCCCCGGCCCCAGCCCCCCGAGGATTATGCCCGCCTTGTCCAGCAGCTGCGCGATGCCGTGGCCAGGCGGCCGGGCGATGCGCAGGGGCTGGCGCTGCTGGCCGAACACGAGGCGCGGCTTGGCAACCTTGTTGCCGCGCGGCAGGCGCAGGAAAGCCTGCTGTCCGCCCGCGGCAAGGACGCCACCGCCGAGGATCACGCCCGCCTTGCCGGCCTGATGATCGAGGCCGCCGGGGGCGCCGTCTCGCGCGAGGCCGAGGCGCAGCTTGGCACGGCGCTCAAGCTCGATCCGCAGAACGGGCAGGCGCATTACCTGCAGGGGCTGATGCTGGCGCAGGGTGACCGCCCCGACCTTGCCTTTGCGATCTGGCGCAGGCTGGCGGAAACCAGCCGCCCCGATGATCCCTGGATGGAGCCGCTGCGCCGCCTGCTGCCGGACCTGGCCTGGCTGGCCGGCCATCCGGATTATCAGCTGCCCGGCGGCAATGCGCCCCCCCTGCCCGGTCCCGATGCCGCCGACATGGCCGCAGCCGCCGCGATGACGCCCGAGCAGCGCCAGCAGATGATCCGCGGCATGGTTACGCAGCTGGAAACCCGCCTCGCCGATCAGGGCGGCGCGCCCGAGGAATGGGCACGCCTGATCACCGCGCTGGCGCGCCTGGGCGATACCGCCCATGCGCAGGAAATCTGGACCGAGGCGCAGGGCCGCTTTGCCGGCCGCCCCGAGGCGCTGGCGGCGATCGCCGGGGCCGGCGCCGAGGCCGGGCTGACCGGCACGGCGGCGCCGTGATCTGCGCGCGCATCGAGGATCTGGCCGGCGCCCTGCCGCCCGCCGGCGCGATCGCGGGGCTTGATCTGGGCACCAAGACCATCGGCGTTGCGGTCAGCGACGGGCTGCGGCAGATCGCCTCGCCCCTGACGGTCATCCGGCGCGTCAGGTTCACCGCCGATGCCGCCGCGCTGCTGGATATCGTGGCCGGGCGCGGGCTGGCGGGCATCATCCTCGGCCTGCCTCTGAACATGGACGGCAGCGAAGGGCCGCGCGCGCAGTCCACCCGCGCCTTTGCCCGCAACCTGGAACGGCTGACGCCGCTGCCGATCGGGTTCTGGGATGAACGGCTGTCCACGGTGGCCGCCGAACGCGCCCTGCTGGAAGCGGATGCCTCGCGCCGCCGCAGGGCCGCCGTGATCGACCAGGTGGCGGCAGGCTATATCCTGCAGGGCGCGCTCGACCGGCTGCGGTATCTGGCATGACCGTCGCCAGCCCCTGCCGCAACATCTGCCAGCTGGATGCGGCACGGCGCCTCTGCCTGGGCTGCCGGCGCACGATCGAGGAAATCGGGCTGTGGTCACGGATGTCCGACGCCCAGCGCCAGGCGGTGCTGGACCGGCTGGCGGCGCAAACCCGCACAGGGGCATCTGGCGGGCTCGACCCGCAGCCGCGGCTGTGAGACCCTGTCCGCGACACCGCCGGACAATGGGCGAGCCGAGGGGGATGCGATGCGCGTGATGGTGCTGGTCAAGGCGACCGAGAACAGCGAGCGGGGCGAGATGCCCTCGGCCGAACTGCTGGCGGCGATGGGGGCGTTCAACGCGGAATTGGCCGCCGCGGGGGTGATGACCGACGGGGGCGGGCTGCGGCCATCCTCGGAGGGGCGGCGCATCGCCTTTGACGGCGCAGGCCGGCAGGTGTCGGACGGCCCCTTCGCTCCTGCGTCCGAGCTGGTCGCGGGATACTGGATCTGGACTGTGCGCGACATGGAGGAAGCAGGCGCCTGGGCCAGGCGCTGCCCCAACCCGATGCCGGGGCCCAGCGTGCTGGAGCTGCGTCCCCTCTACGAGGAAACGGACTTCGGCTGATGGCGCGGGCTTGCGCGGGGCGCGCGGATTTGGCACGGGCGCGGCATGACCAACGCCGCCGCCCGCCCCGTCACCGCCGCCTATGAGGCCCGAATCGCCGATGGCCGCCTGATCGGCGATCCGGCCCAGCGCGCCGTGCTGCCGGCGCTTGACGGGCTGGCCGTCGCCATGTCCGCCCCCCCGCCTGCCGAAAGGTCGGGCGGGCTGATCGGGCGGCTGTTCGGGGCCGCGTCTTCGCCCGCGCCGCAGGCGGGGGCGCCGCGCGGCATCTATCTGTGGGGCGGGGTCGGGCGCGGCAAGTCGATGCTGATGGACCTGATGATGGACACGGCCCGAACCGGGGCAAAGCGGCGCGTCCATTTCCATGCCTTCATGCAGGAGGTCCATGCCGGGCTGAACGCGGCGCGCGCGCGCGGCGATCAGGACGCCGTCCGCCCGGTGGCCGAGGCGATCGCCGCCCGCACGCGGCTGTTCTGCTTTGACGAGATGCAGATCACCGACATCGCCGATGCGATGATCGTGGGCCGGCTGTTCCAGGTGCTGTTCGACCGGGGCGTGTCGGTCGTCACCACCTCGAACCGACCGCCCGAGGATCTGTACAAGGACGGGCTTAACCGGGCGCTGTTCCTGCCCTTCATCGACCTGATCCGCGAGCGGATGCAGGTCCTGCGGCTGGGCAGCGAACGCGACTATCGGCAGGACCGGATGCAGGGCGGACAGGTCTGGTTTTCACCCGATGACGCGGCGGCGCGGCGGGCGCTGGACGGCATATGGGACGAGCTGACCGGCGGGGCCGAGCCCGCCCCGCGCGTGCTGGCCGTGGGGGGGCGGCAGCTGGGCATCCCGGCCGCGGGCCGGGTGGGGCGCAGCAGCTTTGCCGATCTGTGCGGCCAGCCGCTTGGCCCGGCCGACTATCTTGCCATCGCCGATGCCTTCGACACCCTGATCCTTGACGCCATACCGCGGCTTGGCCCGCAGAACCATGATCAGGCGCGGCGCTTCGTGACGCTGATCGACGCGCTTTACGAGGCGCGCGTGCGCCTGATCGCCAGCGCCGCCGACGCGCCCGAACAGCTGTATGCCACCGGCCGCGGCAGTTTCGAGTTTGAGCGCACCGCCAGCCGCCTGCAGGAAATGCGCGATGCCGGCTGGGGGACAGTGCCGGCGGGCTGACAAGGCCGCGGCCCGCGCCATGCGCCCCACGCCGCGCGGCGATGGCCGGCGCCCTGCCCCCGCGGCATTGGCAGAGGCGCGCCTGGCGGCCGCATCCGCGGCGCCAGGGCGGGCGCGTCAGCCGTTTTCGCGCAGAACACGGCCCGCGAGGTAAAGCGAGCCGCAGATCAGCAGCCGCGATCCGGGATGATCGGCGGCCAGCCGGGCGATGGCGGCGGCGGTATCGGGTGCGATCTGCGCCGGGATCGCGGCCTGCGCGGCTGCCTCGGCCGTCGCCTCGGCCGGCAGGGTGTTCGCCTCGCCCGGAATCGCCACGGCCGTCAGGCTCGCGGCGACCGCGGCAAGGGGGCGCATGTAACCCGCCACATCCTTGGTGTTCAGCATCCCGCAGACCAGATGGGTCGGCTTGGGCGGCATCGCGGCGAGCGTCGCCGCCACCGCCTGCCCGCCCGCGGGATTGTGGCCCCCGTCGAGCCACAGCTCGCAGGCCCCCGCGGCCTCGACCAGCGGGCCGCGGGTCAGCCGCTGCATCCGTGCGGGCCAATCCACCCCCGTCAGCGCCGCCGCAGCCTCGGCCCTGCCGAAACCCAGCTCGCGCAGACAGGCGGTCGCGGTGGCGGCATTATCGATCTGATGGGGGCCGGGCAGGGCCGGCAGGGGCAGGTCGAGCAGGCCCCGTTCATCCTGAAAGACCAGCGAATCACCCTCGCGCTGGGCGGTCCAGTGCTGGCCCGCCGCCGACAGGCGGCAGCCCAGCCGCAGTGCCTGCCGTTCGATCACGGCCAGGGCGGCATCGTCCTGGCGCGCCACCACGCAGGGCACGCCGCGTTTGAGGATGCCCGCCTTTTCACCGGCGATCTCGGCCAGCGTCTCGCCCAGATACTGGGTGTGATCGATGCTGACCGGGGTGATGACGCATAGCCGGGGGCGCCGGACGACATTCGTGGCATCCAGCCGCCCGCCAAGGCCGACCTCAAGCAGGGTATAATCCGCCGGCACCCGCGAAAAGGCCAGAAAGGCCGCCGCCGTCGTCACCTCGAAGAAGGTGATGGGGCGGCCGTCATTCACCCGCTCGACCTCGGCCAGCATGTCCGCCAGCAGGGCGTCCGAGATCAGCGTGCCCGCCAGCCGGATGCGTTCGTTGAAATAGGCCAGATGCGGCGAGGTATAGGCGTGAACCCGCAGCCCGGCCGATTCCAGCCCGGCGCGGATATAGGCCTGGGTTGATCCCTTGCCGTTCGTGCCCGCCACATGCACCACGGGCGGAATGCGGTCCTGCGGATCGCCCAGATCGGCCAACAGGGCCGACAGGCGGTCGAGCGAGAGGTCTATGACCTTGGGATGCAGCCGCGTCAGGCGATCGAGAATCACGTCGGTCGCCGCGCTCACGCCGGGCCGGCCTCGGGCGAGGGTTGATCCTCGGGATGGGTGTCAGGGATCGAGACGGGGATGACACCCGGCGCCGGCAGGTCGGCGACGATGGGCGCGGACTGGCGCGTCAGCATCCGCAGGATCGACACGAGTTCCTCGCGCAGCTTCTTGCGGTGGGTGACGCGGTCCAGCATCCCGTGTTCCAACAGGTATTCGGCGCGCTGGAATCCCTCGGGCAGCTTTTCGCGGATGGTCTGTTCGATCACCCGCGGGCCGGCAAAGCAGATCAGGGCGTTCGGCTCGGCGATCTGCACATCGCCCAGCATCGCATAGCTGGCGGTGACGCCGCCGGTTGTCGGATGGGTCAGCACGACGACATAGGGCAGCCCCGCCTCTTTCAGCATCTGCACGGCGACCGTGGTGCGCGGCATCTGCATCAGCGACAGGATGCCTTCCTGCATCCGCGCGCCGCCCGCGGCCGAGAACAGCACCAAGGGGCGTTTGAGGGCCACGGCGCGCTGCGCGGCGGCCAGGATGGCGTTGCCGACATACATCCCCATCGAGCCGCCCATGAAGCTGAAATCCTGCGCCGCCGCGACGATCGGGGTGCGCCCCATCTCGCCCTCGGCGACCAGCATCGCCTCCTTCTCGCCCGTGGCCTTCTGCGCGGCCTTCAGCCGGTCGGGATATTTCTTCTGGTCGCGAAAGCCCAAGGGATCGGCAAGCGGCTCGGGCACCTTGACCTCCGAGAACACGCCCCCGTCGAACAGCGCGGTGAAGCGGGCGCGGGGCGTGATGGGCAGGTGGTGATCGCAGTTGGTGCAGACATTCAGGTTGTCGGCCAGTTCGCGGTGGAACAGCATCGTCCCGCATTCCGAGCACTTGGTCCACAGGTTCTCGGGCACCTCGCGGCGCGAGAACAGCGAATTGATGCGCGGGCGCACATAGTTCGTGATCCAGTTCATCGGGCAAGCCTCGCGATCGGCAATCCGCCGGTCAGATAGGCGGCGCAGACGGCGAATGCAATCGCCGTGCCGACAGGGGGGCGGCCCCGCACCCGCCCCGCCGGCCGGCCCGGCCGTGTTCCTCGGCCCATGGCCGCTGCTGCCCTGCCGGCACCGGCAGGCGCCCCGCCGCAGGAAAGGCCGCGGCCCCGCGGCCGGCCGGGCATCCGGCCCGGCGGGCCGGACGGGGCGGCTGGATGGATGTCAGGCCGATCTGGCGGCGCCATCGGCCCCATGGGCGGGCGGGCCGCCCCTGCCCGCCAGGCCCGCCTTTGCGCCCTCAGCGCGGCTGGGCATAGATCGTCGTCCAATAGGTCGTCTTGCCATCCGCGCCCGAGGCATGGCCGATGCCCATATGCCTGAGGCCGGGCCGCACGATGTTGACCAGATGCAGGGGCGAGCTGCCCCATTCCGCCAGCACCCGCCCTATGTCCATGCGCCCGGCCGCGATGTTTTCGGTCGTGACGGCCGGGCGGTATCCCGCAGCCTTGAGACGCGGTCCGGGGCGGCCGCCGCTTTGGCTGACATGGGTCATGGTGCCGCGGCGGGCCATTTCGCAGGCCTGCTGTTCGGCGACGCGCTGCAGCGTGGGGTGGGTGGCCACCGGCGGCTGCCCCCTGTCGCGCCGCGCCGCGTTCGCCGCCGCGGCGGCGGCCGCAGCCTCGGCGGGCGCGGTGCGCGGGCAGGCTGCCTGCCCTGCGGATGCGATCAGCAGATCTCCATGCCCATCCGTGCGGACATAGCCGCGCGGCAGGCCGAGCGGCGCCTTTCCCCCGGCGGCAGGCGGCGGCGCCGGGGCGGGGCCGGCGCAAGCCGCCAGCATCGCCGCCGCCAGCAGCCCCGCGCAAGCCGGCATGACCGCTCGCCTGGAAACCGTTTTTCTCATGGGCCGTCCTCATTCCTGTAATCGGGCTTGCATGGTGCGGCGCGCCCGATCGTCACCGGGCGAAGGGGCAGGCCTGGCCCGGCCAAGCTAGCGGACGGCGGTTGAGAAATCCTTAAATCCGCTGGGCCGAGCCTTGCTCTTGCCGCCCCACGGCACGCGGATTATGCCCAAGGCAGCCAAAGGGGACAGCCATGCAGAACACGCGCTTCGACAAGTCGAAACTGCCCAGCCGCCATGTGACCGAGGGGCCGGCCCGTGCCGCGCATCGCAGCTATCTCTATGCGATGGGCGTGACCGAGGAGGAGATCCACCAGCCGCTGGTGGGCGTGGCCACCTGCTGGAACGAGGCCGCCCCCTGCAATATCGCGCTGAACCGGCAGGCTCAGGTCGTCAAGATGGGCGTCAAGCGCGGCGGCGGCACGCCGCGCGAGTTCACCACCATCACCGTCACCGACGGCATCGCCATGGGGCACGAGGGGATGCGCTCGTCGCTGGCGTCGCGCGACGCGATCGCGGACACGGTCGAGCTGACCATGCGCGGGCATTGCTATGACGCGCTGGTGGGGCTGGCGGGCTGTGACAAGTCGCTGCCCGGCATGATGATGGCGATGATCCGCCTGAACGTGCCGTCGGTGTTCATCTATGGCGGCTCGATCCTGCCTGGCCGCTATCAGGGCCGCGACATCACCGTGCAGGACATGTTCGAGGCGGCCGGCAAGCACGCCGCCGGGCTGATTTCCGATGCCGAACTGGACATGATGGAGCGGGTGGCCTGCCCGTCCTCGGGCGCCTGCGGGGCGCAGTACACCGCCAACACCATGGCCTGCGTGTCCGAGGCGATCGGGCTGGCGCTGCTGAACAGCTCGGGCGCGCCGGCGCCCTATGAATCGCGCGACCAGTTCTGCGACGCCTCGGGTTTCGCGGTGATGAACCTGATCGAAAAGAACATCCGCGCCCGCGACATCGTCACCCGCAAGTCGCTGGAAAACGCCGCCCGCGTCGTCGCCTGCACGGGCGGGTCGACCAATGGCGGGCTGCATCTGCCCGCGATGGCGCATGAGGCGGGGATCGATTTCGACCTGTTCGACGTCTGCGACATCTTCAAGGACACCCCCTATTTCGTGAACCTGCGCCCGGGCGGGGAATATGTCGCGAAAGACCTGTACGAGGTCGGCGGCATCCCGGTGGTGATGAAGGAACTGGCCAAGGCCGGGCTGCTGCATCTAGACTGCATGACCGCATCGGGCCGCACCCTGGGCGAGGAACTGGACCAGATCCGCGGCGAGCCGGACGGCCGCGTCATTCATCCGGTCGCAACGCCGCTGACCCCGACCGGCGGCGTTGTCGGCCTGAAAGGCAACCTTGCCCCCGACGGGGCGATCGTGAAGGTCGCCGGGATGAGCGCGGCCGAACAGGTGTTCACCGGCCCCGCCCGCGTCTTTGAATGCGAGGAGGACGCCTTTGCCGCCGTGCAGGCCCGCAGCTACAAGGAAGGCGAGGTCATCGTGATCCGCAACGAAGGCCCCGCCGGCGGGCCGGGCATGCGCGAGATGCTGGCCACCACCGCTGCCCTGTCGGGACAGGGCATGGGCAAGAAGGTCGCGTTGATCACCGACGGGCGCTTTTCGGGCGCCACGCGCGGCTTCTGCGTCGGCCATGTCGGACCCGAGGCCGCCCATGGGGGGCCGATCGCGCTGGTGCGCGATGGTGACATCATCACCCTGGATGCGGTGAACGGCACCATATCGGTCGATGTCAGCGAGGATGAACTGGCCGCCCGCAAGGCCGCCTGGGCGGGGCCGCGCCCGACCGACTATGCCTCGGGCGCCTTGTGGAAATATGCGCGGCTGGTGGGCGTTGCCCGCTATGGGGCGGTCACCCATCCCGGCGCCAAGGCCGAAACCCACATCTACATGGACCAGTGACCCCGGGCCAAAGGAAAGGCGTGACATGGCGATCCGACCCCGCCGCTGGATCAGGAACAGGTGGCGCCGCCATGCGCTTGAGGAATGGCTGCGGCTGGAGGGCGAGGCAGGACGGATGCCCCTGCGCCGCTTGCGCGTGCTGCAGGACGAGGCCCAGCAGGTGCGCCGCGCCTCGGACCGCTTTCTGACGCGCGCGCAGCTGCGGCTGGACAGCGCGCAGCGGGCGGCGGACCTGTTGAACCTGCCCCATGGGACCGACTGGCGGTGGAGGCCGTCCTTCCTGTGCGCCCCCATCTCGCCCAGCGGCATCGCCGCCCCCGCATCCCAGACGCGGCTGGGCGAGGAAGCGGCCGTCTGGCATGATTGCCCGGCCCGCGCCCTGATCCTGCGGCAGGTCGCCAACCGCAGCGCCTCGGACCTGGCCCCCTTCGGGTTGCAGCTGGAAACCCTGGGTTTCTCGGGCAGCTATCTGTCCGTCGCCGTGGACATGCCTGACAGCGCGCTGCAGGGGCTTGGCCGCTCGCACATCATCCGGCTGGACATGACGGTCAGCGTCGAGCGGCCGATCAGCATCTATGGCCGGCTGAATGTCGGCCATGGCCCGAACACCGACGAGCTGCTGCGCCATCTGGGCGATCTGACACCGGGCCTGCTGGCGGAAACAAAGACGATCGAGTTCGATCTCTACTATATCGAGATGAACGAGAAGCGGCTGCACAAGCTGTGGCTCGACATCATCTTCGAGGCGCCGCAGATGAACGCGGTGCGCATCCGCGACCTGTTCCTGTCGCGTCATCTGCGCGCGGACGTGTAAGGGGACGGGGCGATGAGCGAGACATTCACCTCACTGGGGCTGAAGGGCGGCGTCTGGGAAGGCAGCCTGCGGGGCGAGACGCCGCCCACGCGGATCGTGCTGACGCTGCACGGGCGCACCGTCGCCCCCGTCGAGATCAGCCCCCAGGGGCCTGAGCTGTGGCGCGTGCGCGCGGTGCTGCCAGCCGATACGCTGTCGGATGGGGCGCAGACCTACATGCTGATCGCCGATGATGGCGACGGGACTGAGGCGCCGCGGCCCGGCGCGGTGCGGCTGGCCAAGCTGCCGCTGCTGGCGGGCGAGGCGCTGCAAGAGGATCTGCGTGCCGAGATCGACCTGCTGCGCGCCGAGATCGACCTCATCAAGCGCGAGTTCCGGCGGCTGGCGACCGGCTGAGCGGCGCAGCGGCCGCAGCGCGCAAGCAGGCGTCATGCTGCCCGCCCTGTCCTGCCCTGCACTGCCCTGCACTGCCCTGCCCTGCCCTGCACTGCCCTGACACCGCCGCGCGCGGCCATGCGCCTGCGATCTGTGCTCCGCCTGGCGCCCTTGGGGTGCGGCATCGTTCCGCAAGGCGGGCGATGCGGGGGCCGCGCAGGTCTGCGCCCCTTGGGATGGCTGCGCGGCGGTCGCCCGTGCAGGGGCAGGCAGCCCTGCCCCGCCCTCAGCCCTTGCGCCAATAGTGATAGCGCGCCAGCCGCTCGAATCCGGCCGCATCGTAAAGCGCCCGCGCGGCGCCGTTCGCCTCGCTCACGGCGAGAACCAGCACGGCGGCATCATGGCGCGCGGCAAAGCGGGCGGCGCGGCGCATCATCCAGGCGCCCAGCCCCTTGCGCCGCCAGCGCGGCAGCACCGCCAGCGCGTGCAGCATGGCAACCGGCCCATGCACCGCGGCAAAGGCGGCCCCCGCGGCGCGGTCCTCGATCCGGCCCAGGATCGCCGCCTTGGGCGCGTAGGCCCTTTCCATCACCGCCTGCCGGGCCGGCCCGATGCCCGCCTCGGCCCATAGCACCCGCTGAATGGCAAGGGGCGGCCATGCCTCGATTGCCGTCACTGGCGGAATCGCCCCGCCTGCCAGGCGTTCGACCGGGCAGTGCAGGATCAGCGTCGGATCGCTCGCCTGATAACCCTGGGCCTGCAACGCCGCCGCCAGCGCGCTGTCGGCATCATCGACGGAAAAGAGGGGCGGCTGGTCCCATGCGGCGTGCTGGCCTTCAACCGCCGGAATATCGGCCGCGTCCCATGGCCCGATGGCGCGGGCCGCGCTGACGCGGCCGCCCCCGCCCATGCCGCGTCCGACGCGGAACCCGCCGATCTGCGCATGGTCCGCCGCGGGCCATGTGGCCTGCCACGCGGCGGCGATGGCCGGCGCGATCACAGCGAAAGCCGGTTCCGCAACGCGGCGGCCGCCTGTTCAACCCGCGCCTCGTCCAGGCCGCGCAGCACCAGGTTGGTCCCGAAGCCTCCATCCTCGCGGAAGGGATAGCTGCCCAGCGACAGGTCGGGAAAATCGGCCGCGACGGCACGCAGCCCTTCGGCGATTTCCGATTCGGGGCGGTCCACCCTTATCGTCAGGCTGACCGGGGGCCGGCCGGGGTTCAGGCGCGGGATCAGCGCCTCGACCATGCTGCGGAACACCGAGGGCACCCCGGCCATCACATGCGCGCCGCCGATGGAAAAGCCGGGCGCGGCCGATTCGGCATTCTCGATCAGCGTCGCGCCGACGGGGATGCGCGCCATGCGCAGGCGCGAAGGGGTGATCTCGGTGCCAAGGCGGCTCCAGCGTTCTTCCATCATGCGCCGGGCCTCGGGGTTGATCTCGATCGACGTGCCATAGGCATCGGCCACCGCATCGGCGGTGATGTCGTCATGGGTCGGCCCGATCCCGCCCGAGGTGAACACCATGTCCCAGGCTCCGCCGATCGCCTTGTCAAGCGCCGACAGCGCCGCGACGATCGCGCCGTGGTCATCGGCGACGACGCGGATTTCCCGCAGGTCGATGCCGATGCCGTTCAGGATGCCGGCAAGGTGATGGGCGTTCAGGTCGCGGGTGCGGCCCGAAAGGATCTCGTCCCCGATCAGCAGGATCGCGGCGGTCGGATTGTCGGATTGCATCGGATACCTTTTTCTTTGCGGGCCATAATGCGCGCGCGCGGGGCTGGAACAAGGGCTGCGCCGGGTCTATCTGCCCGATATGAGGGGAAAGGACGACGCCATGAACCACCCGCGCACCACCCGCGAAGGCATCCGCATCCATGCGACCGGCGATTTCGCGGGAATGCGCGCGGCAGGGGCGGCGGTGGCGCAGATCCTCGATGAGGTCGGCCCGCTGGTGCAGCCGGGCGTGACCACCGGGGCGCTGGACGATTTCATCCGCGGCCGCGTCCATGCCCTGGGCGCCACCAGCGCGACCATCGGCTATCGCGGATACCAGCATGCCAGCTGCATCAGTGTGAACCATGTCGTCTGCCATGGCATTCCCGGCCAGGCCATCCCCAAGGGCCGGGACGAGACGATCTCGCGCGATCTGGAAAAGCGGCGCGACAGCGATGCCCTGCTGCCCGGAGACATCCTCAACATCGACGTGACGGTGATCCTTGACGGCTGGTTCGGCGACAGCTCGCGCATGTATGTCGCGGGCGAGCCCTCCGCCCGCGCCCGCCGGCTGATCCAGGTGACCCATGATTCGCTGATGAAGGGCATCGAGGCGGTGCGTCCGGGCAATACCTTCGGCGATATCGGCGCCGTGATCCAGGCCCATGCCGAATCGCACGGCATGTCGGTCGTGCGCGATTTCTGCGGGCACGGGATCGGGCGGGTGTTCCATGCCCCGCCGAACGTGCTGCATTATGGCAAGGCCGGCAAGGGACCGATGCTGGAGGAAGGCATGTTCTTCACCATCGAGCCGATGCTGAACCTTGGCCGCGCGGAAACGCATGTGCTGGCCGATGACTGGACCGCCGTCACCCGCGACAAGTCGCTGTCGGCCCAGTTCGAGCATGCCGTGGGCGTCACTGCGGATGGATGCGAGATCTTTACCCTGTCCCCCGCGGGCCATTTCTATCCGGCGATCTAGGCCGCGCGCCGCAGCGGGGGTTTTGCACCCCCGCACCCCCGCAGGATATTTCCGTGCAGAAGAACCCCGTCAGGCCGCGCCGTCGGTGAACTGCAACCGCGCCAGCCGGGCATAAAGGCCGCCTTCGGCCACCAGCTCGTCATGGGTGCCCTGCTGAACGATGCGCCCGCCATCCATCACGATGATGCGCCCTGCCTTTTTCACCGTTGCCAGGCGATGGGCGATGATGATCGTGGTGCGCCCTTGGGCGAGGGCGTCGATGGCATCCTGAACCAGCCGCTCGGACTGGGCGTCGAGGGCGCTCGTCGCCTCGTCCAGCAGCAGGATGGGGGCGTCGCGCAGCATCGCGCGGGCGATGGCGATGCGCTGCCTTTGCCCGCCAGACAGCATCACGCCGCGTTCGCCCAGCGGCGCATCATAGCCGCCCGGCAGGGCGGCAAGGAAATCATGCGCATTCGCGGCGCGCGCTGCGGCCTCGACCTGGGCATCGGTGGCGTCTGGGTTGCCAAAGCGGATATTCTCGCGCGCCGTGGCGGCGAAGATCACGGGGTCCTGCGGGACCAGGGCGATGGCGCGGCGGAAATCGGCCCGCGCCATGCGCCACAGGTCGATGCCATCGATCGAGACGCTGCCCGAGGCCGGATCCCAGAACCGCAGGATCATCTGCACGATGGTTGTCTTGCCCGCCCCCGACGGGCCGACCAGCGCCACCGTCTCGCCCGGACGGATCGCCAGGGTCACATCGTCCAGCGCCGCCGCATCGGGGCGCGAGGGATAGCGGAAGGTCACGTCCGCCAGGTCGATCTGCCCGCGCACCGGGCGGGGCAGCGGCAGGGGCGCGGGCGGATCGGCCAGTGCGTCCTCTGTCGCAAGCAGCTCGCCCAGGCGCTCGGTCGCGCCGGCGGCGCGCTGCAGCTCGCCCCATATCTCGGACAGGGCGCCGACGGAACCGGCGACCATGATCGAATAGATGACGAACTGCACCAGTTCGCCCACGCTCATCGCGCCGGCGCGCACGTCGCGGGCGCCGATCCACAGCACGCCGATGACGCCCGAGAAGATCAGCAGGATCACCGCCGCCGTCATCACGGCGCGCACGCGGATGCGCCGGGCCGCCGACGCAAAGGACCGTTCGGTCACCTCGGCAAAGGCGGCGCGCATCGCATCCTCGGCCGTGAAGGCCTGCACCGTCTGGGCCGCCAGCAGGCTTTCCGAGGCGCTGCCCGCCGAGGCGGCGATCCAGTCCTGGTTTTCGCGCGACAGACCGCGCAGGCGGCGGCCAAGGCCGATGATCGGCACCAGCACCACCGGCACGATCAGCAGCATCAACCCCGTCAGCTTGGCCGAGGTCAGCAGCAGCATCGCCATGCCCCCCGCCGCCACCAGCATCTGCCGCAGCGCCAGCGACACCGTCGAGCCGATCACCGACAGGATCAGCGTCGTGTCGGTGGTGATGCGGCTGATGATCTCGCCCGTCATCACCCGTTCGTAGAAGGTAGGGGACAGGCCGATGACCCGGCCGAAGACCGCCCGCCGGATATCGGCGACGACCCGTTCGCCCAGCCGCGTGACCAGCGCATAGCGCAGCGCCGTGCCCATCGCGAGCAGCGCCGCAATTCCCAGCGCGGCGACGAAATACTGATCCAGCAGCCGCGCCCCCAGATCGAAGCCGTCCACGATCCGCCGCACCGCCACGGGCAGCACGAGGCTGATCCCCGCCGTCACCAGCAGCGCCGCCAGCGCCCCCGCCAGCAGCAGGCGATAGGGCCGCACAAAGGGCCAAAGCGCCCGGAGCGCGCCGATACGGCGGGTTGTCGGACGATCCGCGATCACCTTGGGGCTGCGGGCCATTGGGGTCTCGATTCTGCTGGATTGTGCTGGGAACAGGTCTTGGCGCGAGGCCGGCATGGATTAGGCCCTTGGCGGCAGGCCGGCAAGCGAGGGCCGCGCCGCCCCCGTCACCCTGGCGCGGGCGGCAGGGCTCAGATGGCGCCCATGACGACGCCGATCAGGGCGCAGGTCATCATCGCATGGCCCATGTCCACCAGCGTCATGATCATCGGCCGGGGGGAATAGGTGTTGGCGATCACGAACCAGGGCGCCACGACCGCGGCCCCGATGCCAAGGCCCCAGCCAAGCCCCGCCATGATCCCGTCGATCCCGGCGCGCAGGAACAGCACCCGCATCATCGCCGCCACCGCAACCAGCGCCACCCCCGCCAGCAGATAGGGCGTGACCGAGCGTGACAGAGGGTGGCCGGTATTGCGCACCTGCAGGGCCGAGGATTCGCCATAGATGCGGTCCGTCAGCCGGTACCAGATCGCCCCGGCGACCCAGGCCAGGATCGCGGCGGCGATGACGATCAGCAGCTCCATGAAGTTCAGTCCTTTGCGGCAGGTGTGGCGGCGCGTTCCAGGATCGCGTCCCATTCGGCATCGGTCACCGGCTGGACCGACAGGCGCGAATTGCGCACAAGCACCATGTCCGAAAACCGCGGGTCGGCCTTGATCTCGGACAAGGTCACGGGCCGCTCCAGCGGTCTGACCGCGCGCAGGTCCACGCATTCCCAGCGGGGATCGTCGGCGGTGCTGTCGGGATGGGCCTCGGCGATCACCTCGACGATGCCGACCGCCTCCTTCCCGATATTCGAGTGATAGAAGAAGCCCTGATCGCCGATCTTCATCTGCCGCATGATGTTGCGCGCCTGAACCGAGCGCACGCCGTTCCATTCCTCGCCCGCCTCGCCCCGGGCGAGCAGATCGTCCCAGGAAAACGCGTCCGGTTCGGACTTGAACAGCCAGCGCGCCATCAGATGACCTTGCGCCATTCGATCACCTCGACCGAGGCGAAAAGGCCCGCAGCCCGGTAGGGATCGCCCGCGGCCCATTGCTGCGCGCCCTCAAGGCCGTCCGCCTCGATCACGATCAGCGAGCCGCGCATCTCGCCCCCCTCAATCAGGGGGCCGGCCATGCGCACGAGGCCCTTTTCCTGCAGCCAGCCCAGATGCGCGGCGCGCGTGTCGATGCGGGTCTGCAGCGCGCCGGGCCTGTCCCGGCAGATGACAGCGAACAGCGGCAAGGGTCATTCCTCTTTCAGGGGGCGGGCCATCAACAGGTCCATCGCCTGTTTAACGTCGATGCGGCCCTCGGCAAGCCCTGCGATCAGGGTCGAGATCGGCATCTCGACCGCCCGTGCCGCGGCGATGCGCGCCACCGCCCGCGCGGTCGCCGCGCCCTCGACCGTCACCGCAGGATCGAAGGGCGCGCCGCGGCCCAGCGCCAGGCCGAAGCGGAAGTTGCGCGAGCCTTCGGAGGTCGCGGTCAGGATCAGGTCGCCCAGGCCCGACAGCCCGGCCAGCGTGTCCGGCAAGGCCCCGTGCAGGGCGGCAAAGCGCGTCATCTCGGCAAAGCCGCGGCCGATGATCGCGGCGCGCGCGCTGTCGCCCAGCCCCGCGCCGATCGCCGCGCCCGCCGCGATTGCGATGACGTTCTTGAGCGCGCCGCCCAGTTCGGCCCCGGTCACGTCGGCGGTGCGGTAAAGCCGCAGGGCGGGCGTGGACAGCTGGTGCTGCAACGCATGTCCCGTCGCCGCGTCGGCGCAGGCCAGCGTCAGGGCGGTGGGCAGGCCGCGCGCGATGTCGGCGGCAAAGCTGGGACCGGTCAGCACCGCGACGGTGGATGCGGGACAGGCCGCCGCCAGCAGCCCCGCGGGCGAGCGTCCGGATGCCAGGTCGATGCCCTTGGCGCAGCTGACCAGGGTGCGGCCGTTCAGGGCGCGGGCGTGATCGTCAAGAAACCGCCCCAGCGCCTGTGCGGGAACGGCGAGCAACAGCGTCTGCGCGCCGTCGGGCATGCCTTGGGTGACGCGCACCTGTCCGGGCAGCATGACGCCCGGCAGCAGCGGGTTTTCCTCGCGCCAGCCGATCCGGCGGCCCCACAGCGTCACCGGCCCGCGCACCGACAGGGCCACGGCAAGGGCGGTGCCGAAGGCCCCCGCGCCGAGGACTGCGACACTCATGCCTTGGCGCCGCGCTTGCCTGCGCCCAGCATGGGCGCTGCGGCCGTGTCGAGCGGCCAGCGGGGGCGGGCCGCCAGATCCATGCCGTCGCGGCGGCCCAGGCTGAACCGCTCGATCCCGGCCCAGGCGATCATCGCGGCATTGTCGGTGCACAGCGCCAGTGGCGGGGCGAGGAACCGCACGCCCGTATCGGCCGCAACTGTTTCCAGCGCCGCCCGGATCGCCCCGTTGGCCGCCACGCCCCCCGCCACCGCAAGCACCGGCACCTCGGCCAGCGCCAGCGCGCGGCGGGTCTTTTCGGCCAGCACCTCGGCCACCGCGGCCTGAAAGGCGGCGCAGATGTCGGCCCGGACCGCGCGGCGCAGGCCGCCATCGCGCGCGATCGCCTCGTCACGGGCGCGCAGCACCGCGGTTTTCAGCCCCGAAAAGCTCAGATCGCAGCCCGGCCTGTCAAGCAGCGGGCGCGGCAGCCCGATAGCGCGGGGATCGCCTGATGCCGCCTCGGCCTCGACCGCCGGGCCGCCGGGCTGGGACAGGCCCAGCAGCTTGGCGACCTTGTCGAAGGCCTCGCCCGGTGCGTCGTCGATGGTCCCGCCGAGACGGGCGAAATCCTCAGGCCCCGCCACCCGCAGGAATTGGCAGTGCCCGCCAGACACAAGCAGCATCAGATAGGGAAAGCCGATGCCGTCCGTCAGGCGCGGGGTCAGCGCGTGCCCGGCCAGGTGGTTGACCCCGACCAGCGGCAGGCCGGACCCGGCGGCAAGCCCCTTGGCCAGCATCACCCCCGCCATGACCCCGCCGATCAGCCCCGGCCCGGCCGTCACCGCGATCGCATCCAGCGCGCCCAGCCGCAGGCCGGCCTGCGCCAGCGCGGCCTCGACGCACAGGTCCAGACGCTCGGCATGGGCGCGGGCGGCAATTTCGGGGACGACCCCGCCAAAGGCGGCATGCAGCGCCGTCTGCCCTGACACGACCGAGGACAGGATGCGCCGCTCGGCCGTCACGACGGCGGCGGCGGTGTCGTCGCAGCTGCTTTCGATGCCCAGGACGGTCAGGGTCATGGTTGAAATCGCGGGTTGGAACGGCTTATCCCCGCCTAGCACCGGCAGCAGGAAAACGCCATGCAGACCGCCCCCCCTGCCCATGACCCAGCCGCGCCCGTCATCCTCGTCACCCGGCCCGAGGCGGCGGGCCGGCGCTTTGCGGGGCAGATTGCCGATCTGGGCCTGCGGATCGTGCTGGCCCCGCTGATGCGGATCGTTCCCGTGCCCCATGACGCCGCGCTCATCGAGGCGGCGGGCGGGCTGGTCCTGACATCGGAAAACGCGGTGCCCCATGCCGGGCAGGGGCGCGGGCGGCCCGCCATCTGCGTGGGGCCGCGCACCGCGGCGGCTGCCCGTGCCGCGGGCTTTGCGGTGCGCGAGGGGCCGGGCGACGCGGCCGGGATGATGCCGATGCTGGAGGGCCTTGGCCCCGGCTGGCTGCACCTGCGCGGGGTCAGGGCCGCGGCCGAACTGCCGGTCCCTGCCATCATCGTCTATGACCAGCAGCCATTGCCGCCGGGCGCCGGGGCGGCGGCGGTGCTGGGCGGGACGGCGCCGGTGATCCTGCCGCTGTTCTCGCCGCGCAGCGCGGCTCTGGCGGCACTGGCGGCGCGGGGCGCGGCGGCGCCGCTGTGGATCGTGCCCATCAGCGCCGCGGCGGGGGCGGCATGGGACAGCGCCGCCGCATCCGCCGGCCTGCCCGCCCCTGCCCGCCGGCTGACGGCCTGCCGGCCCGATGCGGCCGCCATGCGCGCGGCCATCGCCCGGCTTGCCGCCGCCGCTTGAGCAGAGGAACGCCCGCCTCTAGTGTGATCACCGTTCCGGCATCCAAATGCCGGGCTTTTGCGTTCAGAACTATCGCCTGCGGATTTTCGCCGCCTGCGCTTGAAGGGATTGCCGCGCCATGACCGACCGCCCCGACCCCGTTGACGGCACCCCCCGCCCCCGGCCTGCCCCGGCGGGCAGCGTGGTGGACATGCGCGATGCCCCCCCTGCCGCCGCGCGCCCCGGCACCCCGAATGCCGCGCCGGCCGAGCCGGCCCCGCCGATCGGCTCCACCCTGGTGGGCAAACAGGGCGCGGGCCTGCCCCCGATGCAGCCGCGCGGCGCGGAGGCGGACAAGACGGCGGCCGCGGGCCAGGCCGACGAGCCGCACCCCCTGCCCCCGGCCCCCCCGCAAGAGAGCCTGATGCAAGAGAACCCGATTCAACGGACCACGTCCGCACCCGACCGGCCTGCACCGCCTGCCGGGCGGCCTGCCCCTGCCCCTGCCCCTGCCCCTGCCCCTGCCGCCGCCGCGCCGCGCCGTGGCGGGTTTGCACCATTGTTCCTGGGCGGGGTGGTGGCCGCCGGCCTTGGCGCAGGGGCGGCATGGTGGGCGATTCCCCGCCTTCCCCCGGCCTGGCGCCCGGCGCCGGCCGCTGTCCCCGCGATCGATACCGCGGCGCTGACCGAGGCCGCCGTGACGGCGGCGCGGGCCGACATGGACCGGCGCGCCGCAGATCTGGAAAGCCGCGCGGCAGCGGCCGCAACCCAGGCCGCCCGCCAGGCCGCCGCCGAGGCGGCAAGCCAGGCGGCAGGGGCCGGCCTTTCCAGTGAATCGCTGGTCGAGCAGGCCCGTCAGGCCGGATCGGAAGCAGCCGCCCGCCTGATCGCCGAAGGCGCGGCAAGCGGGCAGGCCGACGGCACCCTTTCGGCCGCGCTGGCCGCACAGGCGCAACAGCTTGCCGCGCTCGACCAGCGGGTCGCCGCCTTGGCCGAACGGCCCCAGCCCGCAGCGCCCGCGGTGGACCTCGCGCCGATACGCCAGCAGCTTGACCAGCTGGCGCAGCGGCCGGTGCTGGATCCGGCAGCGGCCGAACGGCTCGCCCGGCTTGCCGAGGAGGCAGATGCGGCCACCGCCCGCATCGACCAGGCCGCCGCCACGGCAGAGCAGCGCCTGCGCGATGCCGAAAGCCGCGCCGCCGCGCTGGGCGAGGCCGCCGACGCGGCAGCGCGCCGCGCCCGCGCCGCCGCCGCGGCCGCCGCGCTGGGCGAGGCCGTGCAGACCGGCAGCCCGCGCGCCGAGGCGCTGGCGCAGCTGCAGGAGGCGGGGGTTCAGCCGCCCGCCGCGCTGACCGCCGACATCCCGACGCTGGAGGCCCTGGCGGCCGATTTTCCGGCCGCCGCCCGCGCGGCGCTGCGTGCCGACCTGCGCAGCGCCGCCGCCGGGGGGACAGGCAGTGTCATCGGAAACTTTCTGCGCGCGCAGACCGGCGCGCGTTCGGTCGCGCCGCGGACGGGAACGGATGCCGACGCGGTGCTGTCGCGCGCGCAGGACGCGGTGCAGCGCGGCGCGATCGGCAAGGCGCTGACCGAGCTTGAGGCGCTGCCCGCCGCGGCGCGTCCGGCGATGCAGCCATGGATCAACCGCGCGCGTCGCTATGCCGACGCACAGGCGGCCCTGACGAGCCTGAGCGCGCCGCAGGACGCGCAGCCCGCTGCGTCCGAACCGGGCGGCCCGGCATCCGCCCCGCCGACGCCTGCCCCCGCCGTCGACAATGCTGGCGCCGGTGCCCCTGCTGCCCCTGCCGCCCCGTCCAATTGAGGGTCTTGCGATGCTGCTCACGCTTCTGAAGGTCACCTTCTTCTTCGGCATCGTCCTTGCGGCGGCGCTGGGGGCGGTGCATCTGGCCGAAAACGGCCATCCGCTGACCCTGCAGTTCAACGGTGTCGAATACACGCTGGGGCCTGTGCAAGCCGCAGTCGCGGCCATCGTGCTGGTGCTGGGGGCGTGGCTGCTGGTGCAGGTGCTGCGGCTGGCGCTGGCCTTCCTGCGCTTTCTGGCCGGCGACCGCACCGCCATCGACCGCTATTTCGACCGCTCGCGCGAGCGCAAGGGATACCGCGCCCTGGCCGAGGGGATGCTGGCCGTCGCCTCGGGCGAGGGGCGGCTGGCGCAGGATCAGGCGGCACGCGCGGCCAAGTATCTGGGCCAGCCGCATGTGACCAACGTGCTGGCCGCCCAGGCCGCCGAGGTGGCCGGCGACGCTGCCGGGGCCGAGCGGATCTATCGCGACATGCTGGCCGATGGCCGCACCCGCTTTGTCGGCATCCGCGGGCTGATGCAGCAGCGCCTGGCCCTGGGCGACACGGCGACGGCGCTGCAGCTGGCGCAGAAGGCCTATGCGCTCAAGCCCGCGCATGGGGCGTTGCAGGATACGCTGCTGGGGCTGCAGACGCGGGCGCATGACTGGAAGGGCGCGCGCCAGACGCTCAAGGACAAGCGCCGGCAGGGGACGCTGCCGCAGGACGTGCATCTGCGGCGCGACGCTGTTCTCGCCCTGCAGGAGGCATCCGAGGTGCTGGCGCAGGGCAATTCGATCAGCGCCCGCGAGGCGGCGATCAGCGCCAACCGCGCCTCGCCCGACCTGGTGCCGGCCGCGGTGCTGGCCGCGCGCAGCTATATGGCGCAGAAGGATCCCCGCAATGCCAGCCGCCTGCTGCAAAAGGCATGGGCGGCCCAGCCGCATCCCTCGCTGGCCGCGGCCTATGCCGAGATCGTGCCTGATGAGACCCCGGCCCAACGGCTGCGCCGGTTCGAGGACCTGGTCCGCCAGCGCCCCGAGGACGCCGAATCGCGCCTGCTCAAGGCCGAACTGGCCCTTGCGGCCGAGGATTTCCCCGGCGCCCGCCGCGCCCTGGGCGATCTGGCCGAAACCCATCCGACCACCCGTTCGCTGGCCATCATGGCGGCGGTCGAACGGGGCGAGGGCGCCGATGACAGCATCGTGCGCGGCTGGCTGGCGCGGGCGATGAATGCCAGCCGCGGCCCCCAATGGGTCTGCGACAACTGCCACAACGTGATGGCGGAATGGGCCCCGGTCTGCGACAGCTGCGGCGGGTTCGACACGCTTGCCTGGCGCGAGCCGCCGGTGATGCGCAGCATGGCCACGGCAGGCAACGGGGTCGAGATGCTGCCGCTGATCGTCGGGCGCCCCGCGATGAGCGAGGATCACGCCGAGGAGGCCTTTGCCGAAGGCGATGCCTATGCCAAGAGGACCCATTCCCCCCGCCACCTGCCCGCACCGACCGCGGGGCAGGATCGGGCCGGCACTGCCCGGCGCGCGCATGAGGTGCCTTTGGTGGCGCCCGGCATGGTGCCGCGCGAATCGGACTATGCCCCCTCGGTGACGATCACCGACCCCGAACCGCCGCGCCACCGCGCCCATCCTGCCCCTGCCCGGCCGGCGGTGAGCGTGACCGTCACCGAGGTTGCGCCAGAGCCGCCTCATGCGCCCGAAACCGCCGGGGCGGGAGCCGCCCCCCACGAAGCCGCAGCCCCGTCCCCTGCCGGGGCGGCTGCGGAGCATCCTGCCGCCGGTTCGGCCCCCGGCGCGGGGGCGCCTTCGGCCCATGGCTCTGCTGCCCCGAGGGAGGACAGCCCCGGCAACCCGCCGGTGCGCCCGGATGTAGAACCCCCAACCGACGAAGGCCGTGGAACGGATTTGCGCTGACCCCCTTTTCCCTGGCGCGGGAAGGTGCTAACCGACCGCGCACGCCGCAGTAGCTCAGCTGGTAGAGCACGTCATTCGTAATGATGGGGTCGGGGGTTCGAGTCCCTTCTGCGGCACCACATCCTTTGCCTAAGCCGCCGTCCAGGCCCCTGCCCTAGCGCGGGGCGGCATAGACAGCGGCCCAGAACACCGTCCTGCCATCCTCGGCCACGGCCTGCCCGATCCCGACCTCGCGAATTTCGGGCAGCAGGATATTGTGGCGATGGCCGGGCGACTGATTCCATACCCCCAGCACCTGGGCCAATCCGAACGGGCCGGCGGCGATGTTCTCTGCCGTCAGCGCAGGGTGATAGCCGGCCTGCTTGACGCGCTGCAACGGCCCCTTGGTGGTCGAGCCATGATGGGCCATCAGGCCGCGGCGGGCCATGTCGCAGGCATGCCGTGCGGCCGCCTGCGCCAGCCGAGCGCTGGGTTGCACGGCCTTCAGGCCCAGGCTCTTCCGCTGGCCCGATGTGACCGCGGCCACCGCGGCATTCTCGGCCCCGCTTGTTGTCCGGCACTGCGCCCGGCCGGGCGCGGCCGCCTGCACCACCGTGCGGTCAAGGCGGACGGTCACCGCCAAGGCGGCAGCCGGCAGCAGCATGGCTGCGACCAGCGCAGCCATGGATGTTCTGATCGACATTTCAATCGTCCCTTGCGATGCGCCGCTTGGCACGGTCCTTGTCGTTGGGGGCGTGCCCAGCTTAGCGACAAAGGGCCGCGCCGCTCAATCGCAGGATGCGAAGCATTTGAATGATCCGCACGGCGCGGCGTGACGCCGCGTGTCGCCGCCGCCGGGAACTTGCCGGGTCGGATGGTTTCGTCCCATCCTGCGGCCAGTTGCCAGGATAGGGCGGAAGGACAACCGGATGACGCGCTTTGCCTCGAAGGCCGATCGGGACCGCATCGAATCAGAGATGCCCTATGCCGAACGCCGCGAGCCTCGCACCCTCTATCGGCTGCTGACGGCGGCGCGCGAACGCCATCCGGGCGCCCCCGCCCTGTCGTTCCAGCTGTTTTCCGGCCCGGCCGCGCGGGCCTGCACGCTGACCTGGACCGAACTGCACGAACGGGTGACCGAAACGGCCAACCTGTTCCGCCGCCTGGGGATCGGCCCGACCGATACCATCGCCTATCTTCTGCCCAACTGCCTGGAAACGCCGATCGTGCTGCTGGCGGGGGCGACCGCGGGAATCGTCAACCCCATCAACCCCCTGCTGGATGCAGAACATATTGCCGGCATCCTGCGCGAGACGCGGGCCAGGGTTCTCGTCACCCTCAGGTCCATGCCGAAATCGGACGTGGCACAGAAGGCCGCCGCGGCGCTGGCGCTGGCGCCCCAGGTCCATACGGTGCTGCAGGTGGACCTTGCCCGCTATCTCGGCGGCGCAAGGCGCCTGATCGTCCCCTTGGTCCGCCCCCGCGTCACGGCGACCCACAAGGCGCGGGTGCTGGACTTCGAGGCAGCCGCCTCGGCCGAGCCGCATGACCGCCTGACCTTCGACGATCCCGACGAGGACCGCGTGGCGGCCTATTTCCACACCGGCGGGACGACCGGGATGCCCAAGATCGCCCGGCACCAGTATTCGGGCATGATCTACAACGGCTTTCTGGGCGGCTCGCTGCTGTTCCGGCAGACCGATGTGGCGCTGTGCCCGCTGCCGCTGTTCCATGTCTTTGCGGCCTACCCGATCCTGATGTCCTGCATCCATTCGGGCGCGCATTTCGTCATGCCGACGCCCGCGGGCTATCGCGGCGAAGGGGTGATGGACAATTTCTGGAAGCTGGTCGAACGCTGGCAGGCGACCTTTCTCATCACCGTTCCCACGGCGGTCGCGGCGCTGGTGCAGCGGCCGGTGGATGCGGATGTGTCCACGCTGCGCACGGTGATCTCGGGCTCTGCCCCGCTGCCGGTCGAGCTTTACAACCGCTTCAAGGCCGCCACCGGGGTCGGGATCGCCGAAGGATACGGTCTGACCGAGGCGACCTGCCTTGTCAGCTGCAATCCGGTGGACGGGGTCAGGAAGATCGGCTCGGTCGGCCTGCCGCTGCCCTACAGCCATGTGCGCATCCTGCGGGCCGGACCGGACGGCTTTCACGAATGCGCCCCGGACGAAAGCGGAGAGATCTGCGTCTCCAGCCCCGGCGTCTTTGCCGGCTCGACCTATGTGCAGGCCGACAGGAACCGCGACCTGTTCGCCGAAGGGCGGTTCCTGCGCACCGGCGATCTGGGCCGGATCGACGCGGACGGCTATCTGTGGATCACCGGCCGGGCCAAGGACCTGATCATCCGCGGCGGCCACAACATCGACCCGGCGGTCATCGAGAACGGTCTCATCAGCCATCCCGACGTGGTTGCGGTCGCGGCGATCGGCCAGCCCGACAAGGTGGCGGGCGAACTGGCCTGCGCCTATGTCCAGCTGCGCCACGGGGCGGCCACCACGTTGGCCGAGCTTGCGGACCATGCCCGCGCCAACATCCACGAACGCGCCGCGGTGCCCCGGCACATCGAAGTGCTCGATGAGCTGCCGATGACGGCGGTGGGCAAGGTCTTCAAGCCGGCCCTGCGCCGCATGGCCGTCGCGCGCGTGCTGGACGACGAGCTGAAGGGCAGCGCCCGCGTGACCGAGGTGGTCGAGGACAAGGCGGCCGGCCTGACCGCCCGCATCGCCTGCATGCCGGGGGCAGACCGCGATGCGGTTGCCCGCCGGCTGGGGGAATATGCCGTCCGCTGGGAATGGGCGGGGCGCTCGGGCGATTGACGCCGCGCCATGCGCCCGGCTAACTGAACGCGACCGAGTTCCGGCGCCTGCCGGATTGAAAGGGAACACGGGGGCAGGTCATCTGCAGCCGTGGCTGCCCCCGCAACTGTGCGCGGATGGCGGGGCCGACAGGGCCACTGGGGCCGCCCCCCGGGAAGGCCGGCCACCGCGATGATCCGCAAGCCAGGAGACCTGCTCGGTCAGCACCCTTTCGGCGGCGCGGGGCGCGCCGGCGAGGCGGCCTGCCGCAGCGGTGATGCCCTGTCCTGCGGGACCGCCACGGATCCCCCGGACCAACGCCACCCGCGGGCCGCGCGCCCGCCGCAGCCCGAGGGACGATGCCATGCCCCTTTCCCGAACCTGCTCGACCCTGCTGGCCGCCGCGCTTTGCCTGCCCGCCCTGCCCGCGGCAGCGCAGGACAGCGCCCCCATCGTCCTCGACACCGTGATCCTGACCGGCGGGTTTTCCCCCGTCGAGGCCGATGCCTATGGCCGCGCCGCCACCGTCATCACCGGCCGGGAGCTTGAGCAGCGCGGCGCGGCCACCGTGCAGGAGGGGCTGCGGGCGCTGCCGGGCGTCTCGCTCGTCACATCGGGCGGGTCGCTGGCCGAACTGCGCATCCGGGGCGGCGAGACGCGTCACGCCATGATCCTGATCGACGGCGTGAACGCGGCGGGGGGCGATCAGCCTTACAACCTGGGGGGCCTCGATCTGTCCGATGTCGAGCGGATCGAGCTGCTGCGCGGTCCGCAGTCGGTCTATTACGGCTCGGCCGCGGCGGCGGGGGTCGTGAACATCATCACGCGCAAGGCCGACCGGACAGGCGGCCATATCCGCACCGAGGCGGGCCACGGCGCGGCCGCAGCGCTGGGCCAGTCCCTGGTCACAGAGCGGCTGCGGCTCCAGTTCGACGGCAGCTATCGTGAGGACGATGGCTATGACGTATCATATGGCGACGGGGGCGATGATGACGGCATCCGGCGCGGGGCGCTGGCGCTGTCGGGCGAATGGAAGGCGGCGGATGGCCTGACGCTGGGCTTTTCAATCCGCCGCGCCGAGGAGCGTGCCTGGTTCGACGCAACCAGCGGCGCGCCGGACTCGGCCCGGACCTATCTGCGCGATGCGCCGTTCTGGTCCGACCGGGCCGAGCGCATCGACACCCTCTGGGCCGAGGCGAGCTCTGCCTCGGGCCGGCTGACGCAGCGCCTGGCATGGGAGGATTCGCGCGTCACGCTCAAGACGCATGATGATTATCCGGGCCGGACCGAAACCCGCCGCCGTGCCATCCGCTCGCGCACCACCCTGGGACTGGATGGCGCGGCGGCCGATGCGTCGCGCACGATCGCCCTCGCGTTCGACCGCATCGAGGATGACGCGTCGGGCAGCACCGCCTATGCCCGCACCACCCGTTCGGCAGCGGTGGAATACCGCGCGGCCCATGAAAACGGGCTGGATGTGCAGCTGGGGCTGCGCCACGACGACAATTCGGATTTCGGCGGCAAGACGACCTGGGCGGCGGGCCTGTCCTGGCGCATCGCGGCCGGCCCGCTGCGGCTGCATGCCTCGGCCGGGACCGGCATTCTCAACCCCCAGTCCTACCAGTTGGCGGGGGGCTATGGCGCGGTCGGCAACCCCCATCTGAGGCCCGAGGAAAACCGCAGCATCGACATGGGGCTGGAATACAGCCTGCCGGACGGGCGCGGGCTGATCGACGTGACCTGGTTTCGCGAGCGGCTGGCCGACGCGATCGTCTATTCCGGCGCCCCGCTGCCGGATGGTTCCAACTATCGCAACCTCAGGGGAACAAGCCGGCGCCAAGGGGTCGAGATCGCCGTCCGCCATGAGCTGACCCCGGCGCTTACCCTGGGGGCGGCCTATACCTATCTGGATGCCCGCAACCCCGATGGCACCGCCGCCGTGCGCCGGCCGCGCCATGAGCTGGGGCTGAATGCGACGATGCAGACCTTTGCAGGGCGCGGCTGGCTGTCCGCAGACCTGCGGCATGTCACCGATTCGCGCGACACCGAATGGTGGCACGGCTGGGGCAACGAAAAGGTTTCAAGGCTGCCCGCCTTCACGGTGGTCAACCTTGCCGCCAGCTATGACCTGGACGAGCGGATGCGCCTGACGGCGCGGGTCACCAACCTGTTCGACAAGCCCTATCAGGAAACCTGGGGCTATGGCACGCAAGGACGCGCCGCATGGATGGGGATCGAGCAGCGATGGTAGCAGGCCGCGCGGCCCGCCGGCGGCCCGCCTTGGCAAGGGTCACGGCCGCGGCGCTGGCGCTGGCCGCCCTGGCCCCGGCCGCGTTGCTGGCGGGGGGGCCGGCGCGGGTCGTTTCCATGAACCTGTGCACCGACGAGCTGGCGCTGCTGCTGGCCGCGCCGGGGCAACTGGTATCGGTCAGCGCCCTTGCGCGCGATCCGCGCCTTTCGGCGGTGGCGGACCGGGCGGCCGCCTTTCCGGTGAACCACGGCCATGCCGAAGAGGTGTTCCTGCTGCATCCCGACCTGGTGCTTGCCGGCAGCTTCGGCGGCCCGCCGGTGGCGATGCTGCAACGGCTGGGCGTGCCGGTGATGACGCTTGATCCGCCTCGGTCGATCGAGGATGTGCGGCAGGCCATGCTCGCCGTCGGGGCGGCGCTGGGGCGCCAGCAGGCGGCCGCCGCCATGCTGTCGGATTTCGATGCGCGGCTGGCTCGGCTGAGCCGCCCGCCCGCCGCAAGGGCGCCCGCCCCCGATGCCCCTTCCCCTGATGCCCCTTCCCCTGATGCGCTGCCCCCTGATGGCCCGGTTGCGGCAAGCTGGGGGGCGAACGGCTATACCGCCGGGGCCGATACCCTGCCCGGCGACCTGATGCGCGCCGCCGGATTTTCACCGCTGGCCGAACGGCTGGGGATGACGGGTTCAGGCAGTATCCCGCTTGAAATGCTGGTGCTGGCGCAGCCGGCGCTGATCGTGACCGGAACCCGCTATCCCCGCGCCTCGCGCGCCGAGGAGATCGCCGTTCATCCGGTGCTTGAACGCATGCGCGCGCGCCGCCTTGCCGTTCCCGACGCGGAATGGACCTGCGCGGTTCCTCAGGTGGCCGATGCGCTGGGCCGGCTGGCCGGTGCCGCCAAGGAGGCGCGATGATCCGCTTTCCCTGGCTGCTGGCGATGCTGGGTGCGCTGGCCGCGGCGCTGGCGGTCGTCTCGCTGCTGGTCGGGCCAGCCGGCGCGGGCTGGGCCGAGGGTCTGGGCGCGCTCGTCTCGGGCGAAGCCGCGCTGGGGCTGGTCATGCGCGAGATCCGCGCCCCGCGCGCGGTTCTGGGCGCCATGGTCGGCATCAGCCTGGGCCTGTCGGGGGCGGCGCTGCAGGGCCTGCTGCGAAACCCCCTGGCCGAGCCGGGGATCGTCGGGGTATCCGCCTCGGCCGCGCTGGGGGCCGTGATCGCCATCCAGGCCGGCGCCTCGGCGCTGGGGATGACCGTGCCGCTTGCAGCCCTGGCCGGCGCGCTGGCGGGGGTGGCGCTGGTGCTGGCGCTTGCGGGCCGGGGCAAGGGCGGCCTGGCCCTGATCCTGGGCGGGGTTGCGGTATCGGCGCTGGCCGGCGCGCTGACGGCGCTGGTGCTGAACCTCTCGCCCAACCCCTTTGCCGCCTATGACATCATGTTCTGGACAATGGGTTCGCTGGCCGATCGCAGCTGGGCCCATGTGGCCGCCGCCGCGCCGATCATGGCGCTGGGCTGGGCGGCGCTGGCGGGCACGGGGCGCGGGCTCGACGCGCTGACCCTGGGCGAGGAAGCCGCCGCCTCGATGGGGATCGATCTGGCGCGGCTGCACCTGCGGGCCGTGCTGGGCACGGCGGCGGCCGTCGGGGCGGCCACGGCGGTCGCCGGGGCGATCGGCTTTGTCGGCCTGGTGGTGCCCCATGTCCTGCGCGGCGCGGTCGGCGCGGTGCCGTCGCGCCTGCTGCCTGCGGCAGCCCTGGGCGGGGCGGCGCTGGTGCTGGCGGCCGATGTCGCCGTGCGGCTGATCGCGCCCGAACGCGATCTCAAGCTGGGGGTGATGCTGGCGCTGGTCGGGGCGCCGGTGTTCCTGCACCTGATCTGGCGCATGCAGGCGCGGCCATGAGCCTGTCGCTGCGCGGCCTGACCGTCCGGCAGGGCGGCGCGACCCTGATCGAGGGAATCACGCTGGACATAGCGCCGGCCCGGCTGACCGGCCTGATCGGGGTCAACGGCGCGGGCAAGTCAACGCTGATGCGCGCGGCGCTGGGGCTGATCCCGGCCCAGGGCACAAGCGATCTTGCCGCCCTGCCGCTGGCGCGCCGCGCCCGCCGCGCCGCCTGGCTGCCCCAGTCGCGCGAGGTCGCCTGGCCGATCCCCGTGGCCGAGCTGGTCCGCCTGGGCCGCCCTTGGGGGCCCGCCCGAGGGGCGGGCGATGCCGCCGGGGCCGAGGCGCTGGCGGCGGTCGGCGCCGCCCATCTTGCCGGGCGCATCGCCACCGGGCTGTCGGGGGCGAGCTGGCGCGCGTGCTGATCGCCCGCCTGATCGCGCAGCAGACCCCGATCATCCTGGCGGACGAGCCGGTTGCCGGGCTGGACCCTGCCCATCAGCTTGCGGTGATGGCGCTTTTCCAGCGCCTGGCGCAGCAGGGCCGGACGGTGCTGGTGTCGATTCACGACCTGGGGCTCGCGGCGCGCCATTGCGACCGGCTGATCGTGATGGACAGAGGGCGCGTGGCCGCTGACGGCACCCCGGCCGAGGTGCTGACGCCGCCCATCCTGCGCCGCAGCTTTGGCGTCGGCGGGGCTTTCGTGGATACCGCCGCCGGTCCCGCCTTCGTCACCCTGCCCGCCTAGCCGAGCGTCTTGCGCGCCCGCGCCAGCAGTGCGCGCAGATCGGCGGGCGATTGTTCCCCGAACACCGCCTCGTCCCCCGCGATCAGGGTCGGCGTGCCCATCAGGCTCATATGTTCGGCCAGTTCGAAGGACGTGGCGATATGCGCCTCGACCGCCTCGGATTCCATGTCCCGCCGCAGCCGCGCTTCATCCAGCCCAAGGCTGCGGGCGATGCGCACGACGGGCGCCTCGGCCGCCCGGCCGCGCAGCGCCATTAGCGCGCTGTGCATGGGCCAGTAGCGGCCCTGCCGCATCGCGGCAAGCGCGGCCCGCGCCGCAAAGACCGACCCTTCCCCGAACACCGGCCATTCCCGGAACACCACCCGCAGCCGCCGATCAGCGCCGATCAGCTCACGCATCACCGGCGCCATCGTGCGGCAATGCGGGCAGTTGTAGTCGAAGAATTCGGTCAGCGTGATGTCCCCGGCGGGATTGCCCAGCACCGGCGCATCGGGATCGCGCTCGATCGCCCGGCGCAAGGCATCGGGCATCGGGTTCGGCCGCCGGGCCGTGGCGACCTGGGCCGCCCCAGCCGCGGGCAGCGCGACCAGCGCCACGCCTGCGGCAATCGCTTGGCGACGGGTAGGCATGGGCAGTCCTTTCGCTTGGTTGCCGCGAGCTTAGCGGTGGTGGGAAGGGGGCTGAAATCACGATGGGGTCATCGGGCGGAAGGCTGTCTGCGGAGCGTGCGGGTGATCCCATCGGGGCCAGCACACATGCGATGCCGGCGCTGACGGGCGAGACGGCGCTGATCCATGCCGTCTGCCCCTGGATGATCCACAGGACGCTGAGCGAGGGGGAACTGGCGCGGGGTTTCGCGACAGTCGAGGCGCTGCGCGCGCGCGAGGGGCTGCGGCGGTTCTGGGACTGGGCGGGGCAGCGGCCGCCGGGGTGGCGGGGTGGCGGGGTGGCGGGGAGGGTTGCGGTGAGGGGCGTACGCAGCTAGACCATTAGCATCGGCAAAAGTTTTGTATCTTTTCCAACTTTATTGAGAGCTTCGAAGATACTTTTGGAGAACTCTGCGGAATTGGATCGCATCTTATAATAAAAAAGATCTTTAGCAAAGGCGCTCTGAAGGTCTTCGTTTGATCTATTCGTCTCTGCAAGAAAATCGTTATATATCTTCAACGCCGCTTCAACCTCCTTAAAGCTTATAAGTTCCGCAAGGCGGTCGATTGGCGTGAGGCCAAAGACCCTCAGAGCATCGACGTGTGTCACTGTTCCATTTAAACGCTCGACATTTAAAAAAACTAGAAGGGCGGAAAATATAGTCATTATCCTGCTGAATCGCAGCTTAATATTTTTTGTCCGCCGGTGCCCTTTTTCAGCTTCTGGTTTACTATTTGCGCGCGCCTCATAATTCACACAAAACGTCCGCCAAAGCCGCAAGGCGTCGTTTGCAAAGAAGGCCGGAACAAAGCTATCGCCGTGCTTGTCGAAATCTCGCCAGTAGGCATTGACAACATCAGCCTGCATTGTTTTATGAAAATTTGAGCCTACGATCGGCCTGCTCTCCAATAACAACAGCAGCCTTGCTGTAAACGTGTTTTCGGCATCATCATGATTGCTGCCGGTAGCTTCAATCAATTGTGTTGGCGTAAATCGTTCCAAATACCTCCCGTCGCTATCAAATTCTGGCAGCTCAAGAGCTTTTAGGGCTTCGATAAGTTCCGCTTTTATCCGAATGGTGGTTAGATTACTTATGTGGTGCTGATCGCCCTCTTGCTTGCACCCAATGAATGCATCCACATCACTGTGTGGAGAAGCTTCTAGCCTACCAAGAGATCCCGTCGCATAAATGCAGCCTACGTTCTGCGTCCAGCCAGCAGACTTTGTGAGGCTTTTTGAAAGTTCATTAATCAATTTTTCGGAGTAATCACGCCTTTGTCCTATCTCATGCACGGTCCGGTCTCCATTCAAAGACATTAGCAAATATTTCGGCCTGCTCGATCGCATCATCGACGGCATTATGAGTATGAGGTTTTTTCGACTGGAGGCGAGGTGGCATTTTCGACCTCCCCGACAACGAAACTTGGCTCCCACCCTTGGCGGCGAAGGCAGTCTTAATGTCGTAACAGTTGGAGTACCCGAAAGGCGACCCTTTTGCGGAAAAGACACTAAAATACCAGTAAAGCCACGTCCAATCGAATGCGACTGGATATGCTACCAGTATTGGCGTCCCTCCTAGTGATGTTCTCATCACCCAATCATAGGCTGCATTCATGGCGTCAGGGGGGGAGGTTCCCGTTAGAATAAGCCGGCTGCGGTCCAGGCCATTGACAGCCAAGGCTTCTGGCTGAAAATTGGTGCTAATCGGCGCCAATTCGGCATAGAAATATTCGTCGTAAGAATGGGGCCTCGTAAATCGTTGTCCATCGAACGTTCCCGCAAGCACCATCGAAAATGAGAGCATTGAATATGGCCCTGGCACGCTCCCATCCGTTTCGACATCAGCCGAAAAGTACACGTCCTTTATTAACCTGTCCATTCCATGCATGTCCACGTCGCAAGGCTTTACCGCGTAAACTTCTTATACTTCACGCGCTTCGGCTCGATGCTGTCCGGCCCCAGCCTGCGCACCTTGTCCGCCTCATAAGCCTCGAAGTTCCCCTCGAACCACTCGACATGCGCATCCCCTTCAAAGGCAAGGATATGCGTGCAGAGCCTGTCAAGGAAGAACCGGTCGTGCGAGATGATGACGGCGCAGCCGGCGAAGTCCTCCAGCGCGGCTTCCAGCGCCTGCAGCGTCTCCACGTCCAGATCGTTCGTCGGTTCGTCCAGCAGCAGAACGTTGCCACCGGATTTCAGCAGTTTCGCCATATGGACGCGGTTGCGCTCGCCGCCTGACAGCAGGCCGACCTTTTTCTGCTGGTCGGTGCCCTTGAAGTTGAAGGCGCCGCAATAGGCGCGGCTGGCGATGGTGGCGTCGCCCAGCGCGATGATCTCGGCCCCGCCGGAGATTTCCTCCCACACGGTCGCCTCGGGGTTCAGGGCGTCGCGGGACTGGTCGACATAGGAAAGCTGCACGGTATCGCCGATCACGATCTCGCCCGCATCGGGCTGTTCGTTGCCGGTGATCATGCGGAACAGGGTCGATTTGCCGGCGCCGTTGGGGCCGATCACGCCGACGATGGCGCCGGGCGGGATCGAGAAGGTCAGATCCTCGATCAGCAGCTTGTCGCCCATCGCCTTCCGAAGGCCTGTCACCTCGATCACCTTGCCGCCCAGACGCTCGCCATTCGGGATGACGATCTGGGCGTTGGCGATCTTTTCGCGCTCGGTCTTGGAGGCCATCTCGTTATAGGCGTTGATCCGGGCCTTCTGTTTCGCCTGGCGGGCCTTGGCGCCGGCGCGAATCCAGTTCAGTTCGCGCTCCATCGACTTCTGCTTGGCCTTGTCCTCGCGCGCTTCCTGCTCCAGCCGCTTGGCCTTCTGTTCCAGCCAGTTGGAATAATTGCCCTCGTAGGGGACGCCCCGGCCGCGGTCGAGTTCCAGAATCCAGCTGGTGATGTCATCGAGGAAGTAACGGTCGTGGGTTACCGTCAGGATGGTGCCGGGATATTCGATCAGGTGCTTTTGCAGCCAGGCGATGGTTTCGGCGTCGAGGTGGTTGGTCGGCTCGTCCAGCAGCAGCATGTCGGGCTTTTCAAGCAGCAGCTTGCACAGGGCGACGCGGCGGCGTTCGCCCCCCGACAGGGTCTCGACATCGGCGTCATCGGGCGGGCAGCGCAGCGCCTCCATGGCGATATCGACCTGGCTGTCGAGATCCCACAGGTTCTGGGCGTCGATCTCGTCCTGCAGGGCGGCCATCTCCTCGGCCGTCTCGTCCGAGTAGTTCATGGCCAGCTCGTTATAGCGGTCGAGCTTGGCCTGCTTGGCCTTGACGCCTTCCATGACGTTGCCGCGCACGTTGAGCGCGGGGTCCAGCTGCGGCTCCTGCGGCAGATAGCCGACGGTCGCGCCCTTGGCGGCCCAGGCCTCGCCCTGAAAATCCTTGTCGATGCCGGCCATGATGCGCAGCAGGGTCGATTTGCCGGCGCCGTTGACGCCGACAACGCCGATCTTGACCCCCGGCAGGAAGTTCAGGTTGATGTTCTCGAAGGTCTTCTTGGCGGTGCCATAGCCCTTGGACACTTCGCTCATGTGATAGACGTATTGATACGAGGCCATGGTCCGCTCCTGTCTGGTTGGCGGTTATCTAGGCGATCGGGCAGGCAAGGTGAAGCGCGCCCTTAGCGTATCTGCCCGGCGAATTCCGACCCGAAGGTCTGCTCGATGAAGGCGAACTGCGGCTCGAGCCGCCGGCGCAGCTCGGCGCGCACCTCGGGCGGGCAGGACAGATCCTTGCTTGCCGCAAAAACCTTGGCGGTCAGGTTCTGATAGCCGTGGGGGGCCAGGCCGCAATGCGCCTCGATGCGCCGCATCAGGGCTGCGGGGTTCGACGCGATCACCCCGAAGGGCAGGATCAGCAACTGCTCGGGCGGGAAATGCGCCGTCCAGCGCGGCACATAGGTTGCATAATCGCCCCTGTCATAAAGGACGCGATCCTCGATCTCGGCCATCCATGCGGCCACGGTTCGGGGGCGGCGGTTCCTGCGCGTCAGGTTCATCTTGAGCTGGCTGACCGCGCGATCAACCGGATGGCGGATGATATAGATGAACCTGGCCTTGGGCAGGAACTCGGCGACGAAGGCGACGCCTTCCTCGGGCAGGGTCGAATATTCCGGGGTGATGTCGCAGGGCAGCGTGCTCTCGGGCGCGGGGGCGAAGACCTGTTTGTACCAGTGGTTGGTGAACATCTCGCCGCGGGTGATGCGGCCCAGCCATTCGTCCATCGCGGGCGGGACGGGCAGGCCCCTGGCGGCGAATCGCCGTTCCTGGTTCTGCCGGGCGCGCTTGAAATGCCAAGGCAGCCATTCGCGGTGTTCGGGGATGAAGCGGTGGTTGAAGAACTGCACTTCCTTGAAGGGCGGCAGCCAGACCTGCGGATGCTGGGCCAGCATCTGCGACAGCCAGGTGGTGCCGGCCTTCTGCGCCCCGATCCCGACGATCAGCGGCTTTTTCGGGGCGCCGGCCCCATCCCATCCGGGCAGGTCGGTCACGCGGGGCTTCCCCACAGGTCGTAATCCGATGCCTCGTCCACCGTCACCGGGATGATCTGACCGGGGCTGAGCGTGTCGAAGCCGGTGTCGATGAACAGGTTGCCGTCAATTTCCGGCGCATCGGCCATGGTGCGGCAGGTCGCGCCCTCGGCATCGACGCTGTCGATGATGACCCATTGCCGGGTGCCGAGCCTGGCGGCCAGGCGGGCGGCGGAAATCGCCTGCGCCTTTTGCATGAAACGGTCCCAGCGGTCCTGCTTCACATCGTCCGGCACATGGCCGGGCAGATCATTGGCACGCGCGCCCTTGACGTTTTCGTATTGGAAACAGCCGACGCGGTCCAGCTGCGCCTCGTCCATCCAGTCCAGCAGATACTGGAATTCGGCCTCGGTTTCGCCCGGATAGCCGACGATGAAGGTGGACCGCAGCGTGATGCCCGGACAGGAGGCGCGCCAAGCGGCGATTTCATCCAGCGTGCGGGCGCTGGCTGCGGGGCGCGCCATGCGGCGCAGCACGTCGGGATGCGCGTGCTGGAACGGGATGTCCAGATAAGGCAGAACGCCCGACCCCGCCGCCGCCGTGTCCGCCATAAGCGGCACCAGCCCGCGCACATGCGGATAGGGATAGACGTAATGCAGCCGCACCCAAGCCCCCAGCGATCCCAGATCACGGGCCAGATCGGTGATATGCGCACGGTGGCCCCGTTCCTCGGCATGGCGCAGATCAACGCCATAGGCCGAGGTGTCCTGCGAGATCACCAGCAGCTCGCGCACCCCGTTTTCGACCAGCCGCTCGGCCTCGCGCATCACGGCATGGGCCGGGCGGCTGACCAGACGGCCGCGCAGGTCCGGGATGATGCAGAACTTGCAGTGGTGATTGCAGCCTTCTGAAATCTTCAGATAGGCATAATGGCGCGGGGTCAGCCGCACCTCGGACGCGGGCAGCAGGTCGATGAACGGATCGGGGCTGGGCGGAACGGCAGCATGGACGGCGTCCAGCACCTGTTCATACTGGTGCGGGCCGGTGACGGCCAGAACGCGCGGATGGGCGCCGGTGATATAGTCCGGCTCGGCCCCCAGGCAGCCGGTGACGATCACCCGGCCGTTTTCGGCCAGCGCCTCGCCGATCGCATCCAGGCTTTCCGCCTTGGCGCTGTCCAGGAACCCGCAGGTGTTCACGATCACCGCATCCGCGCCCTGATAGGCGGGGCTGATCGCATAGCCCTCGGCCCGCAGGCGGGTCAGGATGCGTTCGCTGTCAACCAGCGCCTTGGGGCAGCCCAGGCTGACCATGCCGATCGTCGGCTGCCCCCCGCGCCCCAGGGCCGCGCGCGCCGGCCCATCCGAAAGGCGGGCGGCAGGGGCGATGTCGGGGCGCAGGCTGGGCGGGTTGAGGCTCATGCCCAGCCTATAGCGCAGCACCAAGGCCGTGGCAAAGCCGGGCGCGACGCCCGCACACGCAAAGCTGATTTTCCTTGCGCCGGCGCAGCGGACACAATGGCGCCATGAAGCATCCGTTCTCATTCCTGCTGGGCGCCCTGATGATCGCGGCTTTTGCCCTGCCCGCGTCTGCCGCCCCCCAGGGGCCGATCATCATCCGCGACAACCGCGGCGGCAACGTGCTGGAAATGATGCGCTATCGGGAAAAGCTGGCCCGCTCGGGCCGCCGGGTCGAGATCCGGGGCAAGTGCAATTCGGCCTGCACGATGCTGACGACGCTGCCCAATGCCTGCCTGGGGCGCGGCGCCTCGATCGGGTTCCACGCGCCGCGCATCCCCAACACGACCATCATCCCCCCGCTGGTGGACGAGATCATGGCCTCGACCTATCGCGGCGGCATCCGCGAACGCTGGTATGCCGAATGGCGCCACTCGCTCAAGATCCACAGCATCAGCGCCAGCGAATATGTCCGGCTGGACCCGCAGACGCGCCTGTGCGCCCGCTAGGGCGGGTCATTCCCGCAAGCGCCACCCGGTCAGGAAGATCCAGCGGATCGCCGCCAGCAGCACCACGATCATCGCCCCGACCGCCGCCAGCGACACCCCGACCGGCACATCGGCCAGATCGAAGAAGGCCCAGCGAAAGCCCGAGATCAGGTGCAGCACCGGGTTGAACCGCGCGATCACGTTCCAGGGCGCGGGCAGCATCGACGCCGAATAGAACGCCCCGCCCAGGAACACCAGCGGCGTGATCACCATCAGCGGGATGATCTGAAGCTGTTCAAAGTTCTTGGCCCACAGCCCGATGATGAACCCCAGCAGCGAAAACGCCGTCGCCGTCAGCACCAGGAATGCGACCATCCAGACCGGATGGGCGATATGGACGCCGACAAAGAAGAAACTGGTCAGCAGGATGATGACGGCGATCAGAATCGCCTTGGCGGCAGCGGCCCCGACAAATCCCAGCGCAACCTCGATCCAGCCGGTCGGCGCGACCAGATATTCATAGATCGTCCCCGAGAACTTGGGGAAATAGATGCCGAAGCTGGCATTCGAGACCGACTGCTGCAGCACCGTCAGCATCATCAGCCCCGGCACGATGAAGGCGCCATAGGGAATGCCCTCGACCGACTGGATGCGCCCGCCGATGGCCGCCCCGAAAACGACGAAATAGAGCGTCGTGGACAGCACGGGCGAGGCGACGGATTGCCAGATCGTGCGGAAAAAACGGCTCATCTCGTGATGAAAGATGGCGCGGACGGAAGGCCAGTTCATTGCGCAGCGCCCCTTTCGAGCAAGGACAGGAACACGTCCTCGAGCGAGGATTGCCGCGTCGCCACGTCGCGCACGCCGATGCCGCGGGCGTTCAGGTCCGCCAGCAGATGGCCGATCCCCGTCCGGTCCGCGCGCCCGTCATAATCATAGCTGAGCTGCCGCCCGCCCTGCCCCAGGCTCAGGCCGCGCTCGTCCCAGCCCTCTGGCAGGGCCTCCAGCGGCCTGTCCAGATCGACCACCAGCCGCTTGCGCCCGAATTCGCCCATCAACTCGGCCTTGGGGCGCACCAGCAGCAGGCGGCCCTTGTCGATCACCCCGATGCGGTCGGCCATGTCCTCGGCCTCTTCCAGGTAATGGGTGGTCAGGATGATCGTGACGCCCGAGGCGCGCAGATCGCGCACCACCTGCCACATCTCGCGCCGCAGATGGACATCCACCCCTGCGGTGGGTTCGTCGAGGAACAGCACCTTGGGCCGGTGGGCGAGCGCCTTGGCGATCAGCACGCGCCGCTTCATCCCGCCCGACAGCTCGCGCGTGCGGGCATCGCGCTTGTCCCACAGCGCAAGGCTGCGCAGCACCTGTTCCAGGTAAGCCTCGTCCGGCCCCTCGCCATAGAGGCCGCGGGTGAACCGCACGCAGTCGGCGACCTTCTCGAACGGCTCCAGCGCGATTTCCTGCGGCACCAGGCCGATCAGCTTGCGGGCCGCGCGCCAGTCGGTGCGGATATCGTGCCCGCCGACCCGCACCGTGCCGCCGGTCGGCACGACCAGCCCGCAGATGATGGAAATCAGCGTCGTCTTGCCCGCCCCGTTCGGCCCCAGCAGCGCAAGGATCTCGCCCTGCGCGATGTCCAGCGACACGTCGTCGAGTGCGCGGGTGCCGCTGCCATATTGCTTGGACAGATGGTCGATGCGGATGATCGGGGTCATGACAGGGCCTCATGCTGTGGCGACGTGGCCGGCGACCGCCGTTCCAGCCCGCGCCTGCCGATCTCCTAGGCAGGCATGGGCGCCTTGTCCAGCCGCGAGGGTCCGCCCCGGCCAGGGCCAGCAGGGCGCGCGGGGTTCCGGTCGTTCCGGTGCCCGCCTCTTGCGGGGTTGAGCCGACAGGCCGCTGCCCCGGCCCGGCGGCACGGCCTATGGGTATTTGAGCCAGAAAGAAGCCTGAATGTGCGCCCCGGCCACCCCGCCGGTCAGGGCGGAACGGGCGTGTTTCATCCGATGACCGGGGCGGCTTCTCCCTGGGCGGTCATCGGCTCCCCAGCCTGTACCGCCCCAGCAATCTGGCGCAGGAATCTCAACAGCGGGTTAACGCAGGCTTCTTTCTGGTGAAAATACCCATGCGGCCGCGCCGCAGGATCAGCCGCGCGGGCTGCGCGCCGCGGGCAACGCCAGCCCCGCCGCCGACATCAGCCCATCCGAGGCCGGCTCGATCGCCTGCTCGGCCGCAGCCACGACTTCGGCCGGATTCATGCCTGCCGGGATCGCGGGCAGGAACTCGATCACCGCGCGCCCCGGCCTGATGCGGGCGCCCCCGCGCGGCCAGAACATGCCGCAGTTGACCGCGACTGGATGGACGGTCAGGCCGGTCGCCGCCTGGATGGTGCCCACGCCGTGCTTGTACTTGCGCAGCTCGCCCGGGCGGGTGCGGGTGCCCTCGGGATAGATGATCAGCTGGCCCAGCCCCTCGCCCTGACGGCGCTGCTGGATCTCGCAGATGATCTGGCGCATCGCCTCGGCGCCCCGCCCGCGGTCGATGGGGATGCAGCCCGCAAGGCGCGCATAATAGCCCATGACCGGAACCCGCATCACCTCGCGCTTCATGACAAAGCCGCATTGCGGCACCGCATGCGAGATGGCGAGGATGTCCAGAAAGCTCTGGTGCTTGGCGGCAATGATCGCCTCGCCCGCGGGGGGCGTGCCGCGCAGCTCGACGGTGACGCCCAGGATGGTGCGCGCCGCGGCCAGCAGGCGCCCGGTCCAGACCACCGGCAGGACATGGGCGCGCGCCGGGTTGCGCCGGATCTGCGGCAGCCACCAAAGCCCCATGAACAGCGTCACCCCCGCGATCCACAGGTAATAGGCCGTCACGCGCAAAGGCCACAGGGCAGGCAGCGGGCGCGGTCGATAAGCCGCCGGGTCGGCCGCCCGCCCGCGCGCAAGCGCCCATCCGGGCCGGGCGAGGTCTGCCATCAACGCACCTCGCGCAGCATCCGCAACGCGGCGGCGCGCGTGGCGACAAAGCCGACCAGCGCCCCCAGCGGCGGGATCAGCAGCGGCCACAGCCAGCCCCAGCCGGAAAAGCCAAGGCCCGTCAGAAAGCCGCCCGCCGTCTGCATGTCGGGCAGCAGCGCGATCGAGATCATCCCCAGCCCGGTTCCGATCGCCGTGCCCAGCGCCGCCCGCCGTGTCAGGCGGCGCACGAAGGCCTGCGCGATGGTCAGGTCGCGCGCCCCGATCAGGCGCATGACGCGGATCACCTGTCCGTTGGCAGCCAGCGCCACCTGCGCGGCCAGCGAGACGACCGCCGCCCCCGCGCCCCCGATCAGCAGCAGCGACAGCCAGCCCAGCGCCCGCAGCCGCGCGGCCGCCGACACCAGCGGCCGGCGCCACTGCGTGTGATCGTCCAGCACCGCCGCCGGCGCCTCTCCGGCCAGCCGCAGGCGCAGCGCCTCGGCCTCGAAATCGCTGCCGGTGTGGACCTCGATCAGCCGCGGCACCGGCAGCGCGTCCACCGGCACATCCGGCCCGAACCAGGGGACCAGCAGCGCGGCGACTTCCTCGCTGGTCAGGGCGCGCACCGATTGCACCCCGGGGGTGGTCTTCAGCGCCGCCTCGACCGCCGCTGTCTCGCCCTCGATCCGGTCGGCGGGGGCCGAGATGCGGACGGTGACGGTATGCGCCAGGCCCGCTTCCCATCGCTGGGCCAGCCGCCCGGTGGCTAGGGCCAGCGCGAGGGCGAAAACCGCCAGGAACGCCATGACGGCCGCGGCAAAGACCGTCAGCCATGTCGTATAGCCGGCAGGCGGGACGATCCGGTCGGCCAGCCCGGCCTGCCGCCCCACCAGTCCCCGCCACAGGGTGGCAAGATCCAGCGCCCTCATGTCGGTTCGGGCCGGGCGGGGCGCGCGCCGCGCCAGGCCGCGCAGGCGTGCCGCCGCGCCGGGCTTGCGCGACGCGCTCACAGCTCGGCCCCCGCGGCCTGCAGCCTGCCGCCCGCGATGCGCAGCACCCGCGCCGAAACCTGCTGCTTGACCGCGCGGATCAGGTTCAGGTCATGGGTGGCGATCAGCACGGTCTTGCCCGAGCGGTTCAGTTCGATCAGCAACTGCAGCAGGCGCAATGACATCTCCCAGTCGAGGTTGCCGGTCGGCTCGTCGGCCAGGATCACGTCCGGCGACAGGATCACCGCGCGGGCAAGCGCGGCGCGCTGGCGCTCGCCCCCCGACAGGGATGCCGGCATGGCGCGGGCCTGCTGGGTCATCTGCACCCAGGCGAGCAGGTCACGGATCGCGGCCATGTCCATCGGCTCGCCCGCCACCATCAGCGGCAGGGCGATGTTTTCCGCAACCGGCAGGTGGTCGAGGAACTGCGTGTCCTGGTAGACGACCCCGATCCGGCGGCGCATGCCTGCGAGGGCGTCCCGCCCCAGCGTCGCTGCATCCTGCCCGAACAGGGTCATGCTGCCGGATGTGGGCAGCAGGTCGGCGATGCACAGCCGCAGGAATGTCGTCTTGCCCGCCCCTGACGGGCCGGTGAGAAAATGGAACGATCCGCGCGGCAGGCTGAGCGTGATGCCCTTGAACAACTCGCCCCCCCTTGGGTAAGCAAAGGCCACATCGCGCATCTCGATCACGTCGAACCTCCTTGATCCGGCACGCTTGGCGGCCGGACGCACCGTTGATAGAACGTCCGCGCGGCGATGGAAACAACCGCCGAGCACGAGGAGAGCCCGCGATGCGACTGGTCTGTCCGCGCTGCGGCGCGCATTATGAAATCGACGACACGGCCATCCCCGCCGCGGGGCGCGATGTCGAATGTTCCGCCTGCGAGCATGTCTGGCGCGCCGGCCGGCCTGCGGCGCCCTTCGACCCTGCCGCGCGCCCGTCGCTGAGCCGCCCGCTGAGCGACGACGTGATCGCCATCCTGCGCGAGGAAGCCTCGCGCGAGCTCGAGGTGCGCGCCAGCGAGCGGCAGGCCGTGCGGGCGGCGCCCCGGCCTGACGGGCTGACCCCGGCTGCCGGCGATGCCGCCCTTGAGACAGCCCCGCCCCCCGAGCGGCTGGCGCCGGCGCCGCCTGCAGAAAGCTGGCAGGCAATTGGCGACGCAGCCAAGGATGACCCTGCCGGGGCATCCGGCCCTTCGCCGGCCGCAGGGCTGGCCGATGCGGACCCGGCCCATGGGGCAGACGCTGCCGTTGGCGCAGCCCTGCCCGATGCGGGCCCGACCAAGACGGATCTGGCCAGAGCGGATGCGGCCGGGATGGACGCAGCCGGGGCGGATCGCGCCGATGCCGCAGCGGCCAGCCGGGCCGATGCAATCGGGGCGGCCTTCGCGGATGAGGACGGGGCCGGCCCCGCCGATCCGATCGGGGCTGGCCTTCCGCACGTGGGCGCCGCGGCCCGGCCCGCCGGCGATCCGCCGGCCGCAGGGCGCGCGGCGCTGCCGGACGCGCCCGCCCGCGCAGTGCCGCGCGCCGGGCAGGCTGTCGCCCCCGCGCCTCAGCCGCCTCGCCCTGCTGGCGCAGGACAGGGCCGCGATCGGGCGCGGGCGCGCCGCAGCCATGATGCCGGCTATCACCTGGCCGTCATGGCGGCGCTGATCGCTGTGGCCCTCTATGCCGCCGCGCCGGGCGTGGCGGACAAGGGGCCTGTCGGTGCCACGCTGATGCGATGGCATGTGAAGGTGGACGAGGGCCGGGGCTGGCTGGACGCGCGCGCGGATGCCGCGCTGGCCATGCTGGGGCTGCGCTGACGGGGCGGCCCCGGCCGGGTGACCCTTGCCAAAGGCAGAACGGCATGGGGGCCATCCTTTGCCGGTTCTTGCAGCAAGGATGACCGCCGAGGGTAAAGGGGGCGACGGTTGCGGGCGGGGACGCCGCATCGGCGTTGCAGGCTTGCAGAGCCGAAGGACCGCAGGGCTGCGAGGTTGCCGCGCCACAAAACCGCCGCGCTGAGGGGCTGCGGGCGAGGCAGGAACGGGGGGGCCGGCTTTGCTGTTCGGGGCGGCAGGATTTGCCGACTATGCAGCCGGCATCATCGGAACGCCTTTCAAGGGGCGACTGATCGCCAAGAACACCTATGGTGCCATGGGCGCATGGGTCCGATCAGCGGAACAGCGCCGGTCATGCCCCTTGGGCAAGGCCAAGGCCCATCCCGCCGCTGGCGGATGGCCGCATCCGGCGCCCCTTTGTGCAATGACGCGCAGGGAAAGGCATGTGCTGTCTGTTCAGAACGGGTCCAGAAGGCGGCCAAGATAGTCGCGTTCGCCCTGCGGCCGCTGCGGCTCGCCGGCACGACGCCTGATTTCGTCCTGCAGGGCGCGGGCGCGGCCCTCTTGCCGGGGGGCGTCGGCAAACGGCTCGCCCGTGACGATATTGCCGCCCTGGCCGCCGGTGCTGCGGCCCAGCGGATCGCGCCCGGGCAGGGACGAAGGCCCCTCCCCCTGGCCCTGGGCGCGGCCCTGATCGCCGCCCTCGCCGTTCTGGCCCTGTCCCTGCCGGCCGGGCTGGCCCTGCTGCCCCCCCTGGGCCGCGTTCAGGTCCGCCAGCGCGCGCATCCCCTCGCGCATCGCCTCGATCGCCTGCGCCTGCTGGTCCAGCGCCGCCGCGGCGTCTCCCTGGCGCAGGGCCTCCTCGGCTTTGTCCATGGCCTCGCCCGCGCGGCCGATCTGGCGCTGCGCCTCGTCCCCTTGGGGGGTTCCGCGGCCCGGAACCAGGCCGCCCTGCCGGCCCAGCTCCTGCCGGAGCGCGCGCTGGCGATCGGCCAGCGCAGATGCGTCGTCCGAAGGCGCGCTGTCCGCCTGCGGGCCGCCCGGCTGGCCCCTGTCCTGACTGCTCCCGTTCGGTTGGCCCTCGCCCTGCTGGCCGCCATCCTGCCGGCCCTCATCCTGCCGCAGGCTGCCGAAGGGATCGCGCTGGGCCTGGCGCAGGGCCTCGTCGGCCAGCTTCTGCTGGTCGCGCAGGGCCTCGCCCAGCCGCCGCTGCGCAACTCCGCCCCGGCCCTCTGCGCCCTGCCCGTCCGCCCCGCCCTCGCGCACCTGAAGGTTTTCCATCATGCGGTTGAACTGGTCCAGCAGCGCGCCGGCCTCGGCCATGCGGCCTTCGTTCATCAGGCGCTCGATCTCGTCCATCATCTCGGTGATCTGGTCGGCGCTGATCTGCCGGCCCTGCCGGGGGGCGCGGTCGAACCTTGCGGCCGGATCCTCGCCCCGCTGGGCCAGCATCCGGGTATAGGCATCCGTCGCCGCCTTGAGATCGTCCATCAGCTTGCGCACCTCGTCGGGACTGGCCCCGCCGCGGATCGCCTCGGACAGGCGTTCCTGTGCCTGCCGCATCCGGGCAAGGGCATCGGACAGGCCGCCATCCTCGATCAGGACGGCGGCGTCCCACAGGCTCGCCGCGAGGGCATCGCGCGCCTCGGGCGTCAGAGGCGGCCCTTCCAGCGTGCCGACCGCGCCCGCGACAGCGCGCGCGGCGGCCGGGGGCACGGAACGGGCGGGCTGCCACTGCACCGCCCGCAGCAGCCGGGCGGTCCGGCCCGCGTTCTGGCGCGACCACAGCAGGTCGCGGCGCAGTTCGATCAGCGCCGCGGCCAGCGGGTCGAAAAAGCGCCGCCCCGGCAGGACCAGCGCGGTGGGCGGCGTCTGGCCGGTCTGGCCGATCCCGTCCGCAACGGCAAAGGTGGCGCGGACCGGCAGGTTGGCCCAGGGGTGGCGCGCGAGATCGGCGTTCAGCATGCCCTCCACGCGCTGGCGGCTGCCCGCGCCCGGCAGCGGCAGATCGAGGACCAGCGGCTCGCGCGGCTCGGGCGGGACGGCCAGGCCGAAGCGGCGATCCACGGCGGCAAGGTCCAGCACGAAGCGGGCGCTGCCGCGGACGACCGCATTGTCGTCCTGGGCGGAAAAGCCCTGCACCAGCCGCCCGTCCGCGCGCCGGGCGGCCAGCGCCGCAAGCTTGATGGCCGGCGGCGCGTCGGGGATGACGCTGACGGCAAGGCGGCGGCCGCCGATCTCGATCGTGCCGTCGCGCAGGGCGGAAAACCGCACCGCCCCAGGACTGGCGCTGGCACTGGCACTGGCACTGGCACTGGCACTGGCGCTCGCAGGATCGGCCGCGCCGCCCCCGGCACCCGCCAGCGGGCCGATGTCCTGCACGACCTGCAATCCCTCGCCATAAAGGCGGATTGTGATCGCCGTCCCTTGTGGCAGGGTCAGCGCATCGGCATCAAGCGCGTTGAGATAGATCGCCGGGCGGCGGGTATGGGCCGGCGGCTCGGCCCAGCCTTCCCAGGCCGGCCCGGCAGGCAGCGGCCGATCCGGCGCATCATGCGCCGGACGCCAGCCCGAGGCCAGCGCCGCAAGCCCCTGCCCGGCCGGACCCGCGCCCCCGAACAGCAGCGCCATGCCCAGTGCCGTCATGGCCGTCAGCCGCAGCGCATAGGGATCGCGCCGCGCAAGCCCGGCATCCGGGGGAACCATGCGCGCCAGGGCGGCGGCCCGGCGCGCCTGGGCCAGATGCGCGCGCCACAGACCGTCCGCCGCCGGGCCGCCCAGCGCCATCCGGTCGCCCAGCGCCGCCAGGGGGCGCCCGGCAAGGCGCCGGTCCACGCGCTCGGCCGCCTCGGCCGGGATGGGGGCGCGAAAGCCGCGCCACCCGGCCCCCAGCGCCAGCGCCACAAGCAGCGCCCAGCCCCCGCCCGCCCATGGCAGCAGCGCCGCCGGCAGCGCCGCGACCAGCCCAAGGGCAAGCGCGGCCAGCCCCAGCCCCGCCAGCGTCGCCGCCGGCCAGAAGCCGCGCGCCAGCCGTTCCCACCACAACCCCGCCTGCGTCAGCGCCACCGCCCGCCGCGCCGCCGCGGGCAGGGCCGGATCCTGCGCCCGGATACCTGCGGGGTCGTGAAGGGGAGGGCCGTCCCTCACAGCCAGTCGGGGATGCGGTCGCGGGCCAGCATCTCCTCGATGCCGGGGCGCGGGCGGATCACGGCAAATCTCTCGCCCGAAACCAGCACCTCGGGCACCAGGGGGCGGGAATTGTATTCCGATGCCATGACCGCCCCATAGGCCCCGGCGCTGCGGAAGGCGACGATTTCGCCATCCTCAAGCGGCGGCAGATCGACGCCGCGCCCGAAGGTGTCGCCCGTCTCGCAGACGGGGCCGACCACATCCACCGGGGCAACGGGGGCACCGGCGGGGCGCTGGCGCAGCGGCACGATGTCGTGATGGGCGTCATACATGGCCGGGCGGATCAGATCGTTCATCGCGGCGTCGAGAATGAGGAAGTCGCGCCCCTCGCCGCGCTTGGTCCAGATGACCGAGGCGAGCAGGACGCCCGCATTGCCCACGATGTTGCGCCCCGGCTCGATCTCGATCTCGCAGCCCAGATCGCCGACCGTCTCGCGCACCATCGCGCCATATTCCACCGGCAGCGGGGGCGCGGCATTGTCGCGCCGGTAGGGGATGCCCAGCCCCCCGCCAAGATCAAGCCGCGTGATGGCATGCCCGTCGGCCCGCAGGGCGCGGCACAGGTCGGCCATCTTGGCATAGGCCTGCCGGAACGGCTCCAGCTCGGTCAGCTGGCTGCCGATATGCATGTCGATGCCGACCACGCGCAGACCGGGCAGCCGGGCGGCCGCGGCATAGACCTGCCGCGCACGGGCGATGGGGATGCCGAACTTGTTTTCCGACCTGCCGGTGGCGATCTTGGCATGGGTGCGGGCATCGACATCAGGGTTGACGCGCACCGCGACCGGAACCGCCGCGCCCATCGACACGGCGATCTCGGACAGGGCGGCAAGCTCGTTCTCGCTTTCCACGTTGAACTGGCGGATGCCGCCTTCGATCGCGGCGCGCATCTCGGCCCGCGTCTTGCCGACGCCGGAAAAGACGATGCGCCCGCCCGGCACGCCCGCGGCGCGGGCGCGCGCATATTCGCCGCCCGACACGACATCCATCCCCGCGCCCATGCCGCCCAGCAGCCGCAGCACGGCAAGGTTAGAATTGGCCTTGACTGCATAGCAGACCAGATGATCCGTCCAGGCCAGAGCCTGGCGGAACTGATCGAAATGGCGCGTCAGGGTGGCGGCCGAATAGACATAGACGGGCGTGCCGACCGACGCGGCGATGGCGGCCAGCGGCACGTCCTCGGCGAACAGCGCGCCGCCGCGATAGGTGAAATGATCCATGCCGTTCCCGCACCGTTCCTGCGCCCGCTATAACGCAGCCGGGCCGCCCGATGAAAGCGCCGCCCCGTTCAGCGGATCTCGATCCCTTCGAGATCGGCGCGAGAGAGCGAGACGGGGGCATGCCGCTCGTTCGGATTATAGACGTAGATGCCCTTCTGGATCATCACCGCATCCTCGGCGCTGTCCACCACCAGGTGCTTGGTCTGGCTGCCGCCCCCGCAGCCGGCCAGCAGTGTCACTGCCGCCGCGCCCAGCGCCGCCCCGATCGTCCTGCATCCGCTCATCGCCTGTCCCTTCATGCCGATATTGCCTGCCTCGTTGCCGGGTCTTGCGCCCGGCCTGACCGGCCCGCCCTTGGCGGCGGTGCCGCAGTCGCCTGTCAGATCGCGCCGGTCATCCCGACGCCCGCCTCGCCCGACACCGTGACGCCGGGCGGGGGCGCATCATTACCCGGCCCGGGCGCATGGGGCGGACCGTCGATCCCGCATGCGGCGATTCCCGACAGCGCGGCAAGCGCCAGCATCCTGCGGATCATGCCCATTCCTCCGTCACGCCCTTCCAGCGGGCGATCTGCGCGCGCACCTGATCGGGCGCGGTTCCCCCGTAAGATTGCCGCGAACGGGCCGAGTTGTGAACGCCCAAAACCGCATAGACCCCGCCGGTGATCGCAGAATTGACCGCCTGCATCTCGGCCAGCGTCAGGTCGGGCAGATCGACGCCGCGCGCCTCGGCCGCCGCGACCAGCGCGCCGGTCGCGTGATGGGCCTCGCGGAAGGGCAGACCCGCTTCGCGCACCAGCCAGTCGGCCAGATCGGTGGCGGTGGAAAACCCGCTGGATGCCGCAGCCTCAAGCCGGTCGCGGCTCACGGTCAGGTCCGACATCATCCCGGTCATCGCCGCCAGCGCCAGCATCAGCGTGTCGGCGGCGTCGAAGACCTGTTCCTTGTCCTCCTGCATGTCCTTGGAATAGGCCAGCGGCAGGCCCTTCATCACCGTGAACAGGGCGACCGCGGCGCCGAGGATGCGGCCGATCTTGGCGCGGATCAGTTCCGCCGCGTCCGGGTTGCGCTTCTGCGGCATGATGCTGGACCCGGTGGACCAGCGATCGGACATGGCGACAAAGCGGAACTGGGCCGACGACCAGATCACCAGTTCCTCGGCCAGCCGCGACAGGTGGGTCGCGCAGATCGCCGCCGCCGACAGGAACTCGAGCGCGAAGTCCCGGTCGCTGACCGCATCAAGGCTGTTGGCCGTCGGCCGGTCAAAGCCCAGCGCGGCGGCCGTGGCATCGCGGTCGATGGGAAAGCCGGTGCCGGCAAGCGCGGCAGAGCCGAGGGGGCATTCGTTCATCCGCGCGCGCGCGTCGGTGAACCGGCCGATGTCGCGCCCCAGCATTTCCACATAGGCCATCATGTGATGGCCCCAGGTCACCGGCTGGGCGGTCTGCAGATGGGTAAAGCCCGGCATCACCCAGTCCGCCCCCGCCTCGGCCTGGTCCAGCAGGGCGCGGATCAGCGCCCGGCAGCCCTGCACGGCGCCATCGCATTGATCGCGCACCCACAGGCGGAAATCGACCGCCACCTGATCATTGCGGCTGCGCGCGGTGTGCAGCCGGCCCGCCGGCTCGCCGATCAGGTCCTTCAGCCGCGCCTCCACGTTCATGTGGATGTCCTCCAGCGCCTCGCTGAAGGCGAAGCTGCCCGCCTCGATCTCTGACAAGACGGTGAGCAGCCCTTCCCCGATCGCCTCGGCGTCGCTAGGGCTGATGATGCCCGTTGCTGCCAGCATCGCCGCATGGGCCCGGCTGCCCCGGATGTCCTGGGCGTAAAGCCGCCGGTCGAACCCGATCGAGGCGTTGATCGCCGTCATGATCGCATCCGGCCCGGCGGCAAAGCGCCCCCCCCACATCGCGTTTGCCGTGGGGCTCTGGGTCTTGTCGGTCATCGGTCCGTCCTGGCTGGAGAGGTCACATGCTGCGGTTCATCGCCCTTTATACGTCCATGGTTTTCGCTGCAAACGGGGCCCTTGCCGGGCCGGTGGACTGGCAGGCGGCGCGCGATGCCGGGCTGCCCAAGCTGGTCGAATCGGCCCCCGCGCCCGCCCCTCAGGTGCCCTTTTCGGATCTGGACGGCGGCACGCACAGCCTTGCCGACTGGAAGGGCAAGGCGCTGCTGGTCAATTTCTGGGCGACCTGGTGCGCCCCCTGCCGGGCCGAGATGCCGGCACTGGACGCGCTGCAGAAGGCAAAGGGGGGCGAGCGGTTCCAGGTGCTGACCATCGCCACCGGGCGCAATCCGCCGGCCGCGGTGCACAAGTTCCTTGCCGAGGCCGGCGTGACCGCCCTGCCGACGCTGACCGATCCGCAGCTGGCGCTGGCGCGCGCATCGGGCGTGCTGGCGATGCCGGTATCGATCCTGATCGACGCAGAGGGGAACGAGATCGCCCGCATGACCGGGGATGCCGACTGGTCCTCGCCCGCCGCGCTGGCGCTGATCGACCAGATCACGGCCCAATGACGCCCCGCCGCAGGCACCGGGCGCAACGCCGGCGGCCCTGCTGCGGGCGCGTTAACCTTGTATGCAGATCGGCGGCCTCATTCACCCTCTCTTAGCGCATGCTTGCCATACAGGGGGCAACAGACGAATCGAAAGCAGGGTCATGAAGGTTCATTCCGATCAGGACGGCGGGCAAGGCCCCGTCTCGCCGCTGGACTTCGCGGTCGATCAGCAGATGCGGCTGACCATGTCCATCGTCCGCCGCGCGGTGGAACGGCGCGATGCGGTCCTGGCCTTTCAGCCGATCGTCCCGTCCGACCGCCCCGCCCGCCCCGCCTTCTACGAAGGGCTGATCCGCATCATCGACGATACGGGCCGCATCGTGCCGCTGCGCGATTTCATGCCCCTTGCCGAACTGACGGAACTGGGACGGCAGATCGACTGTCTCTCCCTGTCCCTGGGCCTGCAGGCCCTGGCCGAGGAACCGGCGCTTCGCCTGTCGATCAACATGTCGGCACGCTCCATCGGCTATCCGGCCTGGATGCTGGCCCTGCAACAGGGGCTGGCGCAGGACCCTGCCATCGCCGAGCGGCTTATCCTGGAAATCACGGAAAGTTCGGCGATGGGGCTGGCCGAACAGGTCCAGCCCTTCATGCGCCGGCTGCAGGCCCTGGGGATCAGCTTTGCGCTCGATGATTTTGGCGCGGGCTATACCTCGTTTCGCTATCTGCGCGACTTCTCCTTTGACCTGATCAAGATCGACGGCCAGTTCATCCGTGAAATCGCCGCCCACCGGGACAATCAGGTGCTCACGCAGGCGCTGATGTCCATCGCGCGGCATTTCGACATGTTCACCGTGGCCGAACAGGTCGAAACCGCCGATGACGCGGCCTTCCTGATCGAACTGGGGATCGATTGCCTGCAAGGCTTCTATTTCGGGGCGCCAACCATCTCGCCGCCCTGGCGCTCGCCCCAGGCAGCGGCGCAGCGTTAGGCGCGCGGCGCAGGCAACAGGCGGGCGACGGTTTCGGGCAGATCGGCGAAATCGCCCAGGATCGCGGCATGGGGCAGCGCCTCGGCCGGGATCTGGCGGTATCCATGCTCGTAAAGGATGAAGGGCAGGCCCGCCGCCTCGGCGCAGGCGGCATCCACCTCGCTGTCGCCGACATAGACCGCCGGCCCCGCCCCGCAGGCGCGCCATGTGGCCAACAAGGGCGCAGGGTCCGGCTTGCGCAGGTCAAGGCTATCGCCGCCGATCACGACCGGAAAGGCATCCAGCAACCCCATGTGGCGCAGGATCGCGCGGGCCGCAGAGGCAGGCTTGTTCGTGCAGACCCCCAGCGCATGGCCCTGCGCCTGCAGCCCTGCGACAGCATCCCGCACGCCCGGATAAAGCTGCGTCAGCTCGACCGCATCGTCATAGCTGCCGGCGATCAGCGCCGCCATGCGGGCAGCCCGCTCCGGGTCCGCGATGCCATGCGCGGCCAGCAGCCGGGCGACCAGATGCGGCACCCCGCGCCCGATGAAGCCGCGGACGGTTTCCAGCCCCAGCGGGGCAAGCCCCTCGCCGGCCAGAGCGGCATTGGACAGGCGGTGGATATCCGCGACGCTGTCGATCAGCGTTCCGTCCAGATCGAACAGCACCGCCATCAGGCCAGGCCCGCCGCGTTGGCGGCAGCCGCGTGTTCAGCCGCGGCGCGGATCGCGCGGATGTTCTCGCCATAGCGTTCGGGCCGCTCGACCGAGCCGCCCCTGAACACCGCCGAGCCCGCGACCAGCACATCCGCACCGGCCGCCGCCACCAGGGGCGCGGTCACCGGGTCGATGCCGCCATCGACCTGGATGTGGATGGGCCGATCCCCGATCATCGCCCGCAAGGCGGCGATCTTGTCCACGGCGCCCGGAATGAACTGCTGCCCGCCGAAGCCGGGATTGACGCTCATCACCAGGACCATGTCGCACAGGTCAAGCAGGTGCCGCACCGCCTCGGCCGGAGTGCCGGGGTTGAGCGCGACCCCCGCCTTTTTCCCCGTTGCGCGAATCGCCTGAAGGGTGCGGTGGATATGAGGGCCCGCCTCGACATGGGCCACGATCATGTCGGCCCCTGCCTCGGCATAGGCGTCGATATAGGGGTCCACGGGGGCGATCATCAGATGCACGTCCATGAAGCCGCGGACATGCCTGCGAAAGGCCTTCACCGCCGCAGGGCCGAAGGTCAGGTTGGGAACGAAATGGCCGTCCATCACGTCCACATGCACCCAGTCGGCCCCCTGCCCTTCGACCGCGACAATCTCGCGCCCGAAATCGGCAAAGTCGGCGGAAAGAATCGACGGCGCGATCCTGATGCGGCGATCAAAGCTCATGCTGCCCTCATACCCGGCACCAGCGGATTGGGCCATCCGCGGGCGATCGTCAATGCCGCCCTGTCTCAGGCAGGGCCGCGACGGGGCGGCCGGAAGGGGCCAAGGCCGGGCGCGGCGCCGCCCCCCCCCTCCGCTTCGCGGCACCGGCGACCGGCAGGTTGCCCCGGACGCCCGGACGCAGCCCGCCGGCGGCGGCGCCGCCCACCCTGCGGCCATGGACAAGGGCGCCAAGCTGGCCGTGCCGCCCGCCAGCGGCATGGCCAAGCCCCGCGGCCCCCGCCGATCACTTGGTCAGGATCAGCTTTCCGGCGCGCGTGATGCGCAGGGTATAGACCTGACCATCCAGCGCGATCTGGGCCAGATTGCCGCCGCGGGTCAGCGCGGTTGCATCATGCAGGGGCAGATGCGGCATGACCGGGACAAGGGTGCTGCCATCCGTGCCGCCGAAGGTCAGATCGTTCATGGCCGTCTCCGATAAGTCGTTGAGCGATGGGGTAAGCTATAACTGAGTAATTGCCTCGGAAATTTGGGCTGTCAATCACAATCATGATCCCGGCCCATGAACGCGCAAGGCCCCGCACAAGGCGGGGCCAGGGAAAACGGCGGGAAATCCGGTCAGGGCAAGGATCAGCCGGCGCGGGCGACCTGCTGCAGCAGCGGCATCAGGGCGCCCATCTCGGGACCATGATCCATCCCGGTCAGCGCCTTGCGCAGGGGCATGAACAATCCCTTGCCCTTGCGCCCCGTCGTCTCCTTGACGGCGGCGGTCCATTCGTCCCAGGTCGCATCGGTCCAGGGGCGCGGCGGCAACAGCGCCAGCGCCTCGCGCACGAAATCCTCATCCTCGGGCGCGACGACCGGCGCGGCCCCGTCGCGCATCAGCGCCCACCAGGGGCCAAGATCGTCCAGGCGCGTGATGTTCTGCCGGGCCACCGACCAGAAGCGTTCGGCAATATTATCCGGCACCCCCAGGGCGGTGATGCGGTCCCGCACCGCCTCGAAGGGCAGGTGCTGGTTGCGCTCGCGCGTGAGGGGCCACAGATCCTCGGCGTCGAACTTGGTGGGCGAGGCGCCGAACTGCGACAGGTCGAACCCGTCGGCCAGGGCATCAAGGCTCATGCGCAGTTCCACCGGCTGGTTCGACCCCAGCCGCGCCATCAGGCTCAGCAGCGCCTCGGGGGCGACGCCCTGTTCGCGCAGGTCGCGCAAAGACAGCGTGCCCAGGCGCTTGGACAGCTCCTCGCCCTGGGGGCCGGTCAGCAGGCTGTGATGGGCAAAGCGCGGCGGGGTGCCGCCCAGCGCCTGAATGATCTGGATCTGCGTGGCGGTGTTGGTGACGTGGTCGGCGCCGCGCACGATGTCGGTCACGCCCATGTCCACGTCATCGACCGAACTGGCAAAGGTATAAAGCACCTGCCCGTCCGCGCGGATCAGCACCGGGTCGCTGACCGATGCCGCGTCGATCGACACATCCCCGATGATGCCGTCGGGCCATTCGATCCGCTGCTGGTCCAGCTGAAAGCGCCAGTAACCCTCGCGCCCCTCGGCCCGCAGCGCCGCCTTCTGCTCGTCGGGCAGCGCCAGTCCGGCGCGGTCATAGACAGGCGGGCGGCCCATGTTCAGCTGCTTCTTGCGCTTGAGGTCCAGCTCGGTCGGCGTCTCGAACACCTCATAGAGCCGGCCCGAGGCGCGCAGCTGGTCCGCCGCCTCGGCATAGCGGTCCAGCCGGTCCGACTGCCGCTCGATCCGGTCCCAGGTCAGGCCCAGCCATTCCAGGTCGCGCTGGATGCCGTCGGCATATTCCTGTTTCGAGCGTTCGCGGTCGGTGTCGTCCAGCCGCAGGATGAAGGTGCCGCCGGCCTTGCGCGCGATCAGCCAGTTCATCAGCGCCGTGCGCAGGTTGCCGACATGGATATGGCCGGTCGGCGAAGGGGCGAAGCGGGTGGTGGTCATGGCCGTCTCCTTGATCCGCCCGCTCTTTCACAACGGGCGATTCTTGTCCATATCGGCACCCACAGCAGCGGGGATGGACGATGACCGACTGGACCGAACGCGCCGCGCCCGCGGCCGCCGATATCGAGGCGCTGGCCCGCGCGGTGCTGGCCGAGCTTCCCGGCGAATTCGCGGCCAGGGCCGCCGATGTCATCCTGCGCATCGAGGATGTCGCGGGCGAGGATGTCCTGGACGAGCTGGAAATCGACGATCCGTTTGATCTCACGGGCCTTTATGACGGCATCCCCCTGACCGAGAAATCGGTTGCCGACCCGCAGCATCTTCCCGACACCGTGCGCCTTTACCGCCGCGCCATCCTGGACGAATGGGCCGAACGCGGCGACGTGACGCTGGGCGCGCTGGTGCGCAACGTGGTCATCCACGAATTCGCACATCACTTCGGCTGGTCCGACGCCGATATCGCCCGCATCGACGCGTGGTGGACATGATCGCCCCCGGCAGCGTTCCCGCGGGCGCCATCCCCCTGGGCAGCGGCGCGCAGGCCCCCATCCTGACCGTCACGCTGAACCCGGCGCTGGACGTGGCGACCAGCGCGGCGGCGGTGGTGCCGGAACTCAAGCTGCGCTGCGAGGCGCCCGTGACCGATCCGGGCGGGGGCGGCATCAATGTCAGCCGCGCCATCGCGCGGATGGGCGGGCAGTCCACCGCGCTTGTCGCGCTGGGCGGCGCGGCGGGCGACAGGCTGGCCGGGCTGCTCGAGGATGCCGGCCTGCCGGTTTTGCGGCTGAAGGCGCCGGGCGACACGCGCCAGTCGCTGTCGGTGATCGACCGCGGCACGGGGGCGCAGTTCCGCTTTGTCCTGCCGGGGCCGGAATGGTCCGCCGCGGATGTGGGGGCGGCGCTGGAGGCGGTCGGGGCCGCGGCGCCGCGCGGCGGGATCGTCGTGCTGTCCGGATCGAACCCGCCCGGCGTGCCCGACACTCTGGCCGCGATGCTGGCGCGGCAGCTTGCGGGCGGCGCGGCCCGCCTGTTCGTGGACACATCGGGCACGGCGCTTGCCGCGATCGCCGCAGGGGCGGGCGCGGCTGTCGAGGTGCTGCGCATGGACGATGCCGAGGCCGAAAGCCTGGCCGGCCGCCCCCTGCCGGCCCGCACCGATACCGCCGATTTCGCCGGCGCGCTGGTCGCGGCGGGGGCGGCGCGATCGGTGATCGTTGCGCGCGGGGCCGACGGCAACATCATCGCGGGGCCCGAAGGGCGCTGGCACGCGGCGGCGCCGCCCGTTCGTGTCATCAGCAAGGTGGGCGCGGGCGACAGCTTCCTGGCAGGCTATGCGCTGGGCGTGGCTCGGGGCCTGGGGGCACCCGATGCGCTGGCGCTCGGGGCGGCGGCGGCGGCGGCCACCTGCATGACGCCCGCCACCGAACTGTGCCGCCCCGACGACATCGCCCGTCTTTACGATCAGCGGGCGGTTTCGGCGCTTTAGTCTTGATTGCGTCAGCGGGGCGCAGGATGGGGCGAAAATGCTGCCGCGGCAGGGGCGCGGCGCAATCCGCTTGACCTTTGCAGGGGCCTCCGGTCAAAGCACGGCGTATTTTGCCTGCAAGAGCCGGGGTGGCGACGGATGGAAGACAACAACCGCAATCTCATCCTCGCCATGGTGCTGTCTGCGCTTGTGCTGATCGGATGGTATGCCTTCTTCGCCCCCCCGCCACCTGTTGCGACCGCGCCTGCGGCCGACACGACGGCAGCGCAGACAGCAACCCCCGCTGCCCCCGCGGCGCAGGCCGGGGCAACGCCGACGCTGATCGGCGCGGCAGACGATCCCGTGCTGGCCGCGCCGCGCGTGGCGATCGAATCCCCGGCGCTCAAGGGGTCGATCTCGCTGGCGGGCGGCCGCATCGACGATCTGCTGCTGACGGGATACCGCGAAACGCTTGATCCCGCCTCGCCCTTCGTGCGCCTGCTCTCGCCCACCGCGCAGCCGCGGATCGAAACCACCGGCACGCCGGCAGCGCCGGGCGCGCAGGTCGATGTCGTGGTGCAGAAACCCTATTATGCCGTTTACGGCTGGATGCCCGGACCGGGTGTCGATCCGGCGCTGGTCCCCTCGCCCGCGACGGTCTGGACGGTGGAAAGCGGCACCACGCTCGCCCCCGGCCAGCCGGTGACGCTGGCCTGGAACAACGGCGCCGGCCAGATCTTCCGCCGCATGTTCGAGCTGGACGACAAGTTCCTGTTCACCGTCACCCAGAGCCTGGAAAACACCGCCGCCGCGCCCTTTGCCGCCGCGCCCTACGGCATCCTCGCCCGCCACGGAAAGCCCGATACGCAGAACTATTTCGTCCTGCATGAAGGCGCGGTCGGCATGAATGACGGCAAGCTGGTCGAGCGGAAATACAAGGACATGGTCAAGCTTGACCCCGCCCCCGGCGAAGGTCCGGCCGAGATCGCCAGCGTCGCGACGGACGGCTGGATCGGGTTCACCGACAAATACTGGATGACGACGCTGATCCCCGCGCCGGGGCAGGCCTTCACCAGCGTGGTGAAATACGCGCCGGGCGCCGACATCTATCAGGCCGAAACGCGCCTGCCGGTGCAGACCGTCGGCCCCGGCACAACGCTGTCGTCCTCCAGCTATCTGTTCGCCGGCGCCAAGGAATGGGAAACCATCAACGCCTATCAGCGCGACAAGGGCATCGACCGCTTCGTCGATTCCATCGACTGGGGCTGGTTCTATTTCCTGACCAAGCCGATCTTCCGCGTGCTGCACTGGCTGCACGGGCTGATCGGCAACATGGGCTGGTCGATCATCGCGCTGACCTTCGTGCTGAAACTGCTGGTCTTCCCGCTGGCGCGCAAATCCTATGTTTCGATGGCCCGCATGCGCGAGCTGCAGCCCGAGATGGAGGCGATCAAGGCCCGCACCGGCGACGACAAGATGGCCTATCAGAAAGAGGTGATGGCGCTGTATCGCACGCAGAAGGTCAACCCGGCCGCGGGTTGTCTGCCGATGCTGCTGCAGATCCCGATCTTCTTCTCGCTCTACAAGGTGATCTTCGTCACGCTGGAGCTGCGCCATGCACCGTGGATCGGCTGGATCCGCGACCTGTCCGCGCCCGATCCCTCGTCGCTGCTGAACCTGTTCGGGCTGCTGCCCTATGCGCCGCCGGCGGCCGGATCGGCCCTGCACAGCCTGTCGCTGCCGCTGCTGGCGATCGTGCTGGGCATCACCATGTGGCTCCAGCAGAAGCTGAACCCCGCCCCGGCCGATCCGGCGCAGAAGATGATCTTTGCCTGGATGCCCTGGATCTTCATGTTCATGCTGGGGGGCTTTGCCTCGGGGCTGGTGCTTTACTGGATCACGAACAACCTCATCACCATCGTCCAGCAATACACCATCATGTCCATGCACGGGCACCCGCCGCAGCTGTTCGGCAATATCCGCGACAGCGTGAGGCTCGGGCGCAAGTGACCGCGAGCCTGGCTCATATCCTTCGCTATCCGGTCAAGTCGATCGGCGGCGAGGAGCTGGCCGAGGTGACGCTCGCCGCAGGCGCCCCGATGCCGGGCGACCGCCGCTTTGCCGTGCTGCATGAAAGCGCGCTGCACCATCTCGAGGAGGGGGCGCTGCGCAAATGGCTGCCCAAATCCGCCTTCGCGCGGGGGGCTGCCGCGGCGGCGCTTCAGGCCGTGCGGGGCGGCTGGCAGGGGGAGCGGCTGGTGCTGACCCATCCCGATCTGCCGCCGCTCAGCGTCGATCCGCTGGCCGAACCCGATGCCATCGTCGCCTGGGTCCAGCCCCTCTGGGCTTCCTCGGGCAAGGCCCCCGCCGCGCGGCTGGTCGAGGGGCCGCAGGCGCTGAGCGATGTCAAGCAGCCCTGGGTTTCGATCCTGTCGCTGTCCTCGCTGGCTGCGCTTGAAGAGAAAATGGGCCGGCCGCTGGGCACCGACCGCTGGCGCGGGAACCTGTGGATCGACGGGTGGGAACCCTTTGCGGAAAGCGGCCTGCGCCTGCACCGCCTGCGGATCGGCGCGGTCGAGCTGAAGCTGACCGAACATATCGGCCGCTGCGTCGCGACCAGCGCCGATACCCTGACGGGCAATCTTGATTGCGACATGCCGGCGGCGCTCGAGCGGGCCTTGGGGCACCGCAATTTCGGCATCTATGCCGAGGTGCGCACCGGCGGCACCATTCGCCCCGGCGACCGGGTGGAGCTGCTGTGAAGGTTGCCTTTCCCCAGGCGCCCGAGCCGTCGGAGGATGTGGCCGAACGCGGCCGGCTGCTGTTCGCGGGGCCGGTGGATTTCGTCAAGGGCGTGGTCTCCATGGACGGCCTGCCTGCGCCGGACCGCCCCGAGGTCTGCTTTGCCGGCCGGTCCAATGTCGGCAAGTCCAGCCTCATCAATGCGCTGACCGGCCGCAAGGGCATCGCTCGCGCCTCGAACACGCCCGGCCGCACGCAGGAGGTGAACTTCTTCGCCCTGGCCGGGCGCGGCTATCTGGTGGATCTGCCCGGCTATGGCTTTGCCCAGGCGCCGGTGGCCGTAGTGCAGAAATGGCAGGCGCTGCTGAAACGTTATCTGGCCGGGCGGCCCAACCTGCGGCGGGCCTTTGCGCTGATCGATGCCCGCCACGGCGTCAAGCCCGTCGATCACGAGATCATGGCCCTGCTCGACCGATCGGCGGTGCCGTTTCAGGTCATCGTGACCAAGGCCGACAAGATCGGCGCGGGAACGCTGGCGCAGACACTGGCGCAGATCGAGGGCGAGCTGCAAAGGCACCCGGCGGCCTTTCCGCAATTGGTGGTCACCTCGTCCGAAAAGGGCGAGGGCGTCGCCACGCTGCGCGCGATCATCGAGGGGCTGGTGGACGGCTGAAAGCCGTCAGACCATTTCAAGCAGGTCGCGGTAGCGGCGCCAGATCAGCAGCAGCCCGGCGCACAGCAGGAGCAGCGAGAGGGCGATGATATAGCCTTCGTTCACATAATCGGCCGGATAGACGCCATAGATGCCGCGCCGCATCAGCCCGATCAGCTGCAGGACCGGGTTCCACCACAGCACGGCCCGCACCCCATGGGGCATCAGCTCATAGGTGTAGAACACCCCCGACATCAGGAACAGCGGCCGGCTGAGGATCGACCAGGCCCGTTCCCACACCGGAAAGCGCATGTAGAGAAAGCAGTTCAGCGTCCCCAGCGAGGCGCCGAACAGCGCCGTCAGGCCAAAGGCCTGCAGCACCGTCGCCACATCCATCACCAGCGGCAGATCATAGATCAGCGCGATGCCGCCGATCACCACCGCAAAGACGATGAGATGCGTGACCGTGTTCAGCACCATCCGGGCCAGCAGCGCATCCACGAACGTCACCGCCGGATAGGCAAGCAGCGGGCGGGAATAGCGCAGGCTGGCCGCAACCTTGCCCGCGATGTCGTGATACATCTGAAAGACCAGATAGCCGCTGGCATAGAACAGCGGAAAATTTGATCCGATCAGCGGCCGGGTATGGCCCATCGCCCCCTGGAACACCGCCGTCAGCAGCGCGATGCCCAGGATCGGGTCGGCCAGCGCCCAGACATAGCCGCCGGGCGAGCGGCCATAGGTCGTGGACACCTCGCGCAGCATCAGCGCCACAATGGTGCGGAACATGCGGCGCAGCCCCCCGCTGCGCCGGGCGGGAGGGCGGGGGGGCGAGATGCCCAAAGGGGGAAGGCTGGCGCGGGTATCGGACATGTTACCGCCAAGGCTGGTCTTACAGCAGATGGCTATGTAACAACTGCACCAAAATTGGAACCAGCGAAAGCCCGCATGGCCAGCGACCCTGCCAAACCGGCACCCTCTCCGGCATCGAACCCCGACCCGGTTGAGCATGATCGGCCCGCCCCCCGTCCAAGCGAGGTGTTTTCCGCGCCGCCGATGGCGGCAGCGGCCCCGCCTCGTCCCGCCGCGGCCCCCGCGGCGCAGGACGGCGCGCGGCCACCCGCAGGTGATGCCCCGCCGTCCCAGCCAAAGACGGCGCCCCAGCCTCAGCCTCAGGCAAAGCCTCAACCCCAGGCAGCGGCCAAGCCGCAGGCGCAGCCGCCCGGCGGCGAGCAGCCGGCCCGCCCTGCCGCGCCGGCCGCCGCAGCGCCGCCGCAGGGGCGGCTGATTCCCGCCGACGCGGCCACCGCCGCGGCCGCGGCCCGTGCCGGGCAGGCGGTTTCCGTGCCCGCACCCGCCCAGGCCAGCCCGCCGGCAGCCGCGCGCCCTGCCCAGCCCCCGCCCCGCGCGGGGCCGGCGGGCCGCCCGCCCTTCCGCCCGGCCGTCCCGTCACGGCGTCCGCCCCCCGCCCCCCGGTGGCCGAAGCCTCGCCCCGGCGGCGGCACTGGGCGCTGATGGCCAGCTTTTTGCTGCTGGTCATCATCCCCACGAGCGTCTGGGCCTGGTATCTGTGGACGCGCGCGGCCGACCAATACACCTCGACCGTGGGCTTTTCGGTCCGCAAGGAGGAGGGCGCCCCGTCGATGGACATGTTCGGCGGGCTGTTCGGCAGCGCGTCCAGCACCGCGTCGGACACCGACATTCTCTATGACTTCATCCGCTCGCCCGACGTGGTCGCCAAGGCCGACACGGCGCTGGGGATTCGGGGGATGTTCTCGCGCGAATGGCCGCGCGATTTCGTCTTTGCCTTCGATCCCTCCGGCACGATCGAAGATCTGACCGAATATTGGCGGCGTCAGGTCAAGATCTATTACGACGACAAGTCGGGTATCATCACCGTGCGCACGGCGGCATTCTCGCCCGCCGACGCCAAGGCGATCGCCGATGAAATCTTCCGGGAAAGCGAACATGTGGTGAACGGGCTGTCCGATCAGGCCCGCGCCGACGCAACCCGGCAGGCCGAGCACGAACTGGAAAAAGCCCGCGGCGTGCTGACCGAAGCGCGCCAGGCCATGACCGCCTTCCGCGTCAAGACCCGCATCCTCGACCCCACCGCCGATATCGGGGCGCAGATGTCGATCATGACCAGCCTGCAAAGCCAGCTGGCCGAGGCGCAGGTGCAGCTCGACACGCTGCGCCAGAACGCCCGCGCCCAGGATCAGCGCGTGCTTCAGGCGCAAAAGCGGATCACGTCCCTGCAATCCCAGATCGAGGCCCAGCGCCAGAAATTCGGCGGCGAATCGCCCGAGGGGGCCAATTATGCCCAGCTGATGGCCGATTACGAACGGCTGAGGGTCGACCTGGAATTCGCCGAGGGCGCCCATCAGACGGCCCGCGCCGCCTATGAAGCATCGCTGGCGGCCGCACAGCGGCAGACGCGCTATCTTGCCGCCCATATCACCCCGACCGAGGCGCAGCGGTCGCTCGAGCCTGACCGGCCATGGCTGCTGGGGATCGGCGCGGCGCTGGCCTTTGTGCTGTGGTCGATCCTGACGCTGGTCTATTACAGCGTGCGCGACCGGCGCTGAGGGGGCGGGCAGGCGGCGATGATCCGGCTCGAGAACCTGACCAAGATCTATTACGCCGACGGGCGGCGGAACGTGGTGGCCGACCGGCTGAATGCGGTATTCCCCACGGGGCAGTCGGTCGGGCTGCTGGGGCGCAACGGGGCGGGCAAATCCACGCTGCTGCGGATGATCGCGGGCACCGCGCTGCCCACTTCGGGGCGGATCGTGTCGGATGGCACGATCTCATGGCCGGTGGGTTTCGCCGGCAGCTTTCACCAGGATCTGACCGGTGCGCAGAATGTGCGGTTCGTGGCCCGCATCTATGGCGTCGATACCGATGAGCTGGTCGACTACGTCGACGAATTCGCCGGGCTGGGCGCCAAGTATCACCTGCCCTTCGGCAGCTATTCGTCGGGTATGCGTTCGCGCCTGGCGATGGGGTGCAGCATGGGCATCCGCTTTGACACCTATTTGGTGGACGAGGTGACCAGCGTGGGCGATGCCGAATTCCGCGAAAAGTCGCAGGTGGTGTTCGCGGACCGCATGATGAACGCCTCATCCATCGTGGTCAGCCATTCGATGCCGATGATCCGGCGGCTCTGCACCATGGGCGCGGTGCTGGAAAAGGGCCGCATCGAGGTCTTCGACAATGTGAATGATGCGATCGCCTATCACGAATACATCATGGGCGTGCCGGACACGGTGGGCGACTAGCCGGCCAGCAGCGCGCTGATCCTGTCCACCATCGCGGCGACCAGCGCGCTGTCCCCCCGGCTTTCCACATTCAGCCTGACCAGCGGCTCGGTATTGGACCGGCGCAGGTTGAAGCGCCAGCATGGATATTCGAGGCTGATCCCGTCCGTGTCGTCGCGCGCCGTCGCGCCCGCCGCGCAGGCCGCCAGCACCCGCCCGATGGCGGCATCGGGGTCATCCAGGCGGAAATTGATCTCGCCTGACGAGGGGAAGGCCGCCATGCGCGCGCTCACCAGCTGCGACAGGGATTGCCCGGTGCGGGCCATCAGCTCGGCCACCATCAGCCAGGGAATCATGCCGCTGTCGGCAAAGGCGAAGTCGCGGAAATAATGGTGGGCCGACATCTCGCCCCCATAGACCGCGCCCGACCGGCGCATCTGCTGCTTGACGAAGGCATGGCCCGTCCGGGACTGCACCGCCTCGCCCCCCGCCGCCGCGATCACGTCGCGGGTGTTCAGGACGACCCGCGGATCATGGACGATCCGCGCGCCCGGATGGCGGTCCAGGAAGGCCGCGGCCAGCAGCCCGACCACATATTCGCCGGGGATGAAGCGGCCGGTTTCATCGAACAGGAAGCAGCGGTCGAAATCGCCATCCCAGGCCACGCCCAGATCCGCGCCGCAGGCCCTGACCGCATCGGCCGTGACGGGCCGGTTTTCGGGCAGCAGCGGGTTGGGGATGCCGTTCGGAAAGGCGGGGTCGGGATCGTGGTTGATGCGGATGATGTCCAGCCTTGCCCCGCGCCGGCCCAGTTCCGCCGCGATCGCGTCAAGCGCCGGCCCTGCGACGCCATTGCCCGCATTGACCAGCAGACGGCCCCGCAGCAACGCCGCATCCACGAAATCGCACACCCGCCGCGCATAGTCGGCCCGGACAGCCGCGGCGTCGCTCACGCGCCCCATCGGGGCGTCCGGGAACGAGCCGGCCTGCGCAAGCGCGGCCAGTGTGGCCAATTCGGTATCGGGGTCCAGCGGCGCGGCGCCGCGCCCAACCAGCTTCATCCCGTTATAGTCGATGGGGTTGTGCGAGGCTGTCACCTCGATCCCGCCATCAGCCTCCAGATGGTCGGTGGCGAAATACATCTCCTCGGTGCCGGCAAGGCCGATGTCCAGGACATCGGCGCCCCCTTCGGTCAGCCCGCGCATCAGCGCCGCCGCCAGCGCGGGCGAGCTTTCGCGCCCGTCCCGCCCGACCACCACCTGGCGCGCGCCGGGGCGCGCAGCAAAGGCGCGCCCGACCCGCCAGGCCACATCCTCGTCCAGCTCGGCCCCCAGCCGGCCGCGCAGGTCATAGGCCTTGAAGCAGGTGATGGGGCGCGGCGGGGGCATGGCATCTCTCCGGTGGGTCGGCAGGCCATGGATAGCGCCGCAGTGGCGGGGCGCAACCGTCGGCAGCGATGGGCAGGCAGGGCGCGCCGGGGCCTTGCCGGGCGCGCCCGGCCCGGCCATCGGGCGATGAGCCGCCACGCCCGCGCGCCTGGCGCGCCCCTGCGTTCAGCGCAGCAGCGGAACCCCGGCGCCGTCGCCCCGGATCGGTTCGGGCGCGCCGTCCCCAGCGGGCCAGAGCGCCGCAAAATCGAACAGTGCAGGGTCGGGCAAATGGGACGGGCGCATATTGGTCAGGGCGCGGAACATGACCTGGCGGCGGCCGGGGCTGCGCGCCTCCCATTCATCCAGCAGCTTCTTGACCTGCATGCGCTGCAAGCCCTCCTGGCTGCCGCACAGATCGCAGGGGATGACCGGATATTGCATGGCACGGGCAAAGCGGTCGCAATCAGCCTCGGCCACGAAGGCAAGCGGGCGCAGCACCATCAGATCGCCCTCCTCGTTCACCAGCTTGGGCGGCATCGACGCCAGCCGCCCGCCGTGAAACAGGTTCATGAAAAAGGTTTCCAGAATGTCGTCGCGGTGATGGCCGAGCACCACGGCGCTGCATCCTTCCTCGCGTGCGATGCGATACAGGTTGCCGCGCCGCAGCCGCGAACACAGGCTGCAATAGGTGCGTCCCTCGGGCACCTTGGCCTTCACCACGGAATAGGTGTCCTGATATTCGATCCGGTGCGGCACCCCGCGTTCGGTCAGGAACTGCGGCAGCACCGTGGCGGGAAAGCCCGGCTGCCCCTGATCGAGGTTGCAGGCCAGCAGATCGACCGGCAGCAGCCCCCGCCATTGCAGCTCGTGCAGCACGGCCAGAAGGGTATAGCTGTCCTTGCCGCCGGACAGGCAGACGAGCCAGCGATCGCCGGGCCGGATCATGTGATAGGTTTCGATCGCCGCCCGCACCTCGCGCACAAGGCGCTTGCGCAGCTTGCGAAATTCGGTCGAGCCGGGCGCGCCGCGGAACAGCGGATGGATCTCGCCCTCGTCGGCATCGGGTTCAGGCAGGTCGGACAGGTCGTCGCGCATCGGGAACCTCGCAGGCAAGGGGGGATGAGGAGGGGCGGATCATCCGGAAGGCCGCCCTCTTCACGGCCGGCTCAGGGGCCGGTGAACGGCAAGGCAGCCCTGAAAACAAAGGCCAGCCATGCCACCAGCGCGACAGCCGCAGCGGCGACAAGGACAAGCCCCGCAGGAACATGCCGCGGCCGGCTCATCGCGGATCACCCTTGACGGGCGGCACCGGATCAAAGCCCGATCCGCCCCAGGGATGACAGCGGCCCAGCCGGCGCAGCATCAGCGCGGTGCCGCGCCATGCGCCATGGCGCGCAAGCGCATCGAGCGCATAGACCGAACAGGTCGGCTGAAAGCGGCAGGCATGCCCGATCCAAGGGCTGAGCAGCAGCCGGTAGGCCCGCACCGGCAGGGCGACAAGCTGCGCGGCAAGGCTCATGCGCGGAGCCGCTGTCGGCCGCGCAGGGCAGCGCGCGCCGTGCAGCGGCGGCAGCCCGCTCATCGTCCGCCCCGCCGCCTTGGCGCGGGATCGGCCGCCCCGCTGTCCTGCGGCATGCGCGCCGCGTGCACGCGCTCCAGCGCGGACAGAAGGTCCGCCTTGAGCAGGGCAAAATCGCGGGTCGCGGTCGCCTCGGGCCGGCCGACCAGGACATAATCCCATCCGGGACGGGCCGATCGGGGCAGGATCTCGCGCGCGAGGGCCCGCAGGCGCCGCTTGGCCCGATTACGGGCAACGGCGTTGCCCAGCTTTTTTGAACAGGTGAAGCCGATCCGGATCGCATCGGCCGGGGCCTGCTCGTCGGGCCGGCGACAGCGCGCCTGCAGCAGAAAGCCCGCCGTTCCCTGACGGCGGGCGGATGCGGCCCGCAGGAAGTCAGCCCGGCGGCGCAGGACAAGGGCGGGACTGGCTGAACGCGGCGGCACGGACCGGGCCGCGACAGGCAAATGCGCCTCGGCCGTTTCGGTCAGCGCCGCGGACACGCCCGCCGCCTTGTCAGGCGGACAGAACCTTGCGGCCCCGCGCGCGGCGCGCGGCCAGAACCTTGCGGCCGCCCTTGGTGGCCATGCGGGCGCGGAACCCGTGCCGGCGCGCGCGAACCAGGTTCGACGGCTGGAAGGTGCGTTTCATCGTCGTGCTCCAACAGACAGGACGCGGCCTGCGGGGAATGGCCCCGCGCAGAATGCGCCGATAATGCGAAGCCCGTCTGATAGGCAGACGCGGGCGCTGAGTCAACCGTTTGATGCGCATCGGGCCAGGTGACAAGAACAGGTTGTGGCATCTGCGGGAACCCGGTGGACATCACGTTTGTTTGATGATGGCTGCGGCCCGTCCGGCAATCATGCGGCAGGATTTGCGCGACGACACGAGCAGGCATGACTCTCAACACCATCTCCGGCCGCTTCGCGCTGTTGACGATCGCCTTCGTGGTGCTGGCCGAGTTGCTGATCCTGGTGCCCAGCGTGACCAACTATCGCCGCGACTATCTGGAAACGCGGCTTGAACGGGCGCAGATCGCCAGCCTCGCCCTGCTGGCGACCGACGAATCGATCGCGGCCGATCTGGAAAGCGAACTGCTGGAAAACGCCGGCGTCTACAACGTCGTGCTGCGGCGCAACGACGTGCGGCAGCTGGTGCTGTCTTCCCCCCTGCCCCAGCCGATCTCGGCAACCTATGACCTGCGCGAGACGACCTATGGCGACAGCGTCCGCCAGACGCTGCGCGACCTGATCCACGACAAGGCCGAGGTGATCCGCGTGATCGGCCAGCCCGTCCGGCAGGCCGGGCAGCTGATCGAGATCACCATGAATACCGCCCCCATGCGCGAGGAGATGATCGAGTTCGCGGTGCGCATGCTGGCCTTGTCGGCGGCGTTTTCGGTGCTGACAGCGCTGCTGCTCAACCTTGCCACACAGCGGCTGATCGTCGGCCCGATCCGCCGCGTGATCGGCCACATGACCGCCTATGCCGCCTCGCCCGGCGACATGCGCACCATCATCACCCCCTCCGCCCGGATGGGCGAGGTGCGGGCGGCCGAAACCGCCCTGGCCGAAATGCAGCGGACCGTCACCGCCTCGCTCAAGCAGCGGGAACGGCTGGCGCAGCTGGGTCAGGCAGTAGCCAAGATCAGCCATGACCTGCGCAACGTGCTGGCAACCGGGCAGATCCTTGCAGACCGGCTGGAAAGCAGCGCCGATCCCGCCGTGCGCCGCGCAGCGCCCAAGCTGGTCGGCGCGATCAGCCGGGCGGTCAATCTGTGCGAAACGACGCTGGCTTTCGGCAAGGCCGAAGAGCCGCAGCCGACTTTGTCGATCTTCAATCTCGCGCCCTTGGTCGCCGAGGTGGTCGAGGCCGAGAGTCTGGCCGCCGAGGCGGCCGGGGACGGCGGCGCCGTGGATTTCGTGATCGACATGCCTGCCGGGTTGCGGATCCGGGCCGACCGCGAGCAGCTTTACCGCGTGCTTTCCAACCTTGCCCGGAACGCCCGCCAGGCGATCGCCGCCACCCGCCGCCCCGGCACCATCGAGATGTCGGGCGCCGAGGACGAGACCCACTGGTGCATCCGCGTCGGCGATACCGGCCCCGGCCTGCCGCAGAAGGCGCGCGATCACCTGTTCGAGCCGTTCACCGGCGGAATTCGCAAGGGCGGCACGGGCCTGGGGCTGGCGATCGCCGCCGATCTGGTGCGCGGTCACGGCGGATCGCTGGACCTGGTGCGCAGCGATGACGCCGGAACCGAGTTCCTGATCTGTCTTCCGCGCGACATCTGCCCGTTCTGACCCCTGCCGGTTTCTTTTTACAGCAGCGCACCGTTTTTCGCTTGCATCCCCCCGCCCGGAAGCCTAGGAACCCGCCCTACGACGGACCCGTAGCTCAGCTGGATAGAGCACCAGACTACGAATCTGGGGGTCGGGCGTTCGAATCGCTCCGGGTCCGCCATTTAAAACAAGGGCTTAGGCATCTCTGCCTCGGCCCTTTTTTCTTTCGGGCTACCACTGGGTTACCACCGAATGACATTTTGACGTCGTGCGCTGGGGTTTTGAAGCGGACGGGTAATACTGTCGGCGGGTCGCGGCGCCGCGGACAGGCGTGGGGTCTTCAGGCCAGCCGGGGATAACCCGACCGGGTGTCCATTGGGCCGGGCTGTCAGCCTGCGGCGCGGTGCAGGGCGCGGCCCCATGCGGGCTGCCGGGCCAATGCCTCGCATGGGGCCGACGTTGATAGGCGCAGGCAGGCCGGGGACAAGCCGGCGCCGATCCGTTAGAGCGCGATGTCGCAGCGGCGCCGTCCTGCAGATTGCAAGGGCAGCACGGCTCGGCAGTATCGGTGCGGCGGTTTGGCAGGCCGCTTGGCGGCCGCGCGCGCGGGCTGGCAGGGTCAAGCGGGTTTTGGATCGCAGCGGCGACGTTGCTGCCTCGACGCACCGCAGGACATGCGGGCCGTAGGACCATCGGCGGCAGGCGGGTGCGGCATGGCGCAACAGCGAAAGGGCTGCAGATGGGGCGCGAGACTAAAAGGGCGAACCACGGGCGGGGCAGCTGTGCCGCGGCCCCGCCGCAGGCCAGGTAAGCGATGCACGGACAGACCGGCCCGCCAGCCTTCCCGCACTCGGCCGGGGCTAACCAACAAGCTGGAAAACGGGACGGAGACAGCGGACTTATCAGGGCGCAGCGCTCCCTCCGCCCCAAGCAGCCGCAGCCCAGCACCAGGCCATGCAGGCGGGCAGAACGGGCGCGGCACGCCGCCGCCAAGGCCGCCGGGCAGATGGGCGGGAATGTTACGTTTGTCCGCGCAGCCTACCCGTAGCCTTGCAGCAGAAGTCGATAGGACGGGTATGGCACGCCAAAGGAGGGCGCTCGGCCTGGTGGCGCCGGTTAAGTTATGACCTGCCTTGCCCTACCCTCGTCACAATGCCAAACCATGCCAGCACGGCTCTGTGCCATCCCTTGGAAGTGCGCGCCCTCACATTGCGGGAGTATGCCGCAATCCAGGAATTTCCACCCGGCTGGCATCTTGGGGGAACCGTTGCGCAGGGTTATGCCAGGATTGGGAATGCCGTTCCCGTGCGGCTTGGCATGGTCGCGGGCGGGGTGATTGCAGATGCCCTGGACCGTCTGAACGGAACCGAAAGTCGTCTTTCGCGGGCCCCGGCCGACTACAGGGTCATTTACATCCAGTCGCACGTTTGGACCCGACAATTATTCAAGGCCGGAAAAACTTTTGTTTGGGAAGATGCGGCGGATAATTCCAAGAAATCGTATGAGGCACCCCAGACGCTGCGTCGCAGTCGGGCAATCAGGTAAGATTTAGATGGTAAAAGGCAAGTGATCAAACCCATTCTTTAAAACCCTGAAGAAACAGTGGCACACATTCGACCAAAAGTAATTCGTCAAGCTATTCCAGAAGATTGACAAAGACAGGCTTTACACGCTGTGTGAGAAATTAACGCGGCATATCGGATCCAACGTCCCGGCCGCGCTTGAAAAGCGAGGGGGCCTTTCCGATTACCGCACCAATCCGTATGTCCTGATGACGGCGGCTAGTGTCACAAATCTGGACGAACCCGACGACTTCGCCCGCTTCCTTTTCAACAGCAAGCTTTACATGGCGCTGGAGACTTCCTTCGGAAAGTCCATTGAAGCAACGTTCGTGGTCAGTATCCGATCCGTTCGATGGTGAAATAGTCAGACCCGCCCGAAAAGATCGCAGAATTTACCGTCATTGCCGGACTGACGCAAGAGGAGAAGTCCCGGCAGCGCACCAGTTCTGTCTGGCGAGAAATTGACCGCAGTTGCGTTGTTGGCTCACGGCGCTATATGACCTCGATCAAAAGCGGGCCTAACACGATCAACGATACGCAGGCCCAGGGCATGACCGCTGCCATACGGGACAATATCAGAGCCTGGGCTTATCAGACCAAGATCAACTACTCCGAAACGGACTCGCTGGACGTTGTTCTTGGGCTCACCCACGGAACCGACAAAACAACGAACAACAAGGAAAAACAAATCCTCGTAAAACTGCTGGAACACGGTTTTATCGAGGAAGATCGGGAAAACAAGCCGGCGTTCTTGTCGACCAGGAGACGAGAACGATCCGGGTTTATCGCCGGATCGGCCGTGATTTATTGGCCTTCATAGGCCAGCCGGACGATCCGGCGTCCACTGATTTCGTTTTTCCGGAAATATTGTTTGGATTGGCGAGGGCTTTGGCCCAAGGGGTTGAAAACAGCAGCATTGAGGAACGTGCCAACAGAAAGGTGTTGCTCTTGCCAGATGCACTGCGAAAGCTTCAGTTTCGCCGAAACATACTGCCGCATTGGGTGCACCAAGACTTCAACGAAGATCAGCTATTTTGGTTCGTCATGGCCCTTAGCGCGCTTTATGACGAGGGCATTTAATTTCGACAGACAGGCACAAGTTATCTAGGCGGCAGTGACAGGTGCGGGCAGGCGGCATACCCGCGCGCTGAGCCGCTTGGGCGGGCGCATCGCCGCCTTGTTGCAAAGGCGGACAATGCGCACAATCGTTCCGGCCATCCAAGGGCCGCCGGGCGAGCTGGCCGACCCATAGGGCTTAGCTAACGGGCCAGAAGAGGGGGCACAGCATTTCCTTAGTTGCCAACGGTATTGTTCCGAATGGATCGCCGCGGAAGGGCAATCGCATGGCCTGGATCCGCCAAGGCAGACTGCACCCCAGCCCGTTCGCAATCAGCCGGTTCTGAGCGGGGTCGCGACCTTGGCTTCGTCTTGCACCATGCCAAGCGCGCCCATCGGCGCGGTGCATACCGGGAGGGGCAGCTTGCGGCCCGGCAGATCGACCGGCAAGCCCATATCGGGCGAGGTGCCGCACAGGCCCTGGGGCAGGACGTGCAAATCGTCAAGGGCGCGGCGATTTTCAGGCAGGGTCCATTCCGTGCCGGCCGCGCCTGCGACAAAGGAATGACGCACTTGGGCAAACCCTCTTTGCGGCTTCCTGCACGCGCTCGAGGCTGACGATCTCGATCGGCCTTTCAGCGATCGAGGCGCCGGCTGGAAAGGCAGCGCATATGGCAGTCTGCGCGGCGGCCGATGCGGCGGAGGGTAGCGCGCCCAGTCAAAGGCGGTCGCGCAAGAGATTGCGGCGGCTCGCCTCCATGTCAGCTCAGCGCGGAGCGCTACGCGATGCAGCGCCCCAGCATTCGTTGCGAAGGCAGCGAGCAACCCGCAGGCCGGGGACGCTGGTTCCCGGCCTGCGGCGCAACACCCCGTATCAGGTCAGCTGACCATCCAAAGCGTGATTGCCGGGAATGCCACGAGCAATGCGAGGCGAACGAAGTCGGCCAGGATGAACGGCATGATGCCCCGCACCACGGTCGCCTGTTTCAGCCCCGGCACCGTCGCCTGCACGACGAACAGGTTCATGCCGACCGGCGGGGTGATCAGCCCGATCTCGGCCACCGTGACGACAAGCACGCCGAACCAGATCATGTCAAAGTTCAGCGCCACCGCGACCGGCGCCAGCAGCGGCACGGTCAGCAGCACCATGGACATCGAATCCATGAAGCAGCCCAGCACGATGTAGAACAGCAGGATCAGCACCATCACCACGGTCGGGCTGAGGCCCGAACTGGCGATCGCCCCCGCCAGCATCCGCGGCAGGCCGGTCGTTTCCAGGAAGAAGTTGAAGAACGACGCGCCGATGATGATGAGGAAGATCATTCCCGTCAGCGCCGCCGTCTCGCGCGCGATTTCGCGCAAGGTCGCGCCGGTGATGCTGCCCGCGATCAGTGCCAGGACGAAGGCGCCGAAGGCGCCGACGGCCGCCGCCTCGGTCGGCGAGAACCAGCCGAACTGGATGCCGCCGATCACGACGAAGAACAGCCCCAGCACCGGCCAGACCCGCCCGAACAGCGACGCGCGGGCGGCCCAGCCCATCCGCTCGGCCCGCGGGGCAAGCTCGGGGCGCATCCGCGCGCGGATCATCACCGCGCCGGCGTAAAGCACGGTCCCGAGGATGCCGGGGATGATGGCCGCGACGAACAGCTTGCCGATCGAGGTCTGGGTCAGCAGGCCAAAGATCACCAGGATGATCGACGGCGGAATCAGCACGCCCAGCGTGCCCCCTGCCGCGACCGAGGCGGATGACAGGCTGTCGTCATAGCCATAGCGGCGCATTTCCGGCATCGCGACCCGGCCGATGGTCGCGACGGTCGCCAGCGACGATCCGCAGATCGCGCCGAAGATTGCGCAGGCGCCGATGGTGGACACGGCCAAGCCTCCGCGCCAGTGGCCGAAAAAGCCGTTCACCAGCTCGAACAAAGACCGAGACAGGCCGGCGCGGGCGGCAAACACGCCCATCAGCACGAACAGCGGGATGACGCTGAACGAATAGGGGAAGATGGATTCGAACGGCGAGGTGCCCAGAACATAGACCATCTGGTCCCAGCCGCCGGCCAGCCAGACGCCCCCCAGCCCCACGACGGCCATGGCCACCGCGACCGGCAGGCCGAAGGCGATCAGCACCAGCGTCAGGATGAAGCCTACGATTCCCATTGTCGGCATCGACATGTTCGGCCCCCTTCAATGCGCTTGCGTGGAGATGACGGTGCGCCCGCTGGTCAGCCGGATCACGACCGCCAGCGCCGCCAGGATCGAGGCGGCGGCCCCGACCAGCAGCGGCACCCAGAAATAGCTCATCGGGATGCCCAGCTGCTGGGACTTGTCCCCCAGCAGGGCCTGCATCTGCCAGGCGCCAAAGCATTTCCACAGGATCATGGCCATCAGCCCCGCGGCGATCACCGCCGCCGCGGCCTGCAAAGCCCGCGCCGCGCCTGCGGGCATCCGTTCCAGCAGGAAATCGACCCCGACATGGGCGCCGGCGGAAAAGCCCCAGGGGATGCACAGCCACGCCCCGGCCATGACGAACAGCTGCACCAGATCGACGACGCCCACCACGGGCATCCCGAACCGCCGGCCGATCACGTCCGCCACGCTGACCGCGGCGGCGGCGCAATAGGACAGCACCCCGATCGCGCCCAGAACTTCCATCAGGCGGTCGATGCCGCGCAACAGAGATTCCATCACTCCCCCTCCCCCAAAAGGGCTGAACGGCCCGCGCGAATGATCCGCACGGGCGGGCTGCATCATTTGGCCGGATGCGCGGCCTGGTATTCCGCGATCTTGTCCTGGAACGCCCTGTACAGCGCATCGGCGTCGGCGACGCCCTCGCCCTTGGCCGTTTCCAGATACTTGGTCAGCATCGGCGCCAGCGCCTCGCGCCAGCGGGCGCGTTCCTCGTCCGAGACCATGGTGATCTTGTGGCCCGCAGCCTCGGCCTCGGCCTTGCCGGCGGCGTCCCACTTGCTCCACCAGTCGCCGAACTTGGGCACCAGATTGTCGCCCGAGGCGTCGTCGATGCACTTGCGCACGTTGTCCGGCAGGCTGTCGTATTTCTTCTGGTTCATCACGAAGAAGAACGAGACGGTGTAAAAGCCCGCGTCCAGGTGGTCGGTCAGCACCTCGTTCAGGCCAAAGCTTTTTACCGGGTCCCAAGGGAACACGGTGCCGTCGATGACGTGGCGTTGCAGGTTTTCATACACCTCGCCCGGCGGCAGGGCCTGGGGCGTCGCGCCCAGATAGGTCAGCATTTCCGACACGGCGGGCGAAGGGGTGCGGATGCGCAGGCCCTTCATGTCCTCCATCGTCTCGACATGCTTGCCGTTGGTGTGCAGCAGACCGCCGTTATGGGCGTGCAGGGCCAGCACCTTCAGCCCCTTGTATTCGTCCTTGAGTTGCGTCGGATACAGCGACCACAGCGCATAGGTCGCCTCGGCCGCGTTGCGCGACAGGAACGGCATCTCGATCAGCGAGGTACGCGGAAAGCGGCCGCGCGGCGTGCCGGTCAGGCCGTGGGCGATATCCACGACGCCGGCCAGCACCTGTTCCTGCTGCTTGGCGACGTTGCCCAGCTGCGTGCCGCCGGGCGAGATCTCGAACTTGACCTCGCCGCCCGTGCACTGGGTGACCTGTTCGGTCCAGGGCAGGATGAAGTCGGTCTGGATGCCGTGCACCGCCGGCAGATAGTGCGACAGCTTCAGCACGGTCTCGGCCGAGGCGGGGACGGCCGAGGCAAGCGCGGCGACTGCTGTGGCGATGGTGGTGATGGTCTTCATGATTCCTCCCGTTGGATCATTCTTCAGATGGACAGGACCAGCCGTCCGCGCGCCCGCGAACAGCAGGTGATGATGCGGTCGCCCGCCGCGCGTTCGGCGGCGGTCAGGACGCGGTCGCGGTGCTCGATCTCGCCGGACTGCACGCCGATCTCGCAGCTGCCGCACAGCCCTTCCTCGCAGTCGGACGGCACGTCCAGCCCCGCGCCGCGCAGCACGTCCAGCAGCGTGCGCCCGTCCGGCACCTCCAGCGTCAGGCCGCTGTCGGCGCAGACGGCGTTGAAGGGCTGGCCTTGCCCCAGCGCACCCGCATCGCCGCCGCCGGTGAAATGTTCGAAGGCGAGCGTCAGGTCGGGACGCGCCGCGACCAGCCGGTCCAGCTCCTCAAGCAGCCGCGCCGGGCCGCAGGCGGAAAGGCGCGTGCCGGGAGCCGCTTCGGCGACCAGCGCCGGCAGGTCGGCGCGCCCGCCATCGGCGGCGATGTGCAGATGCAGCGCGTCCCCATGATCGGCGCGGGCGCGATCCAGGAACGCCATATGCGCGGCAAACCGGCCGGCATAATGCAGCTGATAGGGCAGTCCCGCCGCCTTCAGCCGGTCGGCCATCGCCAGGATCGGGGTGATTCCGATGCCGCCCGCAATCAGGATATGCGCGGGCGCCGTCTCGTCCAGCCGGAAATGATTGCGCGGCCCGCGCACGGACAGCGTGGCGCCAGGGCGGGCGTTTTCGTGCATCCAGCGCGACCCGCCGCGGCCCGCATCCTCGCGCAGCACCGCGATCTGCCAATCGCCGCCGGGGCGGCCGCACAGCGAATAGCGCCGCCCTTCGCCGTCCGGCAGCACGATTTCCAGATGCGCGCCGGGGGTCCAGTCGGGCAGCGCCCGCCCCGAGGGATCGGACAGTGTGATCCCCAGCACGCCGTCCGCCAGCGGCCGCGCCTCGGTCACTGTCAGCTGCCGCTGGATCGCCTTGCGGTCCGGCGCGCCCACGGGAAAGTCGCGCGCCGGCGCGGTCTGCGCGGGGTTCAGCGCCGGGTTCCAGTGGACCCAGACCGCCTCGGGCCCGCGGAACGAGATGTTGGGCAGATAGGTGAACGCCTGATCCTCCAGCCGCAGATGCGGCAAGCGTCGCGACACTTCCTCGAGCATCACGGCCATTTCCATCCGGCCGAGGTTCTTGCCCATGCACTGATGCGCGCCATAGCCGAAGGTCAGGTGATCGGCCGCATTGTCGCGCCATATGTCCAGCGCGTCGGGGTTGTCGAACTGGCGCGGATCATGGTTGGCCGAGGCGGTGACCATCAGGATCTTGCCGCCCGCCGGGATCGTCACGCCCGCGACCTGCGCATCGGCCGTCGCCACGCGGCGCCACGCCACGACGCTGCCCGAATGGCGCAGGCATTCCTCGACCGCCGCCGGGATCAGCGCGGGATCGGCGCAGATCGCGTCCCACTGGGCGCGGTCTTCCAGCAGGCGGCGGAACATGTTGGCCGAGGCGAGCGCCGTCGTTTCATGCGCGGCCACGATGATCGCCATCATCATGGAATGCAGGTAGTTGTCGGTCACGATGTCCGGCATGACGCGGTTCTTCGCGATCATGTCATACATCCAGCCGTGCGGATGTTCGCCCGCATCGACGCGCGCGGCCATGCGGGCCAGCACCTCGCCCGAATAGGTCCAGAAGGCGGCGACGCCCTCGGCCACGGCGACCTGCTGATCGGGCGAAGGACGGCCCCAGGTGTTCACGGTATGGGCGACCGAAAAGCTGCGCAGCTTGTCCATGTCGTCCGGCGGCACGCCCAGGAAATGCAGCGCGACCGTCAGCGGCACGTCCCACAGCATGTCCGCGACCAGATCGGACCGGCCCTTGTCCACAATCGCGTCCAGCCTGCCGCGCACCAGATCGCGCACCATCGGGCGATGGGCCGCCAGCGCATGGGGGGTGAAGGCGTCCAGCAGGACGCGGCGGCGGGCCATGTGGGCCGGCTCGTCCTCATTCACCAAGGTGCGGTTCATGGCATAGTTGGCGCGGGCCAGCACCTCGACCGCCTCGGGCGAGGGCGGGGTGATCTTTTCCAGCGCGTTGGCCGGGGAAAACAGGATCGGGTCGCGGAAGATCGCCTTGATGTCGTCATAGCGGCTGACGACCCAGTATCCCAGCGGCTCGCTGAAGAACACCGGCTCGGATTCCCGCGACCAGCGCAGCGCCTCGGCCGGGTCGGCCTGATAGGCCGGGCCGAAGGGATCAAAGCTGCGCCCTGCCTCGCTACCGTGGAAGGGACAGGCAAAAGGGGTCGGCTGTGCCGCGCCGTCCATCACCGCATCGCCCCCTTCGTCGCGCCGTGCCCGACTGTGCCATTTTTCGTTTCTGTTGCAACAGACTTTTCCCCGCCCGGCGACCTGCGCCGGTGCGCCGTCCGGTGCAAAGCGATCCGGGTGTGCGGCGGCAAAGGCGGGATGGATTTCGCAGGCCGCTTCGACCGCGCGGATGCGGGTCAGATGCGTGTAATCCACGCCCCAGCGCGCGGCATTGTAAAGCTGCGGGATCAGTGTGCAGTCGGCCAGCCCCGGCGCATCGCCGTGGCAGAACCGGCCGGTGAAGCCGGGATGGTCCAGCAGCCTTTCGACCGACTCGAGCCCGCGGGCGATGTTCTCGCGGTTCCAGCGGACGCGGGCGTCCGGCCCGCCCAGCGCCTCGACCCGCGACAGGACCGAGGGGTTGGACAGCGGATGGATCTCGCAGGCGACGGCCAGCGCGAGGGCGCGCACGCGGGCGCGGCCGGCGGGGTCCGCGGGCAGCAGGGCGGGATCGGGTCGGGTCTCGTCCAGATAGCCGATGATCGCCAGCGACTGCGTCAGCACCAGCCCGTCGATCTCCAGCGTCGGGACCAGCCCCTGCGGGTTGACGGCCATGTTGGCCGCCCCCCGCTGCTCGCCCGCCAGCAGATCGACCGGCACGCGGTCATAGGCGATGCCCTTCAGCGCCAGCGCGATCCGCACCCGATAGGATGCGGATGAGCGCCAGTAATCATGCAGGACCGGCCGTTCCACCGCCGTCATTCCCGCGCCGGCAGGATGGTGCCGGTGCACGGGCCAAAGCCGATGCGGTAGCCCGCGCCCTGGGCATGCCCGTGCAGCGCAATGGTGTCGCCGTCCTGGATGAAGGTCCGCGTCTCGCCGTTCACGGTCACCGGCTCTTTCCCGCCCATCGTCATTTCCAGCAGCGCGCCGGTCTGATCGCGGCTGGGGCCGGAAATGGTGCCGGTTCCCAGCAGATCGCCGACCCGCATCGGGCAGCCGCTTTCGGTGTGATGCGCCAGCTGCTGGGCGGACGAATAATACATCACGTTGTAGTTCGTGCGCGCCATCATCTGCCCGTTCATCGACCAGCCCAGCTGCAGGTCAAAGAAGCCCGGCCGCTGTTCCTGCAGATAGGGCAGCAGCGGGTTGTCGCGCGGCGCCCCTTCGCGGCGGAAGGGTTCCAGCGCGGCGACGGTTACGATCCACGGGCTGATGGTGGTGCCCAGCGCCTTGGACTGGAACGGGCCAAGCGGCTGGTATTCCCACGCCTGCACGTCGCGCGCCGACCAGTCGTTCAGCAGGACATAGCCGAAGATCATCTCCTCGGCCTCTTCGACGCTGACGCGGGTGCCCATGGCGGAATCCGCGCCGACGATGGCGCCGAGTTCAAGCTCCAGGTCCAGCCGGCGGGTCGGGGACCAGATCGGGCCGTCCTCGCCCTTCAGCTGGCCCATCGGGCGGATGATGTCGGTGCCCGAGACAACGACGGACGAGGCGCGGCCGTTATAACCGATGGGCATGTGCGTCCACTGCGGCGGCAGGGCGTTTTCCGGGCCGCGGAACAGCACGCCCACGTTGAAGGCATGGTTTTTCGAGGCATAGAAATCGGTGAATTCGGTCACGCGGATCGGCAGATGCAGCGTCGCATCCGCCATCGGCACCAGCGGCAGATCGCGGTTGCCGCCGTCCTCGGCCAGCAGTTCGGTCAGCCGCGCGCGGGTGCTTGCCCAGGTATCGCGGCCCAGCGCGATGAAGTCGTTCATGAAGGGGCGCGCGAAGGTTCCCTGCGCCTCGATGGCGCCCGCTGCCTCGGCGGCGGCAAGGTCAAGGATCATGTCGCCGATCGCCGCCCCGCAGCGCGGCGCGTGACCGCCCACCGAGAACACTCCATAGGGCAGGTTCTGCAGCGGAAAGTCGCTGTCGGGATCGTTGGCGCTGGCGACCCAGCTGCGGGCGATGGTGGCGGACATGATCGTCTCCTGTCGGTGATGGGCGTCCGGGCCGCGCGGGGCGGCGGCCCGGACAGGGGGTCAGCGGATGATGTCCTCGAACATGCCCGGCAGGCTGATGACACCGTTCTCCTTGGCCCAGGCGTCATAAGCCTGCGCCAGTTCGGCCAGCACCTGCGGCTGCTCGGCGGCCAGGTCGGTCGTCTCGCCGGGGTCATTGGCCAGGTTGTAAAGCTGCCATTTGCGCGTCGCGACGCCCTCGGGCTTGAGGCCGCTGGGGCGCGAGGTGATCAGGACCGCCTTCCAGTCGCCCTTGTGGACGGCCCGGCCGCCGACCAGTTCCATCACCATCGGCCTGTCAGGGCCGACCTGAGTCGCGTCCGGCCTGGCCAGCGCAGGCAGCATGTCGGCGCCGGTGACCGGCGCCTTGCCCGCTGGGGCCGCCGGATCGACACCGGCGAGCGTCAGCAGGGTCGGCGCGATGTCCTTGACCTCGCCAAAGCGGCCCGAGATGCCGCCCTTGGCGATGCCGGGGCCGGCCATGATGACCGGGGACAGCGTGCCGCCCTCGGTCGTGAAGCCCTTGAACAGCGCGAAGGGCGCCATCGATGCCTGCGCCCAGTCCGAGCCGGTCGAGAGATAGCTGGTCCCGGTGCCCATGTTGTCCAGGCTGTTGTCGAAATTGTCCTTGATCCACGGACCCCATTTCGGGTTGCCCTCGCGCAGCGCGCCGGCCGCGCCGTTGTCGGACAGGAACACGACCAGCGTGTTGTCCGCCGCGCCCTTCTCGCGCAGCTTGTCCATGACGCGGCCGATGCCGGCATCCATGCTGTCGATCATGGCTGCGTAAATCTCCATCCGGCGCGACCAGGCGGCGCGGTCCTCGGCCGGCAGGGCGGCCCAGTCCTTCTGCTCGATCATCGCGTGGGGCTTGGCGTCCGTGGGGATCAGGCCCAGCTCCTTCATCCGCGCCATGCGCGCCTCGGCCAGCGCGGCGGGGCCCGCGTCATAGCGGCCCTTGTATTTCGCGATCAGCGCGGCCGGGGCCTGCAGCGGGGAATGGGGCGCGGTGAAGGCGAGATAGGCGAAGAACGGCGTGCCCTGCGGCACCTCGTCCAGATAGGCGTTGAGGTGCCCGACAAAGCCGTCGGTGGAATAGAAGTCAGCCGGCAGCCCGGTTTCCTTCCCGTCCTCGCGGTAAAGATCGGGCCCGTCGGGGCTGGGGGCCTTGCCCTGATAGGGATAGTGGTTCGCCTCGCCCCGCATCATCGCGAAGGACCGGTCGAACCCCCAGGCGGCGGGCGAATGCGCCTCGTCCAAGCCAAGGTGCCACTTGCCCGCCATCATCGTGCGATAGCCGGCCTCTTTCAGGCGCTGCGCGATCGTCACGGCGCGGTCGTTCAGATGGCCCTCGTATCCCGGCTGGCCCTTCTGTTCGGGGGCGATCAGCTCGATCATGTTGCCAAGGCCGATCTGGTGATTGTCCTGCCCCGTCAGCAGCATCGCCCGCGTTGGCGAGCAGAAGGGCGAGACGTGAAAGTTCGTCAGCCGCGTGCCGTCCGCCGCCAGCGCGTCGAGGGTCGGCGTCGCGATCTCGGCCGCGCCGAAGGGGGCGATGTCGGACCAGCCCATGTCGTCGGCCAGGATCAGCAGGATGTTCGGCCGCGCCGCGCCGCCCGCCGGGGCAGCACTGCCGGTTGCCTGCGCCAGCGCGCGGCCCGCCACGCCGCTGGCCAGCGCGGTGGCGCCAAGGGCCGCCATGAAGATGCGCCTGTTCAGTTGGTTCATTGCGTCCCCTCCCCTTTTGTTTTCATCATCCGGCCTCACCCCCGGATGATGCAGCGAAAGCCGATATGGCTGGTGCCGGTGTCGACCGCCTGCGGATGCCGCGCCGCCGGGCGATAGCGCCGGCAATAGGACGGCGCGCACAGGAACGAGCCGCCCTTGATCACCCGTCGCGGCACCGCGTCGCCCTGAGCGGCAGGACCGCGCGGGTTGTCCAGCGTGCAGCAGGTCGGCCGGTCCGCGTTCGCGGGCGTGTGGCGGTCCGCATACCAGTCGGTCGTCCATTCCCAGACATTGCCGCAGACCTCGTAAAGCCCGTATCCGTTGGGCGGATAGCTTTGCACCGGGCAGGTGCCGGCGTGGCCATCCTCGGCCAGGTCCTGCCACGGGAACGCCCCCTGCCAGGTGTTGGCACGGTGGCGGCCGCGCGGGGCCAGCTCGTCCCCCCAGGCGAACTCGGCAGCCTCCAGACCGCCGCGCGCCGCGAATTCCCATTCCGCCTCGGTCGGCAGGGCCTTGCCGGCCCAGGCGGCGAAGGCGGCGGCGTCCTCATAGGCGACATGGACCACGGGGTGATCCTTGCGCGCCTTGATGCTGCTGCCTGGCCCCTCGGGGTGGCGCCAGCAGGCGCCGGCGGTCCAGACCCACCATTGCCGCACGTCGCGCAGATCGACCGGCCCGCGCGTCATGCGGAACACCGCGCTGCCCGGCTGCAGACGGTCGGCCGGCACGCACGGATACAGCGCCGGGTCCAGCGGTCGTTCGGCGACGGTGACATGGCCCGTATCCGCGACGAAGGCCGCGAATTGGCGGTTTTTGACCGCCGTTTTGTCCATAAGGAACGCGCCCACGCGCACCCGGTGGGCGGGCGCCTCCTCCGGGTAATGGCGATCCGATCCCATGAGGAACTCGCCCCCCGGCACGCGGACCATCTGCGGCCCGCGCAGGTCCGGCGCTGCATGCCCCATCGCCGGCCTCCCCGCCGCGATCACGCCGGGGTCACTTTTCGCCGGGCGTGCCGTCGAACTTCTTCTCAAGGCTCTGCCAGCAATCCACGTAATCGTCCTGGATCGGCATTTCCCTGGCGGCCCATTCGGTCAGCTGCTGGGGAAAGCGCGTCTCGAACATGAACTGCATCGTTTCGGTCTGGCGCACCGGAACCATCGGCTCGGTCGAGCCATGTTCGAACGCGTTGCGGTCCGGCCCGTGCGGCAGCATCATGTTGTGCAGGCTGACCCCGCCCGGCACGAAGCCCTGGGGCTTGGCGTCATAGACGCCGTGGATGTTGCCCATCAGCTCGGACATGACGTTCTTGTGGTACCATGGCGGGCGGAAGGTGTTTTCGGCCACCATCCAGCGGTCGCGGAACAGGACAAAGTCGATGTTGGCCGTCCCCTCATGCGCGGACGGCGCGGTCAGCACGGTGAAGATCGACGGGTCCGGGTGGTCGAACAGGATCGCCCCGACCGGCGAATAGGTCCGCAGGTCGTATTTGTAGGGGCAATAGTTGCCGTGCCATGCGACCACGTCCAACGGGCTTTGCTCGGTGAACGTCTCGTGAAACTCGCCGCACCACTTGATCACGATGCGCGAGCGGACCTCGCGGTCCTCGAAGGCCGCGACCGGGCATTTGAAATCGCGCGGGTTGGCCAGGCAGTTGGCGCCGATCGGGCCGCGGCCGGGCATCTTGAACTTTTCGCCGTAGTTTTCGCAGACAAAGCCCCGTGCCGGGCCGTCCAGCAGCTCGACCCGGTAGACCAGTCCGCGGGGCAGGATCGCGATTTCCTGCGGCGCAAGGTCGATGATGCCCAGCTCGGTCGCGAAGCGCAGCCGCCCTTCCTGCGGAACCACCAGCAGTTCGCTGTCGGCCGAGAAGAAGTATTCATCCTCCATCGACCGGGTGACGAGGTAGATGTGGCTCGCCATGCCGACCTGGGTGTGGACATCGCCCGCCGTGGTGACGGTGCGCATGCCGGTGATCCAGGTCAGCGGCTGGTCGGAATGGGGCACCGGGTCCCAGCGATACTGGCCCAGGCTGATGACATCGGGGACGATGTTCGGCGCCGATTTCCAGTGCGGCACGTCGATCTTGGCAAAGCGGCCCGCATGTTTCACGGACGGGCGGATGCGATAGCACCATGTCCGCTCGGGCGGGTTGGCGGTGAATGCGGTGCCGGACAGCTGTTCGGCGTAAAGGCCATAGTTGATGCGCTGCGGGCTGTTCTGCCCCTGCGGCAGCGCGCCGGGCAGGGCCTCGGTTTCGAAATCATTGCCGAAGCCGGGCATATAGCCTTCGGTCGTGCCTTGCGTCGTGGCCGCGCGAACCATGCCCCTGGGCATCTCATGCGTCGTCATGCGAGTTCCCCCCTCCCCTGACTGCCGATTCGTTGCATAAGAAACTTAACGTTTCATCGGAAACGACGTCAAGCGGCGTTGGGGCGATCAGCAGGCCTCGTCGTCCTCGGCGCTGCAATCCTCGGGCTGTCCCAGCGCCGTGACAGCCTCGCTCAGCGCCTCGATGGCGCTGATCAGGCCCGCCCTTTGCTCGGGCGACAGCTTGCCCAGCACCAGCTCGGCCCGAGCCTCGACCTCGGCGAATGCGGCGCGGAACGTCTCGCGCCCGGCGGGGGTGATGGCATAGCGGCGCAGGCGCCGGTCGGCGTCCAGCACGTCGCGGGTCAGCAGGCCCTTTTCCTCAAGCCGCGAGGCGGCGCGGCTGACCTGCACCTTGTCCAGCGAGGTGCGCTGCGCCAGCGTGACGGAGTCGATCACGCCGGCATCGTCCAGCAGGAACAGCATCCGCCATTCCTCGCGCGTCAGGCCGTATTTCTGGCGATAGACACCGATCAGCTGGCGCGAGAACGTCTCGGCCGTGACGGCCAGGCGATAGGGAAAGAAGGTCTCGATCTGCATGGATCATCCCGGCATCGCGCGGCATGGGCCGGGCGCCGTTGGTTATCAGCAAGTGCCGGACTGCGTCAAACCCGGTCGAGGCTGATCCGCCTCAGATCAGCACAGCGGCCCCAGCTTGCAGGAAACGCATCTGGATTGCGGGTGCATCACCCCGCGCACCTGGCCGGGCCGCCGTGATGCGCCCGGTGATCGCCCGTCGGGATGCGCAAGCCGGCCCGCATTATCGGGCCGCGCAGGCGCTTTGCATGGGGATGCCCCATCGGCACCGCCCGCCCTTTTTTCGACACGATCCCGCACGGGGTAGCGCGGGTGTGGGAGGATCGGTAGCCTCGCCAGGGCAGCTTGACAGCGCAAGCGGTCGATTTGGCTTGCCTGCTCCATGCGCGCCGGGTCCGCCATTATCCCCCTTGCGTGCAGCCACGGCCCACGGCGCGATGGGGGCATCGGGCGGCGGGATGGGCAAGCCCGTCCTCGGCGGCCTTTTCTCCAAGCCCTGCTGCCGATTTGCCAAGGGTTGGCCCTGCGCCTTGCCTTCCGGTCCTTTGCGGCCCTTCAGCCCTGCCCGGCGCGGGCGCCGCGCTGCACGGCCTGCCGGATCGCGCCTGCCGCCGTGCCCAGCGCGAACAGCGCCGCCGCGGCGCAGATGATCGTCGGCCCTGAGGGCGTATCAAGGCGCCAGGCGGCGCCAAGGCCGCCCAGGGTCGCGGCAACGCCGGCCAGGGCGGTCAGCGCAACCATCGCCTCGGGGCTGCGCGACAGGGGCCGCGCGGCCGCGGCGGGGATGATGAGCATGGCGCTGATCAGCAGCGCGCCGACGATGCGGATGCCGACCGCGACGACCAGCGCAAGCGCGATGTTCAGCGCCCATTGCTCGCGCCGGGGGTCGATCCGGTCGGCGACGGCCATTTCGGGCGAAAGCGTCGCCAGGATCAGCCGCGACCAGCGCCAGCCGATCAGCAGGATCACAGCGCCTGCCCCCAGCCAGATCACCACCAGATCGGACCGGGTGACGGACAGCAGATCGCCGAACAGCCAGGCGCTCAGGTCGCTGCGCACGCCCTGCAGGAAGGACACCGCCACCAATCCGGCGGCCAGCGCCGCATGGGACAGCACCCCCAGCATGGCGTCGGCCGATTGGCGCCCGCTCAGCCCCGAGACGGCGGCGGCCATCGTCAGGGCCACCCCCACGATCGCGGGCGTCAGCGGCAGGTCCAGCGCCAGCGACAGCGCCACGCCCAGCAGCGCGGCATGCGCCGTCGCATCGCCGTAATAGGCCATCCGCCGCCAAGCGACAAAGCAGCCCAGCGGCGCACAGGCAAGCGCCACCCCCACCCCCGCACAGGCCGCGCGGATCATGAAGCCGTCCAGCATCAGCGCAGCCCCCCCTGGGCCGGTTCGGCGATCCCGTCGGCATGGACGTGATCGTGGTGATGGCGGTAAAGCCCCAGAACCGACCCGGCCGGCCCCGACAGGGCGCGATAGGCGGGGGACAGCGAAACCGATTCGGGCGTGCCCTGGCAGCAGATGTGCCCGTTCAGGCAGATGACGCGGTCGGATGCGCGCATGACGATCTGAAGGTCGTGGCTGACCATCAGCACAGCGCAGCCCGTTTCCGCCCGCACATGGGCGATACGGTCGTAATAGGCGGCGATCCCCGGCTGGTCGAGGCCGGCGGTTCCCTCGTCCAGGATCAGCAGATCGGGCGCGCCCAGCAGCGCCCGCGCCAGCAGCAGCCGCTGCATCTGTCCGCCCGACAGGGCGGCAAGGGGCCGGTCAGCCGCCGCGCCCAGTTCGGCCCGGTCCAGCGCCGCCGCGACCGCCCCCCTGCCCCGGCGCTGCGGCAGGTCCAGAAAGCGCGCCGCCGTGATCGGCAGCAGCGGGTCCACGGACAGGCGCTGGGGCACATAGGCCATGCGCAGCCCTGCGGCACGCTCCAACCGCCCCGCCGAGGGCCGGATCACCCCCAGGATCACGCGCATCAGGGTCGTCTTGCCCGACCCGTTCGGACCCAGGACGGTGATGATCTCGCCGCGCCGGACGACAAGGTCGATGCCGTGCAGGATGCGCTGGCCGCCCAGCGTCACCCCTGCATCATGCAGGCTGACCAGCAGCTCGCCCGCGCTCATGCCGCGCTGCCAAGGCACTGCGCGCACAGGCCCTCGGCCTCGCTGACGGCGGTTTCGATGGCAAAGCCGGCCTCTTGCGCGGCGCCGGCCAGAACGCCGGCTGATGGCTCGGCCGGCGTTTCGATGACGGTGCGGCAGTTGCGGCAGATCAGAAAGGCCGGCGCATGCCCCGCGCCCGAGCGCGAGCAGGCGACAAAGGCGTTCAGCGTCTCGACCCGGTGGACGAACCCGGCGCGGACCAGGAAATCAAGGGCGCGATAGACCACAGGGGGTTGGCTGCCCAGCCCTTCGTCCCGCAGGCGCGCCAGGATGTCGTAGGCGCCGAGGGCGCGGTGCTGTTCAAGCAGGATGTCCATCACGCGCCGGCGCACCGGGGTAAGCTGAAGCCCGTTCGCGGCGCAGTGCGCCTCGAGATGCGACAGCGCGTCGGCGATGCAGCAGGCATGGTCATGCATGGGCGTTCGATCCGGTTGCGGCCAGGGATGTTATACTATAACGATCCCGGCAGAGTTTGGAAAGGAGCAGATCCGATGGCAAGGCTTTTCCTCGCGGCGCTGGCCGCGCTGGTTCCCACCCTGGGGGCAGCGGGCGCGCCGCAGGTCGTGACGGACATCCTGCCCGTGCAGGCCCTGGCCGCGCGGGTGATGGAGGGCGTGGGCGAACCCGCGCTGCTGGTCCGGCCGGGCGCGTCGCCCCATGAATATGCGCTCAAGCCCTCGGAGGCGGCGGCGCTGGAAAAGGCGCAGGTGGTGTTCTTCGTCGGGCCCGAACTGTCGCCATGGCTGGTGCGGCCGGTGGAAACGCTGGCGCCCAAGGCGGTGCATGTCAGGCTGCTGGGCGCGGCGGGAACGCAGACCCTGACCAACCGCGAGGGCGCGACATTCGAACTGCCGGACGAGGATCACGACCACCATCACGGCGGCGGGGATGACCACGAGGATCATGGCGGGGATCACGGCGGCGATCACGGCGGCGATCACCACGGCCATCATCACGAGCCTGGGGGCATCGACCCCCATGCCTGGCTGGACCCCGAGAACGGCAAGGCCTGGACGCGCGCGATGGCGGCCGAACTGTCCCGGATCGACCCCGCGAATGCGGCCCGCTATCGGGCCAATGCCGATGCGGCGGTGGCCGAGATCGACGCCGCCGAGGCGGACACCGCAGCGGCGCTGCGCCCGCTGGGCGATGTGCGGTTCCTGGCCTTTCATGATGCGTTCCAGTATCTGGAACACCGCTTCGGGATCGGCGCGGCAGGATCGGTGTCGGCCAGCGATGCGGCCACGCCCGGACCGCGGCGGATCGCCACGCTGCGCGACGCCATGGATGCCCGCCAGGTCAGCTGCGTGCTGGCCGAGCCGCAGTTCGATCCCGACCTGCTGGGCGCCGCCCTTGGCGGGCACAAGATCCCCACGGTCGTCATCGACCCGCTGGGCGGGGATGTTCCCGCCGGTCCGGGCCGCTATCCCGCGATGATCCGGGCGATGGGCAAGGCCCTGCAGGACTGCGGCAGGACGGGTCACTGACCGTCAGACCTGCGCGCCCGACGCGGCCAGGAAGGCGGTCACGGCCGGGCGCAGGTTCGTCGCCCCTTCCGCGCGCGCCGCGTCGATCGCGACGCGCAGGGCGGCTAGGTCGATGCGGCGGATCAGCGACTTGACCGGCCCGATCGAGGCGGGCCGCATCGACAGCTGCCGCAGGCCCAGGGCGGCGAACACCGCCGCCTCGACCGGCCGGCCGGCATCCTCGCCGCAAAAGCTCAGCGGCACGCCCGCCTGGCCGCAGCGGTCCACGATCATGCCGATCAGGTCCAGGAACGGCGTGGACAGCGTGTCATAGCGGCGGCGGACACGCTCGTTCTCGCGGTCCGCGGCATAGAAGAACTGCTTGAGATCGTTGCCCCCGATCGACACGAAATCGCATTGCCGGAAAAAGGCGGGCGGGGCGAAGGCCAGCGAAGGGGTTTCCAGCATCGCGCCCACGCGCAGCTCGGCGGGGACCGGGCGGCCCATCTGCGCCTCGCGCCCGATCTGCTCGACCAGCATGGCGCGCCCCTGGGCGAATTCGTCCTGGTCGGCGATGAAGGGGAACATCACGTTGAGCGGACGCCCGGCGCTGGCGCGGATCAGCGCCTGCAACTGCATCTGAAGCACGCCCTTCTTGTCCAGCCCGACGCGGATCGCGCGCCAGCCCATCGCCGGGTTCGGCTCGTCCAGGCGCTTCATGTAGGGCAGGACCTTGTCCGATCCGATATCGAGCGTGCGGAACACCACGGGCTTGCCGCGCGCATTCTCGATCACCCGCGCATAAAGGCCGGCCAGCTCGCTGCGCCGGGGAACGCGGGGCCGGGTCAGGAATTGCAGCTCGGTGCGGAACAGCCCCACCCCTTCGGCGCCCGAGCTGTCGATGCTGGGCAGGTCGGCCATCAGCCCGGCATTCATGAACAGCCGCACCGTCGTGCCGCATTGCGCGGTCGCCGGCAGGGCGCGCAGCCCGGCATAGCGTTCCTGCGCCTCGGCCTGCATGGCGATCTTGTCGCGAAAGGCGGCGGCAACGGAATCCTCGGGACGCAGATGGACGATCCCGGCATCCCCATCGATCAGGATGGGATCGCCGTTCAGCGCCTCGGACCGGATGCGGGCGGCATGGATCACCAGCGGGATCGCCAGCGCCCGCGCGACCACCGCCGCGTGGCTGCCGACCGAACCGTCCTCGAGCACCACGCCCCGCAGGCTGCGGCCATAATCCAGCAGCTCGGCCGGCCCGATATTGCGCGCCACCAGGATCGGATTGGCCGGCATCGTCCCGCCGGTATCCTTGCCCTGCCCCGTCAGGATGCGCAGCAGGCGGTTGGACAGATCGTCCAGATCGTGCAGCCGGTCGCGCAGATAGGGATCGGCCGCGCTTTCCAGCCGCGCGCGGGTCTGCGACTGTTCCTTCTCGACCGCCGCCTCGGCCGAAAGGCCCAAGTCGATGTCTTCCTCCATCCGGCGCAGCCAGCTGCGCGAATTGGCGAACATCCGGTAGGCTTCCAGCACCGCCTCGCCCTCGCCGCCGCCCATCTCGGCGCTGGCGACCATCTGCTCGACGGTGTCGCGCAGCACGGCGACGGCCTCGGTCAGGCGCGCGCGTTCCTTGGCCGGGTCGTCGCCGACGGGATTGGTGATGACCACGCGCGGCTCGTGCAGCCAGACCTGCCCTTCGGCCGCGCCCTCCTGCCCGCCGGTGCCGCGAAAGACGGCGGGAAAGCGGTGGGTCAGGGGATGGGCCTCGTTGCCGACGAAGGCGCCCAGTTCGGCCATCTCGGCCAGGACCATCGCCACGACCTCAAGCCCGTAGATCTCGTCCTCGGAATATTCGCGCGCCTCGCGCGACTGCACGACCAGCACGCCCAGCCGCTCGCCCACGCGCCGGATCGGCACGCCCAGGAACGAGGGGAACACCTCCTCGCCCGTTTCGGGCATGTAGCGGAAACCGGCCTGCGAGGGCGCATCGGCCGTATTGATGGGCCGGCCCGTGCGCGCGACACGGCCGACCAGCCCCTCGCCCAGGCGCAGCCGGGTGCGGTGGACCGATTCCGGGCGCAAGCCGCAGCTTGCGCACAGCTCCAGCGTGTCGGGATCGCGGAACAGATAGACCGAACACACATTCGAGCGCATCGAATCGGCGATGTGATGGGTGATGCGGTCCAGCCGCGCCTGTCCGTCGCCCGGCGCGGCAAGCGTGTCACGCAGCCGGCCCAGCAGCTTGCGCGATTCGCTTTCCAGGCTTTCCGGCATGATCCCCAGCCCCCTTCCCGGCCCTCACCGATGCCGGTGCGGGCCGCCCGGATCAGGCTTTCTCAAGCTCGAAGGCATCATGCAGCGCCTGCACGGCCAGTTCCATATACTTGCGGTCGATCAGGACCGAAATCTTGATCTCGCTGGTGGCGATGACCTTGATGTTGATGTTCTCGTCAGCCAGCGCGCGGAACATGCGTGCCGCGACCCCCGTATGGGACCGCATCCCGATCCCGACCACCGACACCTTGGCCACCTCGGTATCCACGGCAAGATCGTCATAGGCGATGCGGCCGGCGGCGCGGGCATCCTCCATCGCCTTGCGGGCGCGTTCGACCTGGTTGATCGGGCAGGAAAAGGTCATGTCGGTGACCGCGCCGGGGTGATCCTCGTAATCGCGTTCCGAGATGTTCTGGACGATCATGTCAACGTTGACGCCCGCCTCGGCCAGGGGCGCAAAGATGGCGGCGGAAATGCCGGGCCGATCCTCGACCGTCACCAGCGTGATCTTGGCCTCGTCGCGCGAATAGGCAACGCCCGAAACGACCTTGGATTCCATGATCTCATCCTCAGCACAGACCAGCGTGCCGCTGGTATCGTCGGTGTCCTCGAAGGACGACAGCACCCGCAGGCGCACGTTATAGCGCATCGCCAGTTCGACCGAGCGCGTCTGCAGCACCTTGGCGCCGAGGCTGGCCAGTTCCAGCATCTCCTCGAAGGCGATGCGGTCCAGCTTGCGGGCCTTGCCGCTGATGCGCGGATCGGTCGTATAGACGCCGTCCACATCGGTATAGATGTCGCAGCGTTCGGCGCCGAAGGCGGCGGCAAAGGCGACGGCGGTGGTGTCCGACCCGCCGCGGCCCAGCGTGGTGATGCGCCCGTCCGGCGCGACACCCTGAAACCCCGCGACGACCGCGACCTTCATCCCTTCGGCGAATTTGGCGTCGATGTTGCCCCGCGGGATCGACACGAACCGGGCGCTGCCGTGCTGGGCGGTGGTGTTGATGGGCACCTGCCAGCCCTGCCAGCTGCGGGCGGGCACGCCCATTTCCTGCAGGCGCAGCGCCATCAGCCCGGCGGTGACATTCTCGCCCGAGGCGACGACCGCATCATATTCGCGCGCGTCATAAAGGCGCGAGGTGCCCTCGACCCAGCCGACCAGTTCGTTGGTGCGGCCCGACATGGCGCTGACGATGACGATGACCTGATAGCCGCGTTCGACCTCGCGCTGCACCTTGCGGGCAGCGTTGGCGATACGGTCCAGATCGGCCACCGATGTGCCGCCGAATTTCATGACCAGAAGCGGCATGGCAAGCCTCCAGCGCCGGGTTGACCGGGGGCTGATAGGGCAGGCGCATCGCGGGGGCAAGGGGCGCGCCCTGCGCCCCCGTCCGTCAGGACAGCTTGCGGCGCGGCATGAACGGCAGCGGAGCGACGGGAACGCCGTCCTCGATCAGGCGCCGGGCATCCTCGACGCGGGCCTCGCCGTGGATCGCCCGGTGCGGCATATCGCCCTCGTGCATGGCGCGGGCCTGCGCGGCAAAGGCGTCGCCCACATAATCCGAATTCGCCTCGACCCGGCGGCGCAGTTCCGCCAGCGCCTGTTCGGCCGGGCTGGCCGGGGCGTCCAGCGCCCGCGCCGCCGGCTCGTCACGCGCGGGAATGGCAGGGGCCATCGGTGCCTTGGCGATCTGGGCCGAGCCGCACACCGAACAGCGCACCTGCCCGGCGGCGCACAGGGAATCGAACCCGTCCGCCGACCGGAACCAGCCGTCGAAATCGTGCCCCAGCTTGCAACGCAGCGCATAACGGATCATCCGGCGTCCCCCTTCGACCCGCCAATATCGGGGCCGCCCGCCGCCGGTTCAAGCGGCCCCTCCGCTGCCAGCGACAGCAGCGCCGCGACCAGCGCCCCCGGATCAGGGGCAGCGGCCATCAGCGCGGCGCGCGCGGCGGCGCCCATCGCCATGCGCCGCACAGGCGCATCCATCAGCGCGCCCACCTGCCCGGCCAGCCCGTCCGCCGAAACCTGCACCGCCCCCCCGGCCGCGCCCAGCGCGGCATAGTCATCGGCGAAATTGGCGACATGGGGGCCATGGAGCAGGGCGCAGCGGAAGGCCGCAGGCTCCCACGGGGTATGCCCGCCGCGGTCGGTCAGCGAGCCGCCCACCATGCAGATGCCGGCGGCCGCATAGGCGCGCTCCATCACGCCCAGCCGGTCGATCAGCAGGACAGCCGCACCGCCCCAAGACCCCTCGCCCTGATCCTGGCCACGCCGGGCCATCGTCAGGCCGCGCGCTGCAATCATCGCCGCAACCGCATCGGCCCGCCGCGGATGGCGCGGCGCCAGGACCAGCCTTGCGCCCGGACGGCGCTGCCGCAGCGCCAGATGGGCGTCAAGCGCCGCCTCATCCTCGCCCGGATGGGTCGAGGCGGCGAGCCAGACCTCTCCCCTCTCCGGGCCGTCAGGGGGGGGATCATCCGCGCGGGCCCCATCAGCTTGAGATTGGTGCGCGGGGCCAGCGCCCCGGCCCGCAGGCCAAGCCCGATCAGCCGCCCTTCGGTGGCCGCGTCCTGGGCCGACAGCAGGTCGATCCCGCCCAGCACCGGGGCGATCAGCCCGCGCGCGCGCGCCCAGCGCCGGGCCGAGCGCGCCGACATCCGCGCGCCGATCACCGCCTGCCCGATCCCTCGCGCGCGCAGGGCGGCGCTGCGGCTCGGCCAGATCTCGTTTTCCACCGTCACCGCCAGCACCGGCCGAAGGGCATCCAGAAACCGCGCCACGGCCTGCGGCGCGTCGAGGGGCGCCAGCCGCGCCGCCAGGCCCCAGCCGCGCGCCAAGGCCCGGCCCGTGCGGCTGTTCGCCGTGACCAGCACCGGCCGCGCCGCGGCCAGCGCCGTGATGATCAGCCGGGCCGAATTCAGCTCGCCCACGCTGGCCGCATGAACCCAGATCGCACCCGGCATGCGGGGCAGCTCATCCAGCGCCAGCCGCTCGCGCAGGGCCGGATCAAGGGGGGCTGCGGGCCGGGCCGCGGCCCCGGCCAGGCGCGTCAGGCTGCGATACAGCACCAGGCTGGCGCGATCCGTCACGGGATCAGGCAGGGATGGTGGCGGCCAGCGCCCCGGGGGCAGCCCCGGCCGGGCGGCAAGGCCGACAGATGAAACCGTTCCACATGCCCGAAACCTCTTGCAGATCAACCGCCACGCAATGCGGTCTAGACGGGAAGGCCGGCCCGGAACAACGGAAAACCCGGCACGGGCACGCCATGCCGCCGCGGGAAACCCGGCGGCGCGGCGCATGCGCCCATGCCATGCCGCGCAGCGCGGCCCGGACCCGCAGCCGAGATCCTGCGCAAGGGCAGGCGCTCAATTCCTCAGGCAGCGGATGGTTCGGCCCCTGTGTTTTTCTGGCCCGACGTGCTGAACCGCGCCCCGGCAGGAATCAAGGCGAGGCTGACAGCACCGCCTTGGCCCCACGGCCCAAGGCAAATGCGCCAGGACTGCCCGGCCGCATCATGCGGCGCAGCGGCACTGGGGGCGCGTGCCTGGCCAAGCACCATGCCGCAGCGGCCCGCCTCCGCCGCGATGATCCGGTCAGGGGACCATGCCTTTTGCCTTGCCCTTCCGATCGCAGCGGAACGGCCCATCTTGGCTGGCGCATATGGCGTGCCAACAGTAATCCAGCCGGATGGGGCGGGCCGATCATGCCCAGGCGCAAACGAGGAGGGCTGATGGCGCATGGCAGGCCCCGCGCATGACCCGCGGCGCAGACATGAACCCCAAGCGGGCCGCCAAGGGCGCCGAAATCCAGCCGCATGCGAAAGGGAGAATGTGGAGGCGGGTACCGGAATCGAACCGGTCTTCACGGATTTGCAATCCGCTGCGTAACCTCTCCGCCAACCCGCCGCCGTGAGGTGAAGGGTTGATAGGCCATCGCGCGCCGTCCTGCAAGCACCGAGCGGCCGGGCCGGCGGCCCCGTTCGGGTGCGCCGCAAGCGGTCGGCGCCGGCGGTCAGGCGATCACGAAGCGGGGCTGGTGATCGACCGGGAAGTTCACCGAACGCGCGATGAAGCATACCTCGGGGATGCGGTGGTGGATCGCCGCGGCGGCGGCGATGTCGGTGCCGGCCGCGACGGTGATCCGCGGGCGCAGCGTTGCGCCCAGAAAGCGGCCCGCGCCGCCGGGACCGGCCTCGGCGATGCCCAGCGGGCAATCCTCATAGGCCGTGACCACGATGGCGGCATCGGCGGCGTAGTGCAGGAACCATAGCATGTGGCAGGCCGACAAGGCCGACAACAGCAGATCCTCGGGGTTCATCTTGCCGGGGTCACCGCCCAGCAGCGGGTCGTTGGAACAGTGGATGACCGGCTTGCCGGGCACCGCGATGTCCCAGGTCCGGTCATAGCCGCGATAACTGGCCGTCCCCTGCCCGCGGTTGCCTGTCCAGATGATGGCAGAGGCATGCTGGTGCATCGTGATCCCCCGGGGTCGCGGGCGGCGCCGGCGCGCAGCCCGCAGCCGCGCCTACTTCACCCGCGCGTTGCGGTTGCCGATCAGCTTCAGCCGCAGCGCGTTCAGACGGATGAAGCCGGCGGCGTCCTTCTGGTCATAGGCGCCGGCGTCATCCTCGAACGTCACATGCGCCTCGGAATAAAGGCTCATGTCAGACCAGCGCCCGACGGTGTTGGCGCTGCCCTTGTATAGCTTGAGCCGCACCGTGCCCGAGACATAGTCCTGCGACTTGTCGATCAGCGCCTGCAGCATCTCGCGTTCGGGGCTGAACCAGAAGCCGTTATAGATCAGCTCGGCATAGCGCGGCATCAGGCTGTCCTTGAGATGGCCCGAGCCGCTGTCCAGCGTGATCTGCTCGATTCCCCGATGCGCTTCCAGCAGGATGGTGCCGCCGGGCGTTTCATAGATGCCGCGCGACTTCATCCCGACAAACCGGTTTTCCACGAAATCCAGCCGCCCGATGCCGTGCTTGCGGCCATGGTCGTTCAGCGCGGTCAGCAGCGTGGCGGGCGACATCGCCTGCCCGTTGATCGCCACCGCGTCGCCCTTTTCAAAGGTGATCTCGATATATTCAGGCGTGTCGGGCGCGTCCTCGGGGCTGACGGTGCGGGCATAGACGTAATCGGGCGCCTCCTCGGCGGGGTTTTCCAGCGCCTTGCCCTCGGACGAGGTGTGCAGCAGGTTCGCGTCCACGCTGAAGGGCGCCTCGCCGCGCTTGTCCTTGGCGATCGGGATCTGGTTCGCTTCGGCGAACTCGATCAGCTTGGTGCGGCTGGTCAGATCCCACAGGCGCCAGGGCGCGATGACCTTGATCGACGGATCGAGCGCATAGGCAGACAGCTCGAACCGGACCTGGTCGTTGCCCTTGCCGGTCGCGCCGTGGGCCACAGCATCGGCGCCGTGCTGGTGCGCCAGCTCGACCAGCCGCTTGGCGATCAGCGGGCGGGCGATCGAGGTGCCCAGCAGATACAGCCCCTCATAAACGGCATTGGCGCGGAACATCGGGAAGACATAGTCGCGCACGAATTCCTCGCGCACATCCTCGATATGGATGTTCTCGGGCTTGATGCCCAGCAGCTCGGCCTTGGCCCGCGCGGGCTCCAGCTCCTCGCCCTGGCCGAGATCGGCGGTGAAGGTGATGACCTCGCAGCCGTATTCCGCCTGCAGCCATTTCAGGATGATCGAGGTGTCCAGCCCCCCGGAATAGGCGAGAACGACTTTTTTCGGTGCGGCGGTCATCTGCAGTCCCCTTTCCTTGACCGGGACGGATTATGGCCTTTCGGGCAGGCTCACAAGAGAAAGCGGCGCAGCGCCCCGGCGGCTGCGGGGGCGCCTGCGGGCGGGCGCTTGGGGCGGCCTTTCGGACGGCCTTTCGGACGGGGCGGGACGGGCGGCGCTTGCCAAATGGCGCGGTTTTGCCCAAGTCGTTCCCATGACCGCATTCACCGACTCTGTCGCCGCCGCCGGTGCGGCGCTGCGCGCGCTGTTCGACCCGACCCCGCTTCAGCGCAACGACCATCTGTCTGCGCTGTATGATGCGGATATCTGGCTCAAGCGCGAGGATCTGACCCCCGTGCGCAGCTACAAGCTGCGCGGCGCCTTCACCGCGATGCATCATGCAAAGGCTGGTCCGGGCGCGCATTTCGTCTGCGCCAGCGCGGGCAACCATGCCCAGGGGGTCGCCTTTGCCTGCCGCCATTTCGGCGCGCGGGGCACGATCTTCATGCCGGTGACGACGCCGCGCCAGAAGATCGACAAGACGCGGATCTTCGGGGGCGATGCGGTCGAGATCGTGCTGACGGGGGATTATTTCGACCAGACCCTCAAGGCGGCGCAGGACTTTACCGTCCAGCAGGGCGCGGTGTTCCTGTCGCCCTTCGACGATCCCCATGTGATCGAGGGGCAGGCCACGGTGGCGCTCGAGCTGCTGGCGCAGATGGACGGGGCGCCGGACCGGGTGGTGCTGCCGGTCGGGGGCGGCGGGCTGGCCGCGGGCGTGACACGCTGCCTGGGCGATCTGGCGCCCCGGACGGAATTCACCTTTGTCGAGCCGGCCGGCGGAGCCAGCCTGGCCGCGGCGCTGCAGGCGGGCGCGCCCGTCACCCTGCCGCGGGTGGACAGCTTCGTGGACGGGGCGGCGGTGGCGCGGATCGGGGCCTTGCCCTTTGCCCAGCTGTCGCGGTTCAGCCCCGCCGATGTGCTGGCCGTGCCCGAGGACCGGATCAGCGCGACCATCATCCAGATGCTGAATGTCGAAGGCATCGTGCTGGAACCGGCCGGGGCGCTGGCCATCGACGCGCTGCGCGATCTGGCGGCGCGGGGCATGCTGGAGGGACGGCGCGTCGTCTGTGTCTGCTCTGGCGGGAATTTCGATTTCGAGCGCCTGCCCGAGGTGCGCGAACGCGCCCAGCGCTGGGCCGGGCTGAAGAAATATTTCATCCTGCGCCTGCCCCAGCGGCCCGGCGCGTTGCGTGAATTCCTGGGCCTGCTCGGCCCCGACGACGATATCGCGCGGTTCGAATATCTCAAGAAGTCGGCGCGCAATTTCGGCTCGGTCCTGATCGGGATCGAAACGACCAGCCCCGATCATCTGGAATCGCTGTCCGCGCGGCTGGCGGTCGCGGGCTTTGACTGGCGCGACATCACCGGGGACGCGGTCCTGTCCGAATTCCTGATCTGATCGCGCCGTCAGGCGGCGCCCGTGTCCTGATGCGCCGTCCTTGCCTCGATGTCGCGCATCAGTGCCCGCTTGGACGCGGCATAGCTTTCCATCAGGGTTTGGGTCCGCAGCGATGCCTGCCTGCCCTGCAGCAGCATCGCCTCCCACGCGTCGCAGGTCTGGCACAGCGCGGTCAGCCCGATATTGAGCGCGCAGCCCTTCATGAATTGCAGGGCGTGGCGCAGGCTGGCAGCATCGCCGGCCAGCCCACCGGCGGCGTCTGAAGCGGCGATCCCCATGATCGCGCCTTCTATTTCATCAAGGAACATTTCGATGATGGGCCGGAACTCAGCCTCTCCGACCTCGTGGCGCACGGCCGCCACGCGCCTCCAGTCGATCATCCCGCTCTCCAGCTTTGCACGACTGTGGCCTAGCGCGGGCGCGTTGACAAAGCCTGAACAGTTCAAATGATCGGCGTTAACCCGTCATTCATGCGCGCCCGCTAAGGCTCGGTCATGCCCGAGCTGAATCGTTCCCGGACAGACAAGCCGCATGCTGCGCCCCCCGCACGGGCGCGGGCGCGCCTGGTGCTGCTGGCCGATGGCAGCCGGGCGCATCGCCAGTTGCTGCGCCTTCAGCTGGAACGCGCCGGCTATCGGGTGATCGAGGCGGCGGACGGCACTACCGCCCTGCGCCTGTGCCGTGAGGCAGAGCCGGACATCATCCTGTCGGACTGGCTGCTGGACGGGATCAGCGGCCTTGACCTGTGCCGCGGCCATCGCGGCCTGTCCCGCAACAGCTATGGATTCTTCATCCTGCTGACGCCCCGCCATGACAGCGCCGACGTGACCGAAGGCATGCAGGCCGGCGCGGACGATTTCCTGACCAAGCCCATCGCCGGGGCCGAACTGCTGGCCCGGCTCAGCGCGGCCGAGCGCGTGCTGGACATGCAGGATACGCTGTCGGCGGCCAATGCCCAGCTGCGCAGCGCCCTCGACCGGCTGAGCGCGGCGCAGGACCAGATCAACGCCGATCTGCGCGAGGCGCGCAAGCTGCAGCTGGCCATGATCCGCGAAAGACAGCGCAGCTTCGGTCCCATCCGCGTATCGCTGCTGATGCGGCCGGCAGGGCTGATCGGGGGCGACCTGGTGGGTTATCACCAGATCGACGAACGCACCGTGGCGCTGCACGCCATCGACGTCTCCGGGCACGGGGTCGCGGCCGCGCTGATGACCGCGCGCGTCGTCACCCAGATCGAGGCGCTGTCGCAGGATACCTCGCTGACACCGGCGCAGGTGGTGCGGGCGCTGAACGACCAGATGATCGACGCTGTCCATACCGACAGCTATGTCACCCTGGTCTATGGGCGGCTCGACCTGCCCAGCGGGCATGTGCGACTGGTCCAAGCCGGCCATCCCCACCCCGTCGTCCAGCGCCGGGGCGGCGCGATCGAGACGGTAGGCCAGGGCGGGCTGCCGGTGGGCGTGCTGCCCGACGCCCGGTTCGAGGAAACCGCCCTGACGCTGGGCAGCGGCGACAGGCTGCTGATCGTGTCGGACGGGATCACGGATGCCGCCAGCGCCCGCGGCATGCTGCTGGGCGAGGAAGGGCTGAACACCATCCTGCAACTGAATGCCCCCCTGTCAGGCTTCGGCCTGCTGGAATCGATGTGCTGGTCGGTGTCCGAGTTCTCGTCCGGAGAGCGGCAGGACGATGTCTCGGCGCTGCTGGTCGAGCATCTGCGCCCCGCCCCCGTCCTTGCGGGACCGGGCAGGCCCGAGGGGCGGAAAGCGGACTAGGTCATCCCCCCTGTCCGCATGCCTTGGGTAAAAGGGGCGGACAACGCGTCGCCCCGCGCGGTGCAAACAGGAAGGCCGGCCCGTCTTGCCTCGCTCTTGTGCTGGGCGGCGCTGCCCCCGTAAGCGTCGGCGCTGCTCTTGTGCTCGGCGGCGCTTGCCCCTGTGGGCGTCGGCGCTGCTCCTGGGCTGGGCGGCGCTGCCTTGGGGGCGGCCTGGCGCGGCGCCCGTGCCGATCGGCCTGCGCGGCGCTGCCCTTGTGCGGGCCGGCATGCCGGCCCCGTCCGCCCCTGCCCCCGGGGCTGGTCGGCGCGCCCCCTCTGCGGCCGCTCAGATCAGCAGCACCTGCGTGCCGATCTTGGTCAGGCCATAGAGTTCCTTGATATGCTCGTTATACAGCCCCACGCACCCGTTCGAGGACTTGCGCCCGATCTTGCGCGTGTCATGCGTGCCGTGGATGCGGTAATATTGCCAGCTGAGCCACAGGGCATGCGTGCCCAGCGGATTGTCCGGGCCGGCAGGGACGAAATCGGGCCAGTCGGGATTGCGCCTTTTCATCTCGGGCGTGGGCGACCAGGTGGGGCCTTCGACCTTCTTGATGATTTCGGTGCGGCCGCGGCGGGTCAGGTCGTCGCTGACCGGGATCGAGGTGGGATACAAGCGGAACACCGACTGGTCCTCGGACCAGAAGCTGAGCGCACGCGAGGTCAGATCGACGAGGATCGCGCCGTTGTTCAGGTTGTCGAAATACTGCTGCCAGTCATGCATGCGAAAGCTCGACTGGTTGCGCCGGGTGTCCGACGTATCATATTGCACCACACCCGCATCGGGCGTCGCCCCTGCCGGACCCGTCCGTTCAAGCGTCTGGCCCGAATAGGGATCGGTCGCCTGCGCGGCGGCGGCACCGGCCAGCGAGGCTGCGCCCAGGCCGACCGAGGCGGCCAGAAAGCGGCGCCTGCCGAGGTCGCGTGGGGTGTTGCGGGTCATCCTGTCGTCTCCTGTCCTGTCGGCCGTCAGCGGCTGTTGGGCAACCGGCGTGGTCATGGGGCCGAGCAGATAGGCGCGATTGCGCCCTTTGCAATTCAAAGCCGCGTCACCGCCGCAGATCGCGCGATGCTGCGATCAACAGGTCACAGGCAGGTCATGAAAAGCGCAAAAAGGCCGCGGTCAGCCGCGGCCGTCAAGGCGCACGAAATCAAGCATGCTGCCCTGTCCGGGCCGGATGTCGGCCCAGCCATCGGCCTGGAAATCCACGACCAGCGTCGCGGCGGTGGGAAAGCGGCGGAATTCGGGGGAAAGCGGCGGCCTGGCCGGCAGCATCGCGGCAAAGGCGGCAATGCCGGGATTGTGGCCGATCATCATCACCGTCGGCGCCCTTGCGCTGCGCAAGACCTCAAGCATCGTTTCGGGCGTGGCATGATAGAGCGCCTGTTCCAGCCGCAGCGCCGGGCGCGTCTCGAACACGGCGCCCGCCATCCTTTCCCAGGTCTCGACCGTGCGGCGGGCGGGCGAGCAGAGCACCTCCTCGGGGTCATGCCCGCGGCTTGCCAGCCAGTCGCCCAAGGCGCGCGCCGAACGCCGCCCGCGTTCGTTCAGGGGGCGGGCCTCGTCAGGAAGGGACGGATCGTCCCAGTCAGACTTTGCATGGCGCGTCAGAATCAGGCGGCAGTATCCCGGCGGTGTCATCCTCGTCCTTTCCGCGGCTATGCCCGCCCAGACTGCCACCGCGATTCGCGCCCGGCAAGCATCGATCGGCAAGGCCCAAAGCAGTTACAGCCCGCTATCCCCCTGCCGCAGCCCATGCGGCTTGACGCGCGGCTCGGTAGAGCGGATCAGGCTGCCCGCGCCTTGTTCGGTGAACAGTTCCAGCATGGCGGCATGCGGCACCCGGCCATCCAGGATCACCACCGCGCGCACCCCCTCCTCCAGCGCCTTGAGGGCCGTTTCGGTCTTGGGGATCATGCCGCCGGCAATCGTGCCGTCCTCGATCATGCCGCAGATCTGGTCGGGATGGATCTGCGTCATCACCTGCCCCGAGCCATCCTTGACCCCCGCCACATCGGTCAGCAGCAGCAGACGATCGGCCCGCAACGCCCCGGCGATCGCCCCCGCAGCCGTGTCGCCGTTGACGTTGAAGGTCTCGTTGTCGGCCATGCCCGTCGCCACCGGCGCGATCACCGGGATCAGCCCCGCCGCGTAAAGATCACGGATGATCTGGACATTCATCTCGACCGGGCGGCCGACAAAGCCCAGTTCGGGGTCGTCCACCTCGCAGACCATCAGGTCATCGTCCTTGCCCGAAATCCCGATCGCGCGCCCGCCCGCGTCGTTGATGGCCTGCACGATGCGCTTGTTCACAAGGCCCGACAGGACCATCTCGACCACCTGGACGGCCTCCTTGGTGGTGACGCGCTTGCCGCGGACAAAGCGGCTTTCGATGCCCAGCCGCTCCAGCAGCTCGTTGATCATCGGCCCCCCGCCGTGGACGACGACCGGGTGGATGCCGACCTGCTTCATCAACACGATGTCGCGGGCGAATTCGGCCATCGCCTCGTCGTCGCCCATGGCGTTGCCGCCGAACTTGACGACCACGACCGCGCCCGCATAACGCTGCATATAGGGCAGCGCCTCGGTCAGGGTGCTGGCGATGCTGACGAAATCACGGTCCATGCTTTGCTGTCTCATCGGGGCTGTCCGTCTGGTCTGCACGGACGCTAGGCAAAGCGGGGGCCAAGGTCCATAGGCGCCGCAAGCATCAGTTTCACAAAATGAAATCGTCCGCCCCAAGGGCCTTGGCGCCCTCGACGCGGATCACGAGATCCGCCCTTCGATCGCCGTCGGCGTCCACCACGACGCGCATGCCATCCCCGTCCGCCAGCCAGGCGAGCTGCATCGGCACGCCCGTCAGCCGCCCGGCCCCGGCAACCGCGGCGATCCCCAGCGCCGACAGGTCGATCCGGTCTGTCCCGTGAACGAAGTCGCTGATCGTGTCGGCCCCGCCGGAGGCATCGCCCACGCCCAGGAACACGAAGACATCGGCCCCGTCCCCCCCGATCAGCTGGTCCAGCCCGACGCCGCCCGTCAGAACGTCGCCGTCGCCGCCCCCCGCTAGGACATCGTTGCCCTCGCATCCGTTCAGGGTATCGGCGCCCCAGTCGCCGATCAGCTGGTCATCGCCCCCATCCCCCGCCAGCAGATCGTCACCTGCCTGCCCGTTGAGACTGTCCGCCTCATCGCCCCCCGACAGGCTGTCCTGCCCCATCCCGCCGCGCAGGCGGTCGGCGCCGCCGCCGCCGGAAAGAAAGTCGTTCCCGCCATTGCCCCACAGATCATCATTGTCCCAGCCGCCATCCACGGTGTCGTTCCCGCCGCCCCCCACGATGATGTCGGCGCCCCCTTCGCCCAGAAGGATGTCGTTGCCCTCGTCCCCCACGATCGTGTCCGCGCCGGTCCCGCCCAGCGCCCGGTCGTCGCCATCGCCCATGAACAGCTTGTCGTTGCCGCCGTGGCCGCGGGCCGTGTCGTTGCCGGCGCCGCCCAGCACGACATCGTTGCCGGCCTCGCCCATCAGCACGTCGCGCCCCTCGCCACCCGCCAGGCGGTCGGCCTCGTCCCCGCCCCAGATCGTGTCGTTGCCGGCCCCGCCATGCAGCCAGTCGCGGCCGCCGACGCCCAGGATCAGGTCATCGCCCGCCTCGCCCAGCACGATATCGTTGCCCGCGCCCGACATCATGTTGTCGTTTCCCGCACCGCCCGCCAGAAAGTCGTCGCCCGCGCCCGATCGCATCGTGTCCCTGCCGGTGCCGGCGAACATCCGGTCGCGGCCGGCGCCGCCGAACATCATGTTGTTCCCGCTGCTATCCCGAAAGACGTTGTCGCCGTCCAGGTCCAGCATGATGTCGTCGCCCGCGCCGCCGACCATCCGGTCATTGCCGGCAAAGCCGAACAGGCGGTCGTTCCCGTCGTCGCCCGACAGAAAGTCATCGCCCGCCCCGGCATTGATCCGGTCATCGCCCGCACCGCCGATGATCAGGTCATTGCCGGCCTGGCCGGCCATCAGGTCGTTCCCGCCCTCGCCCATGACCGTGTCGTGATCGTTTCCGGCCAGGACGGTGTCGTTCATCCCGCCGGCCATGATGAAATCGTTGCCGTTCCCGCTCCAGATCGTGTCCTCGCCGTCCTGGGTGGTGATCCGGTCGTGGCCCGCCCCGCCAAGGACGTAATCCTCAAGCTGGCTGCCGAAGATCGTGTCGTTGCCGGTGAAGCCATAGATGAACGATCCGCCCTCGTCGGCCCGCAGCACATCGGCCACCCCGGTCCCCAGGATGGTCGAGCGCACGTCCGGCGGCTGGTAATGGGCGATGGGGAACATCGCGTCGGTGAACATCTCCGCGCTCAGCCTGCCGCCGCCGCTCCGGTGCACGTCGATGCGGGTTTCGCCGGCCTGGATGGTGATGCCCCAGGACTGGCGCACAAAGCGCAGCTGATAGGTGGACCGGATCATGCCCATCATCGACAGGTCCAGCCGGTCCGTCCCCGCCTCGAAATCGCGGATCGTCACCACGCCCTTCACGGGCGTCGGCATGAAGACATCGGCCCCCCGCCCCCCCGCCAGCGACAGCGGGCGCGTTCCGCCGATCAGGATGTCGTCCCCCGGCCCGCCATCAATCCGCGTCGTGTTCAGCCCGCCCTGAATCAGGTCGTTTCCGTCCGTGCCGACATGGGCGCCTTCGGCGACATGGCGCGTCACCCCGATGCGGCCGGGGTCGATCCAGAACTGGCTGACCCCGGATTCGGTGGCGGAGGCGGCAAAGACGACGATCTTGCCGCCGATCTCGCGCACCGCCAGCGCCGATACATCCGCAAGCGACCTGCCCTGTTCATCGGCAATGCTGTCCAGATGCACCAGCCGCCCGTCGGGCGTCAGCGTGAACAGGCTCAGCCCGTCATCAGCCCCCCCACGATGATGAAAGTCCGCCCGGCGACCTGCGCCACCTCCATCACCGTAGCCGACTGAAAGCGGGTGGTGCGTTCGTCGACGACATGATCCACCGGGACAAGCCCGCCCCCCGGCACGATGCGGGCCGTGGTCAGGGACGAACTGAAGGCCGAACTGACGATGGCATAGTATTTGCCCTCGACCTCGACGGCCGCGATGTCACGCGGCCCGTTGAAGCCGGTGCCCCGCGCCCCGCTGACGAATCGTCCGGGCGAGAGCTGGCCATCGGGGCCGACGACATGGGCGGCAATGTAATTGCCGCGCGTCGATGCCGACAGGATCAGATCGGTCGCGCCGATGCGGATGGTCGAAACGCTGTCGATCTGCGCGCCGCGCACCAGCCCCGGCAGGACGGGGGCCGTGACCGGCGCGCCCAGCGTGCCGTCCGCGGCCTGCTTCCACAGCGACAGCTCTGCCCGCTCATGCCGGGTCGTCCAGACGAAGGACTGCCCGCCGGCGCTGGAAAGGCTGCCCGCATCCAGCAGGTCGCGCGGCAGATGCGACCGGATCAGGGGAACATCCTTTTCGACAATGCCGCTGTTCGGCCTGATCTGGCTTGCAAGCTCGGCCGCGCCGTAAAGACCGGCAGCCATCATCGTGACCCCGCCCCCGGGCCGATACAGCAGGACCGCCTGCGGCTCTGCCATATGGGTCAGGCGGTCGGGGTAGTCGTAATTCGCCACCAGCCTTGCGGCCGAGTCGGCATCCGTCACGCGCCAGCGGCTCATCCCGCCGCCATGGGCGGTGCTGCCCAGCAGAACGATCTGCCCCCCGACCTGGCCAAGGGTCAGGTCGGTCATATTGGCAACACGGCCCCGGACGATCGTCCCGACGAACTGGAAGGCTGTCATCTGCTGTCTGCCCGATCCCTGCCACATCCCGGATCGTTGTTGCCGGCCAAGGATTAACGGCTGGTAAGCCCGGTGCCGTCAGCCGGCCGGCATTTATCTAAAATACCATCTGCTGCGGCCCGCGCCGATAGGGGCCGAAGGCCGCCGTCTCGGCCATGTCGTCGCCCACCGCGGCGATCTCCTCGTCAAGGTAGCCGCTCAGGGCGCGGCGAAAGCCCGGATCGGCAACCCAGTGGATCGAATGGGTCTGGGCCGGCAGATAGCCGCGCGCCAGCTTGTGTTCGCCCTGCGCGCCCGCCTCGACGCGCCCAAGGCCATGCGCGATCGCCCAATCGATCGCGCGGTGATAGCACAGCTCGAAATGCAGGAACGGATGGTCCTCGATACAGCCCCAATAGCGGCCATAGAGGGCATCGCGCCCGATCAGGTTCAGCGCCCCCGCGACGGGAACGCCGCCGCGTTCGGCCATGATCAGCAGGCAGTCGTTGCGCATGGTCCGGTGCAGCGCGTCGAAAAAGGCGCGCGTCAGATAGGGGCGCCCCCATTTGCGCCCGCCGGTGTCCTGATAAAAGGCCCACATCGCGTCCCAGTGTTCGGGGCGGATGTCGTCGCCGCGCAGGCTGACGATGCGCCCGCCAAAGGCATTCGCCCTTTCGCGTTCCTTGCGCAGCGCCTTGCGCTTGCGGCTGGACAGGACGGCGAGGAAATCGTCATAGCTGCCATATCCGGCGTTCTGCCAGTGATACTGCGTCGTCGTCCGGCCCAGCCAGCCCTGTTCCTCGCCCAGCGCGCGTTCGGCCGCGGTGCAGAAGGTGACATGGGCCGAGGACAGCCCGGCCTTGCCCGCCACATGCTCCATCGCCGCCAGCAGGGCCGCCTGCACCTGGGGATCGGCCGCGATCAGGCGGCTGCCGCTGGCGGGGGTGAAGGGCACGGCGCATTGCAGCTTGGGGTAATAGCGCCCGCCGGCCCGCTGATAGGCGTCGGCCCAGGGATGGTCAAAGATGTATTCGCCCTGGCTGTGCGTCTTGACATAGAGCGGCGCGACGCCGGCGACCGCCCCCCCGATGCGGGCGACCAGATGGCTGGGATGCCAGCCGGTGCCCTTGCCGACTGACCCCGATTCCTCAAGCGCCGCAAGAAAGCGGTGCGTGGTGAAGGGATCGCCCCCCGCGCCGCATCCGTCCCATTCGGCAGCGGGGACCGAGGCGATCGAGGGCAGGACAGAGACGGTTGTTTCAGCCATGTCCGCCTAGATAATCACCCGCCGCCGCCGTTCAACGCGGGCGGCGGCGGGTGCTTCTTCTGCATGAAAATATCCCGCGGGGGCGCGGGGGCGCGAAGCCCCCGCCGCAACGGTCACGCCCGGACCAGCGCCTCATAGCTTTCGGCGATCCCGCGGGTGGTGGCCCCGACCTGGAAATGCCACTCGTCCCCGATCTGCGCGACCGGCGTGACCTCGGCGGCCGAGCCGGTCAGGAAACATTCCTGGAACTCCGCGACCTCCTCGGGCAGGATATGGCGCTCATGCACGACCATCCCCTGGTCCTTGCACATCTGGATCACCGTCTGCCGGGTGATGCCGTTCAGGAAGGCGTCGGCCAGCGGCGTGTGAATCTCGCCATCCTTGACGAAGAACACGTTGGCGCCCGTCGCCTCGGCCACATAGCCGCGATAGTCCATGAACAGCGCGTCCGAGCAGCCCTTCTTTTCCGCCGCGTGCTTGGACATGGTGCAGATCATGTAAAGGCCCGCCGCCTTGGCCTCGGCCGGGATCGTCTCGGGGCTGGGCCGCTTCCACTTGCTGATGTCAAGTTTCGCGCCCTGCCACTTGGCATCGCCGTAATAGCTGCCCCATTCCCAGGTGCAGATCGCCAGCCGCACCGGGTTGTGGCTGGCCGCCACCCCCATGTCCGGCCCCGCGCCGCGAAAGGCGATGGCGCGCACATAGGCGTTGGTGAAGCCGTTGGCGCGCAGCACCTCCTCCTTGGCGGCGACGATCTGGTCGGCCGTCCAGGGGATCTCCATGTCGATCAGTTCGCCCGATTTCAGCAGCCGCTCGGCATGCTCGCGGGTCTTGAAGATCTTGCCGTCATAGCAGCGCTCGCCCTCGAACACGGCGCTGGCATAGTGAAGGGCGTGGGTCAGGATGTGCACGCGCGCGTCCCGCCAGTCCACCAGTTCCCCATCCATCCAGATCTTGCCGTCCCGATCCTCGTAGCTCTGTGCCATGACAGTCCCTTGGCCGCGTTCATTTCGAATGTTTCGTCGGCATCCTCTCAAGCGGTCAGAAAGTTGCGCCGGCGAACCCAGCGGTAGAGATTGATTCTTGGAAAGTCAACATGCCTGCCCTATCCTTGGCCGCAGACCACGACGGGGACGGGATGCAGCGCAGCGGATCGAGAGACGGCCTGACAGGACCGGCAGGGGGCGAGAGCCTGCTGTTCCTGACCGACGAACAGATCAGGCGGGGGATCGAGGCGATGTATTTCGCCTATCGCGCCTTCACCGCCGATCCCGACCTGATCCTTGCGGAAATCGGCTATGGCCGCGCCCATCACCGGGCGCTGCATTTCATCGGCCGCGACCCCGGCCTGACCGTGACGGCGCTGCTGGACGTGCTGGGGGTGACCAAGCAGTCGCTGAACCGCGTCCTGCGCACGCTGATCGAGGACGGGCTGGTGGACAGCCGTGTCGGGCGGCGCGACCGGCGCGAGCGGCTGCTGACGCTGACTGACAGGGGCGCGGCGCTGGAACGCCGTCTGACCGAGGCGCAGCGATCGCGGATGAAGGCTGCCTACCGCGCCGCCGGGCCGCAGGCGGTGGCGGGCTTCCGGCAGGTACTCGAGGCGATGATGGACCGCGACATGCGCGCCCAGTTTCAGGCCCTGCGCGATGTCGCGGCCGAGGGAACCGCGCTGCGGGTGCGCGGATGACCGCTCATGCCGCGCAAGGCCCCGAAACGCATCTGCTGATCGTTGATGACGACGACCGCATCCGCACGCTGCTGCGCCGCTTTCTGGTCCGCAGCGGCTATCTGGTCACCACCGCCCGTGACGCGGCGCAGGCGCGGCGGCTGCTGGCGGGGCTGGATTTCGACCTGATCGTGCTGGACGTGATGATGCCGGGCGAGGACGGGTTTTCCCTGACCCGCGATCTGCGGCGGCGCAGCGAGACCCCGGTGCTGCTGCTGACGGCCAAGGGCGGCACCGACGACCGCATCACGGGGCTGGAATCGGGCGCGGACGACTATCTGCCCAAGCCGTTCGAGCCGCGCGAGCTGCTGCTGAGGATCGCCGCGATCCTGCGCCGCGTGCCCGCGGCCGAGCCGCGCGGCCCCAAGTTCCTGACGCTGGGCGCGATGCGCTATGACACCGCCAAGGGCGAGCTGTGGCAGGGCGAAACCCTGGTCCGCCTGACCGGCAGCGAACAGACGCTGATGCGCCGGCTGGCCGAAACCCCCGGCGAGGCGGTCGGCCGGCCCGCCCTGATCGAGGAGCTGGGCCGCGATCCCGACGAGGGGGGCGAGAATTCGGAACGGGCCATCGACGTGCAGATCACCCGCCTGCGCCGCAAGATCGAACCCGACCCGCGCGAGCCGCGCTATCTTCAGACGGTGCGCGGGGCGGGCTACATGCTGGTCCCGGACTGAGCCGCCGGACCGGGGCCCTGCCCCGGACCCCGGGATATTGCCATGCAGAAGAATGATCCGGGCGGGGGCGCGTTCTTCCGCATGCCGGGGCCATTCTGGGCGGGGCGCGAAACACCCGCGGCCCGCGTCAGTCGAGCAGCCGCCCCAGATAGCGCCCGTAATCGTTCTTGCCGAATTTTCTGGCCTGCGCCCGCAGCGCCTCGGCGTCGATCCAGCCCTGGTCATAGGCGATCTCGTCGGGCGAGCCGGACTGCATCCCCTGCCGCCGTTCCAGCGTGCGCACGAAATTGCCGGCATCCAGCAGGCTGGCATGGGTTCCGGTATCCAGCCAGGCATAGCCCCGGCCCATCCTTTCGACGTTCAGCCGCCCTTCGTGCAGATAGGTTTCCAGCAGGGTCGTTATCTCCAGCTCGCCGCGGGGCGAGGGCGCGACCGTCCGGGCCCGGCGGGGCGCGTCGGCATCAAGGAAATAAAGGCCCGTCACCGCATAGTTCGAAGGCGGCACCTGGGGCTTTTCGATGATCTGCTGTGCGCGGCCCTGATCGTCGAAGGCGACCACGCCATAGCGTTCGGGATCGGCGACGTGATAGCCGAACACCGTCGCATCCGCGCGCGCATCGGCCGTGCGCAGCAGCTCGGTCAGGCCATGGCCGAAGAAGATGTTGTCCCCCAGCACCATGGCCGAGGCCGCGCCGTCCAGGAAATCCTCGGCCAGGATATAGGCCTGCGCCAGCCCGTCGGGCGAGGGCTGGATGATCCAGGTGAAACGGATGCCCCACTGGCCGCCGTCGCCCAGAAGGCGCTGGAACTGCGCCTGATCCTCGGCGGTGGTGATGATCGCGATGTCGCGGATGCCGGCCAGCATCAGGACCGAGATGGGATAATAGATCATCGGCTTGTCATAGACCGGCAGCAGCTGCTTGCTGACGCCCATGGTGATCGGATAAAGCCGCGTCCCCGATCCCCCGGCCAGGATGATGCCCTTGCGCTGGCTGCTGCTCATGCGTTCAGTTCCTTGATGACGGCAGCCAGATCCGCGCGCCAGTCCGGGCGGGCGATGCCGAAGTCCCGGGCGATGGCGGTGCAGTCCAGCCGCGAATTGAGCGGGCGGCGCGCCGGAGTCGGATAGGCGCTGGTCGGGATCTCCTCGACCTCGGTCGCCATTCCCGAAAGGGCAAAGATGACGCGCGCGAAATCGGCCCAGCTGACATCCGGGGCGCCTGCAAAATGATGGATGCCGCCCAGCGCCGGGTCGGCCTGCATCGCCCGCGCCATCGTCACGACGGCGGCGGCAATGGCCGCGGCGGAGGTCGGCCCGCCGACCTGATCGGCGACGATGGTCAGGCGCGGCCGTTCAGCCCCCAGCCGGCGCATCGTCTTGACGAAGTTGTTGCCATGCGCGCTGAAGACCCAGCTGGTGCGCAGGACAGCCCACTGCCCGCCGGACGCGGCGATGGCGCGCTCGCCTTCCAGCTTGGTCGCGCCATAAACGCCCAGCGGCCCGGTCGGCGCATCCTCGGCGCGCGGCGCATCGCCTGATCCGTCAAAGACATAGTCGGTCGAGATATGGACGAAGGGCACGCCCAGCCCGGCGCAGGCCGCAGCCATCGCGCCCGGCGCCAGGGCATTCACGGCCCGCGCGGTCACCTCATCGCTTTCGGCCCTGTCCACCGCCGTATAGGCGGCCGCATTGATGACGGCCGCGGGGCGCGCGGCCCCGATCACCGCCGCGCAGGCCGCCGGATCGGCCAGGTCTGCCTCGCCCCGGCCGACAAACCGCGCCTCGGGAACCAGGCGCGCCAGTTCCATCGCCACCTGCCCCGTCCGGCCAAAGACCAGAAGATCGCTCATCCATCGGTTCCTTGTGTTCCGGCGGGCTTCTTCCTGGCCCAAATACCCATGCAGCCGCCCAACTCAGCCCTGCCCCAGCCGCTTGCCGACGCCCTCGCGCCCCAGCAGCGGGCGCCACCAGTCCTCGTTGGCCAGATACCATTCCACCGTCCGGCGCAGCCCTTCCTCGAGCGTAACCGAGGGGCGCCAGCCCAGTTCGGTGCGGATGCGGGCCGGGTCGATGGCATAGCGGCGGTCATGGCCGGGCCGGTCGGTCACAAAGGTGATCAGCCGCTCATGGGGCGCATCCTCGGGGCGCAGCGCGTCCAGATGCGCGCAGATCGTGCGCACCAGGTCGATGTTGCGCGCCTCGTTCTCGCCCCCGATGTTGTAGCTGCGCCCGACGCGGCCGCGTTGCAGGCACAGCAGCAGCGCATCGGCATGATCCTCGACATACAGCCAGTCGCGCACATTGCCGCCATCGCCATAGACCGGGATCGGCTGCCCGGCCAGCGCCCGCAGGATCACCACCGGAACCAGCTTTTCGGGAAAATGGAAGGGGCCGTAATTGTTGGAACAGTTGGTCAGGATGACGGGCAGGCCATAAGTCTCGTGCCAGGCGCGCACCAGATGGTCGGACGCGGCCTTGGACGCGGAATAGGGGCTGCGCGGGTCATAGGGGGTGTCCTCGGTGAACTTTCCCGTCTCGCCCAGCGATCCGAACACCTCGTCGGTCGAGATGTGGTGAAAGCGGAACCCCTCGGGGCGCCCCGCCCCGGTCCAATAGGTCCGCGCCGCCTCAAGCATGTTGTAGGTGCCGTTCACATTCGTCTCGATGAAGGCGCCGGGCCCGTCGATGGAGCGGTCCACATGGCTTTCGGCGGCCAGATGCATCACCGCGTCGGGCCGGTGCCGGGCGAATACGCGGTCGAGCGCGGCGCGGTCGCGGATGTCCGCATGCTCGAAGGCATAGCCGGGCAGCTTTGCCACATCGGCCACGTTTTCAAGGTTTGCCGCATAGGTCAGCGCATCAAGGTTGACGACCTGATGCCCGTCGCCCATCGCCCGCCGCACCACCGCCGAGCCGATGAAGCCCGCCCCGCCCGTCACCAGGATCTTCATGCGCGCACCGCAGGCGCGGGAAAATCGGCCAGGTCGAAGGGCGACTGCCAGTCGGCAAAGGCCGGCGCGGCGCGGTCCTTGTCGGACAGGATCGGCTCGGCGATGCCCCAGTCGATCCCGAGGCTGTCCCAGCGGACGGCGCCATCGGCCGCCCGGTCATAGTGATCGGTGCATTTATAGACGACCTCCGTGTCATCCTGCAGCGTCACGAAACCGTGCAGGAACCCCGCCGGCACCCAAAGCTGCCTGCCGTTGTCAAAGCTCAGCTCGACCCCGACCCACTGACCATAGGTCGCGCTGCCCTTGCGGGCGTCCACGGCCACGTCGAACAGGCTGCCCCGGCCGCAGCGCACCAGCTTGCCTTGGGCATGGGGCGGCGCCTGATAATGCAGCCCGCGCAGCGTGCCCCTTTTCGCCGACAGCGAATGGTTGTCCTGCACGAAGTCCGGCAGGCTCAGCCCCGCCGCATCCAGCGTGCGGCGGTTCCAGCTTTCCGAAAAGAACCCGCGATCATCGCCGAACCGGGGCGGGATCAGGATCAGGACGCCGGGCAGCGCGGTCTGTTGGATCTGCATGGGATCACCTGAAGGTCATGGTGGGCGGTCCCTTGCCATTTTCCGTCACAAAGGGAAAGCGTGGCCGGAAGGGCACAGTCGCAAGAGGGCAGATGCGGATCGTCGGAGGAAGGCTGCGCGGGCTTAAACTTGCCGAAATCGGCGCGGGCGATCCGGCCGCGCATCTGCGACCCACCACCGACCGGGTGCGCGAGGCGATGTTCAACCTGATCGAGAACAGCCACGGCATCTCGCTCGAGGGGGCGCGGGTGCTGGACCTGTTCGCGGGCACCGGGGCGCTGGGGCTCGAGGCGCTTTCGCGCGGGGCAGCGCGCGTGGCCTTCGTCGATGACGGCGCGGCGGCGCGGGCCCTGCTGCGCGCCAATGTGGAAAAGGCCCGCGCGATGGGGGCAACCGACATCTGGCGGCGCAATGCCGCCAATCTGGGGCCCAACCGCGGGCCGGCTTATGATGCGGTCTTTCTCGACCCGCCTTACGGGCAGGCCCTGGGCGAAGCGGCGCTCGCCTCGGCCCGGGCGGGGGGCTGGCTGGCCCCCGGCGCCCTGGTGGTGTGGGAGGAAGGCGCCGCCCCCGCCCTGCCGCCCGGCCTGACGCAGATCGACCAGCGGCGCTATGGCAGCACGGTGGTGACGCTGCTCAGATGCTGAAGCAGGTTCGGCGGCGCGTTCCGCGCGGCCGATCACCGAAACCGGCCCCGCCCTGCCGGACAGCGCGGGCCGGCCCCGCGACCGGGCTCCGCCTCGGGCGGGGCGGCATCTCAGGCCGGCCGGAACGCCCGGATGCGCTTTTCGTCCGTTTCGATCCGCCCCGCCCCGATCAGGTCAAGACAGTAGGGCACGGCGGCGAACACCGCATCCAGGCAGGTGGCGATGGCCGCCGGCTTGCCCGGCAGCAGGATCATCAGGCAGGCGTTGCGGATGCCTGCCGTCTGGCGGGACAGGATCGCGGTCGGCACCCCTTCGGCCAGCGAGGCGCGGCGCATCGCCTCGCCAAAGCCGGGCAGTTCCTTTTCGATCACATCGGCCAGCGCCTCGGGCGTCTCGTCTCGGGGGGCCGGCCCGGTGCCGCCGGTGACCAGGATCAGGTCCGCGCCAGCGCCGTCCGCCAGCTGCCGCAGCGTCGCGGCAACGCCCTCGCGCCCGTCGGGGACGACATGGCGGACGATCTCGACCGGCGAGGTCACGGTCTGGCGCAGCCAGGCTTCGGCTGCAGGGCCGCCGCGATCCTCGTATTCGCCGCGGCTGGCACGGTCTGACACGGTAACGACGGCGATGCGGGCGGTCTGGCGCTGGGACATGGCGGCTCTGGGGCAAGGACAGGGGGCGGCGCCATCCTGACCGCGGCGCGGGCAAAAGTGAACCCGCCCCTGCCATGAAGGGCGCGGCCCTTCGCCCGCCGTTGCCCGCATCCGCCATTCGTGCCAAGAGAGGTCAGCCCGACAGCCGGATTTGCCAGCGATGACCGATTTCCAACAGCGCCGAACGATGATGGTGGACACCCAGGTCCGCACCAATGACGTGACCCGCTATCCTGTGATTGCCGCGATGCTCGACATCCCGCGCGAGGATTTCGTGCCCGATGCGCGCCGCGATGTCGCCTATATGGGCGACAATATCGACCTGGGCGGGGGCCGCGTCCTGCTTGAGCCGCGCACCCTGGCCAAGATGCTGGACGCGCTGGACATCCAGCCCTCAGAGCTGCTCCTGGACGTGGGCAGCGGCTATGGCTATTCGGCCGCGGTGGCGGGGCGGCTGGCTCAGGCCGTCGTGGCGCTTGAGGAAAATCCCGACATGGCGGCGGCGGCTCCGGCCAGGCTGGCGGCAGCCGGGGCGGACAACGTGGCGGCCGTCCAAGGTGAACTGGCGGCCGGCTATCCCTCGCAGGGGCCTTACGACATCATCATGGTCAGCGGCGGGATCGAGCGGTTGCCCGAGGCCCTCGCGGGCCAGCTTGCCGAAGGAGGACGCATCATCGCTCTGTTCCGGGAAGGCGCACTGGGGCTGGTGCGGCTGGGGTTCAAGCGCGAGGGCCGGATCGACTGGCGGCTTGCCTTCCATGCCGCCGCGCCCGTCCTGCCGGGCTTCGCCCGCCAAGCCGAGTTCGTGCTGTGAGCCGGCGGTTCGTTCTTGCCGCGGCGCTGGCGCTGGGCACCGCGCTGGGCGGCATGCCCGCCCGGGCGGAATCGCTGGCCGACACGCTGGTGGCCGCCTATCGCCATTCGGCGCTGCTGGACCAGAACCGCGCCGTGCTGCGCGCGGCCGACGAGGACGTGGCCAGCGCGATGGCGGCGCTGCGCCCGGTGCTGCAATGGGTGGCCTCGCACACCTTCTCGCGCCCCGACGGGGTCGAGGTGGTCGCCGACAGCGTCCAGCTTTCCGCGCAGATGACGCTGTATGACTGGGGGCGCAACCAGCTGGCCATCGACATCGCCAAGGAACAGGTTCTCTCGACGCGCGAATCGCTGGTCGCGGTCGAACAGAACATCCTGCTGCAGGCGGTGCAGGCCTTCCTGCAGGTCCGATCGGCCGAGCAGGCGGTGGCGCTGAACCGGAATTCGGTCGAGCTGCTCTCGCGCGAACGGCAGGCGGCGCAGGACCGCTTTGACGTGGGCGAGATCACCACAACCGATGTGGCCCAAGCCGATGCGCAGCTTGCCCAGTCGCGCGCGCAGCTGGTGTCCGCGCAAGGCACGCTGGCCACGGCACGCGAGGCGTTCAACACGGCCGTGGGCAACTATCCCCGCAATCTGAATGCGCCGCCGCCCCTGCCCAAGCGCCCTGCCTCGATCGAGGCGGCGCGGGCCATCGCGCTCAAGACCCATCCCTCGATCCGGCAGGCGCAGCGCACCGTCGCCGCGGCCGAGCTGAGCGTCGCCGCGGCCGCGGCCCAGCGCCGCCCGACGGTGACCGGCTCGCTGGGGCTGGGCACGGTCCGGCGGCCCTCGACATCGCTTTTCGGCAACGGGGCGCCGGAAAACACCACCACGCTCAGCGCCGGGGTCGAGGCATCGCAGACGCTGTATTCCGGCGGCCGGCTGCCGGCGCTGCACCGCCGGGCGATGGCCCAGCGCGATTCGGCGCGCTCGGCCCTGCTGAACACCTCGCGCCAGGTGAACGAGGCGGTCGGCAACGCCTGGTCCAACATCGACGTGGCAGGGGCGCAGATCCGCGCCATCGACGAACAGATCTCGGCCGCGCGGCAGGCCTATGAGGGCGTGCGCGAGGAAGCGACGCTGGGCGCACGCACCACGCTGGACGTTCTGGACGCAGAACAGGAACTGCTGCAGGCGCAGGTGGACAAGGTTTCCGCCGAAGCCAATCTGCAGTTAGCACATTATCAACTTCTGGCCGCTATGGGACTCTTGACGGTTAAAGACCTCAAGTTGGGAATCCCGACCTATGACCCATCGGCCTATTACAGCGCGGTGCGTGACGCCCCCTATACCAGCACGCAGGGCAAGAACCTTGACCGGGTGCTGCGCGCCATCGGCAAGGACGAGAAAGGCCCCGCCCGCAACTGAACCCGGGGACGGGGGTCGGCCATGACCGACCCGCTGCGGATCGACCGCGCCCGCGCCCCTGGCGGGGACGAGGACATGGGCGACGTGCTGGCCTCGATCCGCCGCCTGATCGCCCAGGATGATGGTCCCTCCGGGACAGCGGCCGCGCCCGCCGCGGATGGGACAGGCTTTCCCCGCCCGGCAGCCGGAATGGCTGCGCCCGCCCCTGCGTTCCGGGACGCGGCCGGGGGCGGGGCCGAACAGCCCGGACCCTTGCGTCTGGAACGCACGACTGGTGCGGAATCTGCCGGGCTTGTCGCGTTTCCGTCTTTCGGCACCGCGCCCGCACGCCCCGCCTTTCTGCCATCCGGCACCCCCGTCACGCCGGCGGCGGCCTTGCAGACGCCTGCCGCGCCCGCAGGGGTGCTGCCGCTGTCGCCTGCCGGCACGGCCGAACTGACCGCCTCGCTGGCCGAAGCGGTCGGGGCCGCTGCCGCACGCATGGCCGAAACCGCCCGCCCCGCCGCCCCTGAGGAACATGCCATGCCCGACGATTCCGCCGAGCCGCCCTTCCGGCTGCGGCCCGATGCCCTGATCCCGGCCGCGCCCCCTGCCATGCATGCCGGCCCGGCTCAGGCGCTGTCGCCCCGGCCCTTAACCGCTCAGCCCCTCTCGCCGGTGTGGGGCGATGCTGGGGTCGAAGCAGCGGGCGACAACCCGGCCGAACCTGCGCCGCCCCCGTCCCTGGCAAGTGCAGGGGGGACAAGCGCCGGGGCTGCTGCTCAAAGCGCCGCACCCGCTGCTGCCCCCCCTGCCCCCTCTGGCTGGACCATGCATTGGGGGGCGCGCCATCCGATCCGGCCGGCGCAGCGGCTGGCGGCAGCACGGCCTTTGCCGGGGCCCCTGTCCTGCCTGCTGGCGAGGCAATCGGTGCCCGTGACGGCTACGCCAAAGCGCCCCCGGACCTGACAGCCCGCAGGGATGCCGCGTTCGGCGGCATGCCGGCCGCGGCTGAGCGCGCGGCCCCCTGGCCGGGCGCCGCGGCCACGCAGCCGGTGGAGATGCAAATGCCGGGCACGCAGCCGGCCCCGGCCCGCTCTGCCGCCGAGCCCAGGGCGGATATGCCCGTGCCGGCGGCCGGAACGCAGCACGCCGGCACCGCCCTTTCCCCGGCGGCCGCCCCAGGCACCACTCCCGCACCCTCGATGGCACAGCTTATGGAGCACCGCATGAATGCCCAACCCATCCGCGATCTCTTGCGAGAAGCGATCCGTGACGAGCTTCGCGGTGAAATCGGCCGGCAGCTTGACACCGACCTGCGCCGCCTGGTGCGCGAGGAACTCGCCTTGGCGCTGACCGAGGCGCTGGCCATGCCCGCCTGATCGAGTTCCGGCCCTTGCCCGAGCCGTTCCCCGCCCCCGCCCCCGAGGGTTACAGATAGTCCTCGGGATTGACGCTGTCGAAGCCGTTGCGGACCTCGAAATGCACAAGGCCGTTGTTGCGGGCGGTGCCGATGCTCTGGCCGCGCTTGACGCTGTCGCCCTTGGACACGGTCAGCTTGTCGACACCGGCATAGACGGTCATCAGCCCGCTGTCGTGGCGCACGACGACGATCGGCACGCCATCGGTGTCGCGGGTGACGGCGGCAACCGTGCCGCTGGCCGCAGCCGACACGGCCGAGCCGGGCGGGGCCGAGATGTCGATGCCCTCGTTCGTGCCCTTCTTGTAAGTCCGCACGATCGATCCATTGGCTGGCATGGCAAGCCGGCCGTTACCCGACGCCTTGGTGCGGGTCTTGCCCAGATTGGGCACGTCGGATTTCGGGGCCGGAGCGGTCGCGGGCCTTGTCGTTTCAGAAGGCAGCGGCTCGGATGCCGAAGGCGGCTGGGGTGTCGGCGATCCGGCGCCCGGGGCCGTGACCCTGGTGACGGGATCGGCAGAGCCTCCGGCCGGGATCGCCAGGCGTTGGCCAACGCGGATGCTCATCGTCTCGGGCAGGTTGTTGGCGCGCGCCAGATCCTGGATCGACACGCCATATTTGCGCGCGACCGACCAGGCCGTCTCGCCCGTGGCGACGGTATGGGTGCGCCCCGCCCCGGCCTGGGGCGCATCCTGCGGCGCCCTGGCTGGGGCGCCCGGCCCGGACCCGGCGCGCGCAGGCGCCGCGGTCGAGCCGGCAGCCTTGGCCGTGCCGCCCGATTTCGGAATCGCAGGTTGCGCCACCCCCTGCCCGGCAAAGGGATCAACCACCTGCGGCTTGGCGCCTGCGCCTGCGGCGGCCCCGGTGCGGCTTGCAGCCCCCCCTCCGCTTGTGCCCGCCTGCCCCAGCGGCCACTGGATCACCGGCATGGACAGGCGCGGCACGACCAGGCCCGTTCCGCCGCCGGGGGCGCCCTGGCCGGTTCCGCCGGGGGCCGTGCAGCCCGCCACCGCCAGAGCCAGCGCCGCTGCGCCCGCGCCTGCGCGCCTCAGCGGACCGCAATCGCGATGCGTGAAACCCCTGGTGACCATCTGCCCGTCCTCATCGTCTGTGGTGTTGCGGGGGTCATGTCTGTCCCAACCCCTCGACCAGCGGCACGAACCGCACCTGCCGCATCTCATCATAGGCATAGCCCGTTTCGGTGCGGGTGACGCGGATCAGGGTCTGCACCGCGTCCGACTGCCCCACCGGCACGACCATGATACCGCCGACCTTCAGCTGCGACAATAACGGCCCCGGCGGGTCTTCGGCTGCCGCGGTCACCATGATGCGATCAAAGGGCGCCTGTTCGGGCAGCCCGAAGGAGCCGTCCGCCACCCGCGCCGTGATGTTGGTCAGGCCCAGCTGCCGGAACAGCTGCTCGGCTTCGGCCACGAGACGGCGGTGACGGTCAACCGTCATGACCCGCCGGCAAAGCACCGACAGCACCGCCGCCTGATAGCCCGATCCGGTCCCGATCTCGAGCACCATGTCACGCGGACCGGGGTTCAGCGCCTGCGTCATCAGCCCCACGACCGAAGGCTGGCTGATCGTCTGCCCGCAGGCGATCGGCAGGGGCGTATCCTCATAGGCGCGATCCTCGAAATGGCCGCGCACGAAGGCGCCGCGGTCGATCCGCTCCATCGCGGCAAGCACGCGCGGATCGGTCACCCCGCGCGAGCGAAGCTGGAACAGGAACCGCATCTGCCGCTCGGCCGGTTCATCGCCGCACCCGCCCGACGGCACATCCTGTTCCCCATGGCCGCCTGCGGAACGCATCGCCCTCAGCCCTCGTCGAGCAGGACGGCAAGACGCCGTGTCGTTGCCGCGCAGGTCAGGTCGGGCCGCATCGGCGTGACGGCCGCATAGCCCGCCATCAGCGCCTCGACATCGCTGCCGGGCGCGGCCTGCGCATCCTGCGCCCCGCCCGTCACCCACAGGAAGCGACGCCCGTTGGGCGCGACATAGGGATGCGCGCCAAAGCGGACGCCGGCGCGGCGGCCCTGCGGCGCCACGCGCAGCCCGCGCACCCCGTCCGCACCCACGGGCGGAAAGTTCACGTTGTAGAACAGCGCATGGCCGTCGTCCCCCGCCCAATCGGCGCGGTCCAGCAGGGCGCGGATGATGCGCGGCCCCCAGGCGCGCGCGGCCTCGAACGGGTCGGCCAGCCCGGCCGTCCGCGGGCCGAGATACTGTGACAGCGCAATCGCGGGAATGCCCTGCAGCGCGCCCTCCATCGCGCCGCCGATCGTGCCCGAATACATCACGTTCTCGCCCGCATTGTTGCCGCGGTTCACGCCCGACAGGATCAGCGCCGGGGGTGATGAAGCCATGATGTCGCCCAGCGCCGCCAGCACGCAATCGGCCGGGCTGCCCTCGGCCGCCCAGCGGCGGGGGGCCAGCTCGGCGATCAGCGTGGGCTGGGTATAGCTGATGCAATGGCCCACCCCCGACTGCTCGAAGGCCGGCGCGACCGTCCAGACCTCGCCGTCGGGGCCGGCGATCTCGGCCGCGATGGCGGCCAGCGCCTCGAGGCCCGGAGCATTGATCCCGTCGTCGTTTGTGATGAGTATGCGCATGACTGTCCCGGCCGGTTCCGCCCCTTGATTAGCGCCCCCAAGCGGTCGTGCGCAAGCAAAGGCGAATCAGGGTTTGACCGCGGCGCCGGCGGGCGGCAGGATGCGGCAAACCGGGCAGCCATGCAGATTTTCCTTCCCATCGCCGAAGTGTCGGTCAACGCCCTCACGCTGATCGGCCTCGGCGCGATCGTCGGGCTGATGAGCGGGCTGTTCGGCGTGGGCGGCGGGTTTCTCATCACGCCGCTGCTGTTCTTCATCGGCATCCCGCCCGCGATCGCGGTGGCCACGGGGGCAAACCAGGTGGTCGCGTCGTCCTTTTCGGGCGTTCTGGCGCATCTACGGCGCGGAACCGTCGATATCCGCATGGGGGTCGTGCTGCTGGTGGGGGGCATCGCCGGCTCGGGCCTGGGCGTTCTGGTGTTCAACCTGCTTGCGCGAATCGGCCAGATCGACCTGGTGGTGCAGCTTTGCTATGTGGTGTTCCTGGGGCTGATCGGCCTGACGATGCTGCGCGAAAGCCTGTCGGCCCTGCTTGCGGCGCGCCGATCCAGCGGGGTGCGGCGGCGGCTGCACCAGCGCAGCTGGGTCCATCGCCTGCCATGGAAGGCCCGTTTCCGCGCCTCGGGTCTTTACATCAGCGTGATCCCGCCGCTGCTGGTTGGGCTGGCGGTCGGGGTGCTGGCGGCGATCATGGGGGTGGGGGGCGGCTTCATCATGGTGCCGGCGATGATCTATCTGCTGGGGATGCCGACCAAGGTCGTGATCGGCACCTCGCTGTTCCAGATCGCGGCGGTCAGCGCCTTCACCACGCTGATGCATGCGGTCAGTTCGAATACCGTGGATATCATGCTGGCGCTGCTGCTGATCCTGGGCGGGGTGGTGGGGGCGCAGATCGGCACCGTGCTGGGCGCGCGGCTGCGGGCCGAACAGCTGCGGGTGCTGCTGGCGCTGCTGGTGCTGGTGGTCTGCGGGCGGCTGGCATTCGATCTGGTGCTGCCGCCGGCCGAGCTGTTCTCGATCGCACCCGTCCGGCCATGAGGCGCTGGCTGGCCCTTGCCGCGGCGCTGCTGCTGCCGGTGCTGGCCATGGCGCAGGATGCGCCGGCCCGGCAGGCGCCGGCTGTCCCGCTTGCGACGGCGGCCCCGCCCGCCGCGCCGGCCGAGCGCATCGTCACCGGCCTGTCGCAAGACGCGGTGTCGATCAACACCAGCTTCACCGGGTCAGACATCCTGATCTATGGCGCGATCCGCCGCGATGCCCCGCCCGAAACCGGGCGCCCGCTGGGCATCATCGTGACGGTGGAAGGCCCCGCCCAGCAGGTCGCCGTGCGCCGCAAGGAGCGGGTGGGCGGCATCTGGATCAACACCCGCACGGTGCGGATCGGGGCCGCACCCGATTTCTATGCCGTGGCGACCAGCGGGCGATTGCCGCTGATGCTCGAACGGGACGAGGATGTGCGCCACCGCATATCGCCCGCGCTGGCCATCCGGGCGCTGTCGGGCATGACCGCGGCCGAGGATGCGACGCCGTTCACCGCCGCGCTGCTGGCGCTGCGCACGCAGGCGGGGCGCTATCGGGTGGACGAGGGCGCGGTCAAGATCACCGACGGCATCCTGTTCGAGGCCGATGTGCGGATGCCCTCGAACCTGGTCGAGGGGGATTACCGCGCCCGCATCTTTCTTGTCCGCGACGGCAAGGTGATCGACAGCAACCAAGCCCCGATCCGGGTGCGCAAGGTCGGGCTGGAACGCTGGGTCTATCGGCTCAGCCTCGAACGGCCCTTCTGGTATGGGCTGCTGTCGCTGGCGCTGGCGGTCGCGGCGGGCTGGGGCGCCTCGGCGGGGTTCCGCGCGCTGCGGCGAGGATAGGCGCGCTCACCCGATCGTGCGGGCACTGACGGGCCGGCCCGCGCGTTGTCCTTTCGTCAATGAACGGAGCCTTGCCATGACCCGTGCCCTTCCCCGCGTCCTGATCGCCTGCGCCGCGGGCCTGCTGGCCCTGCCGGCCGCGGCCCAGAACGCGCCCGCGCCAAACCCCGTCGCCGCAGCCAGCGCCTCCGCCCCTGCGGCAAAGCCCGCCACCGCCAATGACGCATTCGCCGCCGCGATGGAGAGGATGCACAAGGGCATGATGGTCGCGCCCACCGGGAATGCCGATGTCGATTTCGTGCGCGGCATGATTCCCCACCATCAGGGCGCCGTGGACATGGCCCGGATCGAGCTTGAATACGGCAAGGATCCCGAGCTGCGCCGCCTGGCCGAGACAATCATCAAGGCCCAGGAACAGGAGATCGCGCATATGCAGGCATGGCTCGACCGCCATGCGCCCGATGCCGGGGGCGCCGATGCCGCAGGGATGAAAGCGATGCCCGCGCACCCGGCGGCGGGCGCTGCGCCCCAGCCCCGCCCAGCGAACTGAGCCTCAGCCCGCGGCGCTGCGGCAGGCGATCTCGGCGGCAGCGGCGGCAACGCCGCCGCCCCCATGCGGCAGGCCCAGCGCGGTCATCCCCGCCTCGATCACCGCCAGCGTGCCCAGATGGGCATGGGCCGAAAGATGGCCCATATGCGCGATGCGCATCGCGTCATCGGGTTCGGCCGCGCCCAGCCCGACCCCCAGTGTAAGCCCGGCATTGCGCGCCGTCCATTCACGCAGCCGCGCCGCGCCGGGCAGCGCGACGGCGGTGACGGAACGCGCCCTTGCGCCCTGATCCGCCACCTGCGCGCGCATCGCCCCGCCTTGCCCCCAAGCCTCCAGCGCCGCCCATGTGGCCGCGGCCAGCCCTTCGTGGCGTGCCCAGGCGGCCTCAAGCCCCTCGCCCTTGAGCAGCATGTCAAGCGCCTCGGCCAGGCCATAGAGATGCTGGACCGGCGGGGTGCCGCCCCAGAACTGCCACAGCTCGGACGCAGTGATGCGGGGCCGCCAGTCCCAATAGGGGGTCGCCGCCCCGCGCCCTGCCGCGACTTTGTCCGAAAACCAGACAAGGCCCAGGCCGGGCGGGACCATCAGCCCCTTCTGGCTGGCTGAAACCAGAACATCCACGCCCCATTCGTCCATCCGCATCGGCTCGCATCCCAGCGAGGCGATGGCGTCCACCGCCAGCGCCGCCGGGTGATCGCCCATCGCGGCGCGGATCGCGGGAATGTCGGCGCGCACGGAACTGGCCGTGTCAACCTGGCAGACAAGCACCGCGCGGATGCGCCCCTCGCGGTCCGCGGCCAGCCGGTCGGCCAGATGCTGCGGATCAGGGGCGGCAAAGGGGGCGGACTCGATCGTCTCGACCTCGACCCCGATCCCTCGGGCGGCGGCGGCCCAGCCGCGGCCGAAATGCCCGCTGACCAGCACAAGCGCCCGGTCGCCGGGTGCGAACAGGTTGATATTCGCGGCCTCCCACGCGGCATGGCCGTTGCCGATATAGGGGGCGACATGGTGGCGCGTGCCGGCAAGGCGGCGCAGGCCGGCCATGACCCGCAGGTTCAGTTCGGCCAACTCGGCCCCATAGATGTCGGGCGATGGCCGGTGCATCGCCCGCAGCACCCGGTCAGGGACCGGCGAGGGGCCGGGAATGGCAAGCATGGGGTGGCCGGCGGCAAAGCTCATCAGGGATCCTGTGGGGCAAGGAGTGCCCCCTGTGCTATGCCGCCCGGCCGGCTCCGTCCAGCCCGGCGCGCCCCTGCCCGGGCACAGGCGCAGGCGCGCGATCAGCGCCTTGCCGGGCGATGGTGACGCGCCCCTCGGCGGCCTCCTCCATCGTGGCGCCCAGCGTCTGCATCATCGTCTGGCGCGCGAAACTGGCGCGCAGGCGGCTTTCCACGTCATTCATCGAACAATCCCGCCTGTGCCACCTTCGGGATGTCCAGCCCCAGATGCCGCCAGCCGATCTGGCCCAGCATGCGGCCGCGCGGGGTGCGCTGGATCAAGCCCTGTTGCAGCAGATAGGGCTCGATCACCTCCTCGATGGCATCCCGGCTTTCCGACAGCGCGGCGGAAAGCGTTTCCACCCCGACCGGGCCACCGCCGTAATGCTCGGCCATCAGCGTCAGATAGCGCCGGTCGGCGCTGTCCAGCCCCAGATCGTCCACGCCCAGCCGGGTCAGCGCCATGTCGGCCAGATCGCGGGTCAGCCGCCCGTCGCCCTCGACCAGCGCGAAATCGACCACACGGCGCAGCAGGCGTCCGGCGATGCGGGGCGTGCCGCGGGCGCGGCGGGCGATCTCGCGGGTGCCCTCGGGCTCGGACCTGATGCCCATCAGCCTGGCGCCGCGGGTGACGATCTGGTCCAGTTCCTCGGTCGTATAGAACTGCAGCCGTGTCGGGATGCCGAAACGGTCGCGCAGCGGCGTCGTCAGCAGGCCAAGACGGGTCGTCGCCCCGACCAGGGTGAAGGGCTGCAATTCGATCCGCACCGTCCGCGCCGCCGGCCCCTCGCCGATCACGAGGTCCAGCTCGAAATCCTCCATCGCGGGATAAAGGATCTCCTCGACCGCCGGGTTCATGCGGTGGATCTCGTCGATGAACAGCACGTCGCGGGCATCGAGATTGGTCAGGATCGCCGCCAGATCGCCCGGCCGCGCCAGCACCGGGCCAGAGGTCATCTTGAAATTGACGCCCAGCTCGCGCGCCATGATCTGCGCCAGCGTCGTCTTGCCAAGGCCGGGGGGGCCGTGGAACAGCGTATGATCCATCGCCTGCCCGCGCATCCGCGCGCTGTCGATGAAGACGCGCAGGTTGGCGCGCGCCTCGGCCTGGCCGATGAATTCCTCAAGCCGCTGGGGCCGCAAGGCGCGGTCCTCGGCGTCACCCTCCATCGGTTCGGGGCGCAGGGTGGGGTCGGGCTGGGTCATGAGGCCAGCTTAGCGGCGCCGCCCGGCGCCGGCCAGAGGGGCTTGACGTGAGGCAGGCTCAAACAAAATGCCCTTTTGAATCAGAAAAATAGCAGGGTCAGCCGCGACATCCCGCGCCATGACTGACAGGCGGTGCACCTGCCGGGCGCCCTGCGCGACGGGCAGGCGGATGGGTCTGCCAGCGGGATGGAAGGGCCGCAGTTCCTGGTAGTGCTGCGGGCCAACGGCTTGAGATGCATAGCCGTGCCGGGCTGAGCCTCGGCCCGGCAGGGCAGGACATCGCCAAGGTGCTGATCCGGTTGGCGATACATGCCGGTTTTCCGCGCGCCCTGGACGGGCTGGCGGCAAGGGCCGGCCTTGCGGCGCAGGATGAGGCGGGCGGGGCCCGCATGGCGGTGTGCATGATCCGCTACAGGCAAAGGGCGCTGCCCGGCCGAACGGGGCGCTGCGCCAACCCCTTGGCCCCTGCGGATGCTGTCCGGCTCAGTGCGGGGCGTCCTGGCCTGCGGCTTTGCCCGCCGGCCGGGATGCGGGGCGCCCTCACTCCTTGGGGGCGAGTGCGCGCAGCGCCGCGCGGATCAGCGCGGGCGTCGGCGCCTCGGGCTCGCGCGCCGCGGCCTCGGCGACCGCCCCGGCCGCCTCGGAGGGGCCATAACCAAGATTGGTCAGCGCCGACAGCGCCTCGGCCGAGGCCGCCGCCGATCCGGGGTTCCGGCGGACACCGGGGGGCGGGGAGGGCATGGGCGCGGCGGGGCTGTCCGCCTCGATCACCGGCGCGCCCGCATCCACCGTCAGATCGCCCCCCATCGCCATGATCGTGGGCGCCTTGTCCTTCAGCTCCATCACCACGCGCTGCGCCAGTTTCGGGCCGATGCCGGGCGCCTTGCGCACCGCCGACCAGTCGCCCAGCGCGATGGCGCGCCCCACCCCCTCGGCCCCCAGCGTTCCCAGGATCGCCAGCGAGGCTTTCGCCCCGATCCCCTGCACGGATGTCAGCAGCCGGTGCCATTCCTTTTCCAGCAGGCTGGGAAAGCCGAACAGCTGCAGCAGATCCTCGCGCACCAGCAGGTCGGTATACAGCGCCGCCGCCTGCCCCACCGGCGGAAGGCTGGCGGCGGTCCGCTCGCTCACATGGACGATATAGCCCACGCCCCGCACGTCGATCAGGACATGGTCGGCGGCGCGGTGCAGGATGATCCCAGCGATGCGGCCGATCACGCGACCACCTTGATGCGCAGCACGCGGCTTTGCAGATGGCGGGCGTGGCAGATGGCGATGGCCAGCGCATCGGCGGCATCCGGCCCGGCCAGGTCCACCCCCGGCAGGACCAGGCGGACCATGTGTTCGACCTGCTGCTTTTGCGCATGGCCGACGCCGACGATCGCCTTCTTCACCGCATTGGGGGCATATTCCCCGACCTCGATCCCGGCCTGCGCCGGCGCGAGCAGCGCCACCCCCCGCGCCTGCCCCAGCTTCAGCGTGCCGACCGCGTCCTTGTTGACAAAGGTCTGTTCCACCGCGGCGGCATCGGGCGCATGGGCGGCGATGACCGCCGCAAGGCCCCGGTGCAGATCGCACAGCCGGGCCGCAAGACTGGCCGCGCCCGACCGCACGATGCCGTTCGCCACATGGGAGATGCGCGAGCCGTCCACCACGATCACGCCCCAGCCCATGTTCACCAGGCCGGGATCTATGCCCAGAACCCTCATCGCCTGCCTCGCTCGCCTTTTGCCCCCGGCTAGCACGAAGCGCGAACACCGCCTAGCGTCTTTTGGGCCGTTTGCTTGACACATGGCGCCAGCCTTGGGAAACCGGGCCAAACGGGGGAAATGCATGTCGCCAGCACTGATTGCTGCGCTGCCGTTCATCGGGGCGCTGCTGCCGGGACTGATGGTCCGCGCGGGCCGGTCGGCCGCCGCGAGCGCCTGCGCCGCGGCGAGCGCGCTGGCGCTGCTGGGCCTGCTGCTGCATGCGCCCGCCATCACCGCAGGCGAGGTCATTGCCACGCGCATCCAGTGGATGCCGCAGATCGGCCTGAACGCCGATTTCCGGCTCGACGGGCTGGGGCTGCTGTTCGGGATCATGATCCTGGGGATCGGGCTGCTGGTCATCCTCTATGCCCGGCACTATCTGTCGCAGGCGGATGCGGCGGGGCCGTTCTTCACCTGGCTGATGCTGTTCCAGGGCGCGATGACGGGCATCGTGCTGTCGGACAACATCCTGATGATGCTTGTCTTCTGGGAACTGACCTCGCTGTCCTCGTTCATGCTGATCGGGTTCTGGAAGCATCTGCCCGAGGGCCGGCAGGGCGCGCGCATGGCGCTGACCGTGACGGGCCTTGGCGGGCTGGCGATGATCGCCGGCTGCCTGATGCTGGGTCAGGTCGCGGGCAGTTACCGCCTCTCCGACATCCTTGCGGTGCGCGGGGCCATCCAGGGATCGCCCCTCTACCTGCCGGCGCTGGTGCTGATCCTGATCGGCGCCTTCACCAAGTCGGCGCAGTTCCCGTTCCATTTCTGGCTGCCCCGCGCGATGGCCGCGCCCACGCCGGTCAGCGCCTATCTGCACTCGGCTACGATGGTCAAGGCGGGCATCTTCCTGATGGCGCGGCTGTGGCCGGTGCTGGCAGGCACGCCCGAATGGACAGGCATCGTCGCCACCGCGGGGCTGGTGACGATGCTGGCCGGGGCGGTGATCGCGCTGTTTCAGGATGACCTGAAAGGGCTGCTGGCCTATTCCACGATCAGCCATCTGGGCCTCATCACCATGCTGCTGGGCCTTGGGACCGAGGAAGCGGCCGTCGCCGCCGTGTTCCACATCATCGCCCATGCGACCTTCAAGGCGGCGCTGTTCATGGCCGCCGGCATCGTCGATCACGAAGCGCATACCCGCTCGATCGCCAGGCTGGGCGGGCTGCGCAGGCTGATGCCCCTGACCTTCGCCATCGTGCTGGTCGCCGCGCTGTCGATGGCGGGGATCCCGCCCTTCAGCGGCTTCATTTCCAAGGAACTGATGCTGGAAAACGCCGCGCGCGCCGATCTCGGCGGGATGGCCTGGCTGGTGGGCGCGCTGGCGACGCTGGGGGCGCTGGTCTCGGTCGCCTATTCGCTGCGGATGATCGTGCATGTCTTCCTGGGACCGGTGCGCCAGGATCATCCGGCCCCGCCGCATGATCCGGGCATCGGGCTGTGGCTGGCCCCCGCGCTGCTGGCGGCGCTGGTGGTCGTGGGGGGGCTGGCACCGAACCTGACCTTGGGTTGGCTGGTCGAGGCCGCCGCGGCCGCCGTCACGGGCGCGCATCCGCACCCCCATTTCGCGCTGTGGCATGGCTTTACCCCGGCGTTGAAGATGTCGCTGGCGGCGATCCTGGGGGGCGCGGCGCTGCTGGCGCTGTGGCGGCCGGCCAACGGGCTGAGGCTGGCGCTGCCCCGCCCCGACGCGGGGGCGATCTTTGACGACATGACCGGGACGGCGGCGGCCTGGGCGCGCCGGTTCACGAGCGGCGTCACCAACGGGTCGATGTCGCGGGCGCTGGCGCTGCTGATGCTGACGGCCACCGCGGCGGGCTTTGCCGCCTGGCAGACCGGCCGGGCCGGGCCCGAGGTGCGTCCCATGCTGCCCGTCACCCCGATCGCGGCCCTGGGCTGGGTGATGGCGATGCTGGCCACCGGCACGATGGTCGCGCTGCATCGCCGCCGCATCCTCGCGCTGGTGCTGGTGGGGATCGTGGGGCTGATCGTCAGCTGCGCCTTTGTCTATCTGTCCGCCCCCGACCTGGCCCTGACGCAGATCACGGTCGAGGTGGTGACGGTCATGCTGCTGCTGCTGGCGCTGAACTTTTTGCCCAAGCGGACGGTGCTGGACACCGGCAACGTCAAGCGCGGCGCCGACGCCTTCGTGGCCGCGCTGACCGGCCTTGGCGTCGGCATCCTGGCCTATGCGATCATGCGGCGCGATTTCGCCTTTCCGTCGATCAAGGACTACATGCTGGCCACCAGCCACGATCTGGGGGGCGGCGACAACGTGGTGAACGTGATCCTGGTCGATTTCCGCGGCTATGACACCTATGGCGAGATCACCGTTCTGGGCATCGCCGCGCTGACCATCTTTGCGCTGACCGAAACGCTGCTGGCCGGGCGGTCGGGGCGGCGCCTTTCGGCGTGGAAGGGCGACATGCGCCGCGCGGGTGACCGGCACCCGCTGATGCTGGTGGTGGCGACGCGGGTTCTGCTGCCGATCTCGCTGGTGGTGGGGCTGTATATCTTCCTGCGCGGGCACAATGCGCCGGGGGGCGGCTTCGTCGCGGGGCTGATCGTATCGGTGGCGCTGGTCATGCAATACATGGCCTCGGGCTTTGCCTGGGCGATGCAGCGCCAGAACATCCCCTATCACACGCTGATCGGGCTGGGCGTGCTGTGTGCGGGCATCACCGGCGCGGGCGCCTGGTTCGCGGGCAAGCCGTTCCTCACCTCGGCCTTCGGTTATGTTCACCTGATCGGGGTCGAGCCGTTCGAGCTTGCCACCGCCATGGGCTTTGACACCGGCGTGTTCCTGGCAGTCGTGGGCGCGGTGATGCTGGCGCTGAACTCGCTCTCGCGGATCGCCCGCGCCGCCGGCCAGCGCGTGAACGCCGAGCCGATGGACATCCACCCCGAAAGGCCGCGCTGATGGAGATCTTGATCGCATCCGCCATCGGCTTCATGACCGCCGCGGGCGTCTATCTGACGCTGCGCAAGCGCAGCTTTGCGGTGGTGCTGGGCATGACGATGCTGAGCTATGCCACCAACCTGTTCCTGTTCGCCGCCGGCCGCATCGTCGTGGACCAGCCGCCCGTCCTGCGCGATGGCGTCACCGCCTATACCGACCCGATCCCGCAGGCGCTGGTGCTGACGGCCATCGTCATCTCGTTCGGGATGACGGCGGTCGTGGTGCTGATGGCGCTCGGCGCCTTTCTGGAAGGGGGCGACGACCGGGTGGACCTGCCCCGGCGCGAACGGGGCGGAGCGGACCGATGAACCACTGGCTGATCGCGCCCGTCGTGCTGCCGGCCTTTGTCGGCTCGCTGATCGTGCTGGGCATGCGCCATGACCTGGTCCTGCAACGCGTTGCCTCGATTGCGGCCACGGCGCTGCAACTGGCCATCGCCGTCTGCCTGATGGTGCAGGCGATGGACGGGACGGTGCAGGTCTATCGGCTGGGCAACTGGGCCGCGCCCTTCGGCATCGTGCTGATGCTGGACAGGCTGGCGGCGCTGATGCTGGTGCTGACGGCGGGGCTGGCGCTGGTGGTGCAGCTCTACGCCCTCGGCTCGGGCTGGGATCGCAAGGGCTGGCATTTCCATGCGCTGTGGCAGTTCCAGCTGATGGGCCTGTCCGGCGCCTTCCTGACCGGAGACGCCTTCAACCTGTTCGTGTTCTTCGAGATCCTGCTGATCGCCAGCTATGGGCTGATGATCCACGGGGGGGCGATCTGCGGCTGCGCGCCGGGGTGCAGTATGTCGTCTACAACCTTGCCGGATCGTCGCTGTTCCTGGCGGCGCTGGGAACCATCTATGCCGTGACCGGCACCCTGAACATGGCCGACCTGTCGGTGCGCGTCGCGCAGATGCCCGCCACCGACACCGCGCTGCTCAGGGTGGGGGCGGTGCTGCTGATGCTGGTCTTTGCCATCAAGGCGGCGCTGGTGCCGCTGCATTTCTGGCTGCCGGCGACCTATGCCCGCGCGCCCGGCCCGGTCGCCGCGCTGTTTGCGATCATGACCAAGGTCGGGGTCTATGCGATCATCCGCTTCTTCACCCTCGTCTTTCCCGCCGACAGCGTGATCGAACGCTTCGGCGCCGATCTGCTGCTGCCGGCGGCGCTGGTCACGCTGATCGTCGGGCAGGTGGGCGTTCTCGGCTCGCGCCATCTGGGGCGCATGGCGGCCTTTGCCGCGCTTGGCTCGGTCGGCACGCTGATGGCCGCGGTGGCGCAGTTCCGCCAGCCGGGGCTGGCCGCGGGGATCTGGTATCTGGCCCATTCGACGCTGGCCTCCGCCGCGCTGTTCCTGGCGGTCGATCTGATCGGCGCGCGGCGCAGCGGGGGCAGCCTCGCGCTGCGCCCGCTGCCGCCGATCGCGCAGGGCGGGATCGTGGGGGCGCTGTTTCTTGCCGCAGCCATCGGCATTGCCGGTTTGCCGCCCCTGTCGGGGTTCCTGGGCAAGCTGGCGATCCTTCAGGCCGTGCGCAACGGGGATGCGCCGGTGCTGATCTGGGCCTGCATGCTCGGCGCCTCGCTGGCGGCGATCTATGGGCTGGCGCGGGCCGGATCGCTGGTATTCTGGCGCGCCCACCAGCAAGGCGTGGCGCCTGCCGTCGAGGGCCGCCCCCGCCCTGATCTGCGCCCCCTGCCCCCGCGGGTCGAGCCGGAGGAGCCGGTGCAGGATCTGCCCGATGCCGCCTCGCCCGCGCTGGCGCTGGCGGCGGCGGCGGCGCTGGTCGCGGCCATGGCGCTGCTGACCATCATGGGCGGGCCGGTGATGCGCTATGCGCAGGAAACCGCCCGCCAGCTGGCCGACCCCGCCGCCTATGTCCAGGCGGTACTGACCGGGCAGGAGGGGACGAAATGATCCGCCGCATCCTGCCCCATCCCCTGCTGTCGCTGGCGGTCGCGCTGGTCTGGATGCTGCTGGTCAACCGCCTGGCCTGGGGCTCGGCCGTGTTCGCGCTGGTGCTGGGGCTGGTGATCCCCGCCGTCACCGCGCCCTATTGGCCCGGACGCCCGCGCATCGGCAGCCCCCTGCGCATCGCAGCCTATGGGCTGATCGTGCTGTGGGACATCATCAAGGCCAACCTGGCAGTGGCGCGGATCGTGCTGTTCATGCCGCGCGCCGCCCTGCGGCCCTGCTGGCTGACAGTGCCGCTGGACCTGACCTCGCCCGAGGCGATCACGGTGCTGGCCTCGACCATCACGCTGACCCCCGGCACCGTTAGCTGCGATCTGTCCGAGGACGGGCGCGCCCTGCTGATCCACTGCCTGCACGCGCCCGATCCGGCCTCGGTCCTGGACGAGATCAAGACCCGTTACGAGGCCCGCCTGAAGGAGATATTCCGGTGACGATCCTGGAACTCGCGCTCGGCTTTGCGATCGGCTGCTATGTGCTGGCGCAGCTGTTCTGCCTTTACCGCGTGGTGATCGCCCCCGGGCTGTCAGACCGGGTGCTGGCACTGGACACCATGACGATCAACATGATCGCCCTGATCACCCTGTTCGGCATCCGCCAGGGCACGGCGATCTATTTCGAGGCGACGATGCTGTTCGCGCTGGTCGGCTTTGTGTCCACCGTCGCCTTTGCCAAGTTCGTGCTGCGCGGGGACATCATCGAATGACCGCGCCGGCCGAGATCGCCATTGCCGCGCTGCTGGTCATCGGCGGCGCCTTCGGCGCGGTGGGCAGCTGGGCGCTGGTGCGCCTGCCCGACCCGATGACGCGCCTGCACGGCCCGACCAAGGCGGCCACGCTGGGCGTGGGCGCGGTGCTGGTCGCATCCATGGCGGCCATGTGGTTTCGCCACGGGATCGTCAGCTGGCATGAACTGCTGGTCGCGCTGTTCCTGTTCGTCACCGCGCCGCTGACGGGGCTGTTCATCGCCAAGGCGCATCTGCACCTGTCCTGGCAGCGGGACGAACTGCCCCGTCCGGGCGCCGATACCGACTGGGCCACCTATGCCGAGCGCGCGGCGGCAAACCCGGCAACCGAAGCAGCCCCCCCGCCCCCGCACCGCCGCTGAGGGGCGCAGCCCCCCTGCACCCGCGGCCGCGCGGACCTGACCCGTTCCGCGATGATGCCGGGCGGCATGGCCCTTGCGCCTTCCCCCTCAGCGGCGGGGATGGGCGGCGCGATGGACGGCCAGCAGATGCGCGTCATCCACGCCGGTATAGACCTGCGTGGTCGAAAGACTGGCATGGCCCAGCAGTTGCTGGATGGTGCGTAGATCGCCCCCTGCCGCCAGCAGATGCGTTGCAAAGCTGTGGCGCAGCGCATGCGGTGTGGCCGTTTCCGGCAGGCCCAGCGACTGACGCAGTGAAACCATCGCCTGCTGCACCGCGCCCGGCGCCAGCCTGCCCCCCCGCACCCCCCGGAACAGGGGCGCGCCGGGCGAGGGGGACCAAGGCGCCAGGCGCAGATATTCCCCCACCGCGGCAGCGGCGACCGGCAGCACCGGCACCACGCGCTCGCGCCCGCCCTTGCCCTTGATGACCAGCGTGTCGCCGAAGGGCCAGTCCTCGCCGTCCAGCGCCAGCGCCTCGGATATGCGCAGGCCAAGGCCGTAAAGCATCGTCAGCACAGCCGCATCACGCGCCGCGACCCAGGGCGTGGGATGGCGCGTGCCCGCCAGCGCCAGCACCGCGCGCGCCTGATCGACAGGAATGGGCCGGGGCAGGCTGCGCCGATAGCGTGGCCCGCGCGCCGAAAGGGCGCGGCTGGCGTCAAAGCCCTCGCGGTCGGACAGCCAGCGCAGAAAGCTTCGCACCGCTGACAGGCGGCGCGCCAGGCTGCGCGGCGACAGGCCGCGGGCGCGCTCGGCCCCGGCAAAGGCGCGCATGTCGGTCTGGGTCAGCGCCGTCAGGGTTCCGGGCAGCGCAGGGGCGCCGTGATAGCCGCCCAGGAAGGACAGGAAGGCCAGCAGGTCACCCTGATAGGCCGTAATGGTATGGGCCGAGCGGCCGCGGACGGCCCGCTCGCCCTCGAGCCATCGGGCCAGCGCATCGGCCATCGCAGGGGCCAGCGCCAGCGGCGGCCCGGTCATTCCCGCAGCCAGCGGATCAGCACCAGCCGGAACACCTGCGCAAAGAACCGCAGCAGGTCGGTCCCGTGCGCGGGCGAAAACCGGGTCGGCTCGAGCGATCCCATCAGCAGCAAGGCCGGGCGCCGGCCGGGGCCGAGGTCGAGCGGCAGCAGCGCCTCGGACGCGACATCGGTGCCGTGAACGGCGCGCGTCTCGGCGCTGGCGCGGCGCAGCACGATATCATCGCCGCGCGGCGCCTTGCGGCCGGCGGCGATCATCCGCGCCACGCTGCCTTCGGGCAGCACGACCAGCGGGCCGGAATCGCCGTCGGGCGCCGCGGCGCCCTGGGCCGATTCCATCACCAGCCTCAGCGTCTCGACCCGCAGGATGGGGGCGGCATCGGTTTCCAGCGTTTCCAGAAACGCCGCGAAATCCAGCGGTTCAAGCAGCGCCAACACGGCGCGGTGGACGACCTGCGTGCCGGACTGGTTTTCATAGGCCGCGGAAATCACGCTTTCATGGGTGCTTTCCAGCCGGTCGAGCCGGCGTTCCAGCGCCTCCATCGCGCGGCCGCGGATATCGACGACATTGTCGCCCAGCTCGGCCTCGCGCGCGGCCACCAGCGCGCGCATCAGCGCGCGATCGCCCAGGATCAGCGCCGGATCGGCAAGCAGCCGGCTGCGCGTGGCCTCGTCCAGTCCGGCCGTATCCGGCCCGGCCCCGTCGGGCGAGATCCCGTCGGGTGCGCCCGCATCGCTGGGCCGATCCTGGGTCACGAACCGATCTTCTGGCCGGTCTTGGCCCAGTCGGCGTTGAACTGCTCCAGGCCCTTGTCGGTCAGGACATGGTTTGCCATCGCCTTGATGACGGCGGGCGGGGCGGTGATCACGTCGGCCCCGATGCGCGCGCATTCGATGATATGGTTCACCGAACGGATCGAGGCGGCCAGGATGTTCGTCTCGAACCCGTAATTGTCATAGATCGTGCGGATATCGGCGATCAGTTCCATCCCGTCCAGCCCGATATCATCCAGCCGGCCGATGAAGGGGCTGACGAAGGTCGCGCCGGCCTTGGCGGCAAGGATCGCCTGCGCCGAGGTGAAGCACAGCGTCACATTGACCATGTGCCCCTCGTCGCTCAGCGCCTTGCAGGCTTTCAGCCCGTCCCAGGTCAACGGCACCTTGACGGTGACATTGGGGGCGATGGCGGCCAGGTGCTTGCCCTCGCGGATCATGTCGTCGGCCTTGTCGGACACGACCTCGGCGGAAACGGGGCCGGGGACGAGTTCGCAGATTTCCTTGGTGACTTCGGAAATATTGCGCCCGGATTTGAGGATCAGCGAGGGGTTCGTGGTGACGCCGTCCACCATCCCCAGCTCGTGCAGCTCGCGGATGGCGGCGATGTCGGCGGTATCGACGAAGAATCTCATGGCGGAAGGCCTCTGGTTGAACCCGGTTGCAAGGGGTTTAACGTGAATGGGCGCCCGCCGGAACCCCGGCTGCGCTCTCAGGCCGTCAGCCCATCGGGTTCGGGCAGGCGGTTGACACGCGCCGCCGCGGTCAGCGTGTTGGCCAGCAGGCAGGCAATGGTCATCGGCCCGACCCCGCCCGGCACCGGGGTGATCGCCCCCGCCACCCGCCGCGCGGCGTCGAAATCCACATCGCCCACCAGCCCCGCATCGGTGCGGTTGATGCCCACATCGATCACCGTCGCGCCGGGCTTGATCCAGTCGCCCTGGACGAAACGGGGCCGCCCGACCGCGGCCACGACGATATCGGCGCGCCGGCACAGCGCGGGCAGCTCGCGCGTGCGGGAATGGGCCACCGTCACCGTCGCGTCGTTCGCCAGCAGCAGTTGCGCCATCGGCCTGCCGACGATGTTCGACCGCCCGATCACCAGCGCATCCAGCCCCGCCAGCGAACCCAGCCGATCCCGCAGCAGCATCAGGCAGCCCAGCGGCGTGCAGGGCACCATCGCCCGCTGCCCGGTCGCAAGGCGGCCCGCGTTCAGCACGGTAAAGCCGTCCACGTCCTTTTCGGGCGCGATGGCGTTGATGACCGCCGTCTCGTCCACATGCGGGGGCAGCGGCAGCTGGACAAGGATGCCGTTCACGGCCGGATCGTCGTTCAGCCGCCCGACCAGCGCCAGCAGGGTTTCCTGCGGCGTGTCCGCGGGCAGGCGATGTTCAAAGCCCTGCATTCCCGCCTCGGCCGTGGCCCTCGCCTTGGACCTGACATAGACGGCCGATGCCGGGTCGTCCCCGACCAGCACCACGGCAAGGCCCGGAACGATCCCGTGGGTGGATCGCATCGCGGCGACCTGTGCGCCGATCCGGGCGCGCAGATCGGCGGCAAGGGCCTTGCCGTCGATAATGTCAGCAGTCATCGGTTTCTCCCAGCACGCGGGCTTCCTGGCGGATGAAATGATCCATCATCACCCGCCACAGCGTCTCGGCCAGGTCGGGATCATAGCCTGCGGCGAGGGCGTTGCGGCGGGCATTGGCAGCGACCTGTTCGACCCGCGCGTCGATGCGCGCAGGCAGGCCGGCGGCGGCCTTGATCTGGGCGGCACGGTCGACGATGCGCGAGCGGACCCCCAACAGGCGGGCCAGTTCGCGGTCCACGCCGTCCATCGCAACCCGCAGCGCCGTCATGTCCGGCAGGCGGGCGATCTCGTCAGGGGTCGGCAGGGCCGAGGCCGGGCCGCAGGCTGGGTGGGGGGCTGGGTTGGGGGCTGGATCGGTCATGGCGCGTTGATTGCCCGCCTGCCCGTCAGGTTCAAGACCCCAGCGCGCCTGCGGACGGCGCCGGGGCCGGCAGTGTCAGTAGGTCTTTTCGAGATAGTCGGTGATCTTGCCGGCATCGGCCTGTTCAATGGGCGCCTTGTAGACCTCGATCATCTTCTTGACCTCGGCGGCCCAGAAGTCATGCCCCTTCTGCGGCGGCTGGCTCAGGATGTAATCGACCGAATGGCATGTCTGGCAGTTTGCCTCGGCCAGCTCGACATTGGCGCCGGGCCTGAGAACCGCGCTGTCCTCGGGCAGCGCGTATTCGGCGGCAAGGGCGGGGGCGGCCAGCATCAGGGCGGCCACGGCGATCGCGGAACGGTCGATCATGTCATCCTTCCTCATGCCGCGGTGATGCGGGTCGTCTCGACCACGTTGCGCATGTAACCGGCAGGGTTCCAGCGCAGCTCGGTCGGCTGCGTCTCTCCCGCCGTGCTGGTCGCGCGGACCTTGAGGCTGTGATTCCCCGCCTTCAGCGTCACGGGCAGCGTCCACTGGCGGAAGGAATACCTGCCCAGGTCCTCGCCCAGCTTCGCCTCGGCCCAAGTCGCGCCGTCATCGATCGATACTTCGACCCTGGCGATGCCGCTGCCGCCGTCAAAGGCGATGCCGCGCAGCATCGTTTCGGCGCCCGCGCTGACCTGATCGCCGTCCACCACGCTGGTGATGAAGCTGCGGATCACGAAGCGGCCGATGGGCCGGGTCTTGTCCGGCTTGGTGCCCGGCGGGACCGAGGCGGTGTCATTGTCCGGGATGCGGTAGGCCTTGGTCATCCAATAGCCCTCGAAGGGCTTGTCCAGCACGGTGATGGTGTCGAGATGCTTGATCCAGTAGGTGCCGAAATAGCCCGGCACGACCAGCCGCACGGGATAGCCGTTCAGCCAGGGTAAATCCTGGCCGTTCATCGCCCAGGCCAGCATCACCTCGCCATCCAGGGCGTGATCCAGCTTCAGCGACTTCTCGAAATCGGGGGTGCCTTCCAGCACCGGCCCGTCCAGCCCGCCAAAGGCGACCTCGACCGCCGACGGATCGATGCCGGCCCTTTCCAGCACCGCCCTCAGCGGCACGCCCGTCCACCGGGCATTGCCCATGGCGCCGTTCGCCAGCTGCCCCCCGGCGACGCGCGGCTCGACAAAGCCCCGGCTGTTGCCGGAACACTGGTGCGCCGCGACGATCTCGACCGGGGTGAAGCCCTCGCGCAGATCCTTCAGCGACAGCGATAGCGGGGTCGCGACCTTGCCGGCGACCGTGATCCGGTAGGCATCGGTGTCGATGCTCTCCGGGATGCCGGCCAGGTGATAGCGCACGAAGAACGCGTCGTTCGGGGTCAGCACCCCTTCGTCGAACACGCGGAACGGCGTTTCCAGCTGCGGGGGGCGGCTGGTCAGGCCGATCATCGCGCGCTTGCCCGGATAGGTCACAAGGGGCCGTTCCCCGTTGGCAAAGGGCAGGGTGACCGAACCGGCCAGCGCAGCAAGGGTGCGCCCGCCGCCCATGAGCCCCAGCATTCCGGCGCCGGCCCCGGCCAGAAGCCCTCTTCTGTCAAGCATGCCGCCAGTCTCCCCTTGCGCCGCAGCCTATGCAGCACAGTCATTCCATAGGGCCGATCATCCCGCAACATGGCAGCGCGCCGCCCCCTGACGGGGCGGCGCGTCGATCAGCTGCGATCGGGAACAGCCCCCTAGGGCTGGGGATGCGGCTCGGCCGCGATCACGGGGCGGGGTGCCGGCCGCTCGCGCAGCGAGCCGCCCCCGACCGACGGGATCGAGCTTGAGGGCGGCGCATCATCGCCGCCGTCCAGCGGCTCGCCCCGGATCACCTTGCCGATCTGCTCGCCGGTCAGGGTTTCATATTCCAGCAGGCCCCTGGCGAGCCGCTCGAACTGCTCTTCCTTGTCGATGAGGATCTGGCGCGCATGCTGATAGCCCTGCTCGATCAGCTCGCGCACTTCCTGCTCAATCAGTTCCTTGGTCGAGGCGCTGACCGAAAATCCGCCGGTATTGCCCTGATAGCCCTCATGCGCCTCGGCATAGTCCACCGCACCGACCTTGTCGGACATGCCCCAGCGCATGACCATCGCGCGGGCCAGGGCGCTGGCCTGCTGGATGTCGCCCGCCGGGCCGTTGGACACGCCTTCCTCGCCATATTTGATGATCTCGGCCGCCTTTCCCGCCATGGTCATGGTGATGCGCTGCTTGGCCTCGTCCTTGTGCATGTTCAGGCGGTCCATCTCCGGCAGGCTGACCACCATGCCCAGCGCGCCGCCGCGCGGGATGATCGTCGCCTTGTAGACCGGATCGCATTTGGGCAGCGACAGGCCGACGATGGCGTGACCAGCCTCGTGATAGGCGGTCTTTTCCTTCTGCTCGGGCGTGAGGACCATGCTGCGGCGCTCGACGCCCAGCATGACCTTGTCCTTGGCGTTCTCGAAATCTTCCATGGTGACAAAACGCCGGCCGATGCGCGCGGCCGCCAGAGCCGCCTCGTTCACGAGGTTCATCAGGTCCGCGCCCGAAAAGCCGGGCGTGCCGCGGGCGATGATGCGCAGGTCCACATCGGGGCCTTGCGGCACCTTGCGGGCATGGACGGACAGGATCTTCTCGCGCCCCTTGATGTCGGGGTTGGGGACATGGATCTGGCGGTCGAAGCGGCCGGGCCGCAGCAAGGCCGGGTCCAGCACGTCCTTGCGGTTGGTCGCGGCGATGATGATGATCCCCTCATTCGCCTCGAAGCCGTCCATTTCCACCAGAAGCTGGTTCAGCGTCTGCTCGCGCTCGTCATTGCCGCCGCCGATGCCGACGCCGCGGGCGCGGCCCACCGCGTCGATTTCGTCGATGAAGACGATGCAGGGCGCGGATTTCTTGGCCTGCTCGAACATGTCGCGCACGCGGGACGCGCCGACGCCGACGAACATCTCGACGAAGTCGGAGCCAGAGATGGTGAAGAAGGGCACCCCTGCCTCGCCGGCGATGGCGCGGGCGAGCAGCGTCTTGCCGGTGCCCGGCGGGCCGACCAGCAGCGCGCCCTTGGGGATCTTGCCGCCCAGGCGGGAAAACTTCTGCGGGTTGCGCAGGAACTCGACGATCTCCTCAAGCTCCTCCTTGGCCTCGTCGATGCCGGCCACGTCGTCGAAGGTGACGCGGCCATGCTTTTCGGTCAGCAGCTTGGCCTTGGACTTGCCAAAGCCCATGGCGCCGCCTTTGCCCCCGCCCTGCATGCGGTTCATCATGAAGATCCAGACCCCGATCAGCAGGATGAAGGGCAGCCAGACCGACAGCATCGACATCAGGCCCGACTGCTGCTGCGGCTTGACGCTGACATCCACGTCCTTGGCGACCAGCTTTTCGGCCAGATCCTCGCCCAGCGGGCGCACGGTCGTGAACTGCTCCCTGTTCTTGCCGATGCCAGTGACCGTCTCGCCGTCGATCGTGGCGGCGCTGACCTGGTCGTTCTCGACCCGGTTCAGGAACTCGGAATAGCTGATCCGGCTGCCGTTCAACTGGGCGCTGCCGCCGCCAAAGGCGTTGAACAGCGCCAGGATCATCAGGAACAGGACCACCCAGAAGGCGATGTTGCGCGCGTTGCCCAAGCCATATCCTCCGCGGGGGTAAAGGCGTTTGCATGAAAATAGGGGCTGCGCGCGCCGGTATCAATGCGCTCGCAGCAGCGAGAAATAGTCGCCCGTCTCGCGCAGCGGCCGAAGCGCGATTCCCGCCGCCCCGTCCAGCAGCGGCAGGACGGCGGCGGCCCCGTCCAGATGCACGGCGGGCGCCGACAGCAGCGCAAGGCGCGGCAGCCCCGCCGCGCGCCACTCTCGCCCGGCAAGATCGGCCTCGCCCGTCGCCGCCACCGCCGCGCCGGGCGGCAGCCCCCTGATCAGCCAGCGGCCATCCCAGACCAGCCCCCCGCCGCACAGGGCCTCAAGGGCGGCATGGCGGGCCGCGGCCGGCTCCCGCATCACCTCGATCCAGGGGCCGCGGACCCGCGCCAGCGCGCCGCCCAGCGTGCCCTGCCCCCCGCCCCGCAGCGTTTCGGCCAGGCGCGTCACCTCATCACCGCGGGGGGGATAGTCATCCCCCGTGATCCATCGCAGCGCCGCAACGATCACGCGGCGGCGGATCTCGGCGGGCTGGTCCAGCACCGCGGCGGGCAGGCGCAGCATCCCGCGATCGGCCTGCGCCCGGGCGGCGGCGGCGGCGGCCACCTCGGCCAGGGCGGCGCGCGCCTCGGCCAGCAGGGCGGCAGAGCGCGCGATCCCCGCGACCGGCAGGTCCGCGGCCTCGATCGCGCGCCGCACCCGCACCCGCTCATAGGCGCGCTCGTCATTGGTGGGATCGTCGATCCAGCCGATGCCCTGCCCGCCCAGCCAGGCCCGCAGCGCCGCCCGGCGCATGCCCAGCATGGGCCGCAGCCACAGGGTGCCCTGCTGGGTGCGCCGCGCCGCCATCGCGGACAGCCCGTCCACGCCCGCCCCCCGGCCCAGCCGCATCAGCAGCGTTTCGGCCTGATCGTCCTGCGTATGGCCAAGCGCCACGCCCCCCAGGCCGCGCGCGCGCGCCCAGCCGGCCAGCAGGCCCATCCGGGCCGTGCGTGCCGCGGCCATCCGGTTGCCCGCGACGCGCCCGCCGTGATCCCAGGTCAGCACCGCATGAGGCACGCCCAGGCCGGCGCATGCCTGCCCCACGGCCCGCGCCTCGGCGGCCGAGCCGGGGCGCAGCGCATGATCCACGGTGGCGGCCTCGATCGCCACCCCGGCGGCGCGGCCCCAGCGTGCGGCGATATGCAGCAAGGCGGTGGAATCGCTTCCGCCCGAGACGGCGATGCCTAGTGCCGTGAGGCTGCCGGCGATCCGGTCAAGTTCGGCAGGAACGATCCCTTTGGGGTCAGGCGCCATCGTCAGGCGCGGCCCCGCCGGCAGGCGGCGCATCGGCTGCGCCCGATGCATCGCCCAGGCTGTCTTCGGCTGCGCCGGGCAGCGCCTGATCCGGCGCGGCGCATCCGGCAGCCAGGCTGCGCCGCGCGGCCTCTTCGGCTTGGGGCGTGCCGGCAAAGCGCGTCGTCAGCTCGTCCAGATAGACGCAGCCCGCATCGGCCGACTTGCCGATCGCCGACACCCGCGACAGGCCCAGCAGCGCGTCGGGCGCGCGCGGCCCTGCGGGCGCGGCGGCAAAGGCCGACAGCCATGCCGCGGCCGCACCGGGCGCATCGCCCGCACTGTCCAGCGCCGCGCCGCGCAGATACTGCGCCTCGGCCGCGGCGGGGCTGCTGGCATGATCGCGCGCAAAATCGCCAAACAGCGCCGCGGCGCGGGTAAAGTCGCCGCCCTGCAGGGCAGCCGATGCGGCATCGAACGCCGTCTTTTCCGCGGCCGTCAGGGGCATGTCGGCTGCCGGCCGCGCAGGCCCGCCGGCAGGCATCGCGCCCACGGCCCCCAGGCCTGCGCCGCCGCCGGTTCCGGGCGCTGCATCCTCGCCCAGTTGCGGGGTGGTCAGCGCGCCCAGGTCGCAGCCTTCCTCCATCTCGCACAGGCGGAATTCGATATCGCCAACGCGGTTGGTGCCGTCGCGGACCACACGCTCGATGCGGTTGCGCAGCCGCTCGGTCTCGCCGGTCAGGCGGGTCAGCTGGCGTTCCATCGCGTTCATGCGGTCGATGGCGCGCTCGCCCCCCGCCGCCGCAAAGCCGGCCGCGCCCGAGGCGTTCAGCTCTGCCCGCAGGCCCTGCAGCGATGCCGACAGCGATGCCAGCTGCGCGCGCAGGTCGGCCAGCGTCGCCGCCGATGGCGCGCCCGCCTGCCCCTGATCCCCGGACGCTCCGCCCCCGGCGTCCTCGCCCGCCGCCCCTTGCGGCGCGGGGGCCTGTGCCGCCCCTGCCCGGCCTGCCGCCGCATCCCCCCTGGCCGAGGGCACGGGCCTTTGCTGCGCCGCCGCGTTCTGCGCTGCGGCGCCCAGCATGAACGCGGCCGCCAGCCCCCCGGCAAGGGTCAGCCGGCCGCGCATCAGACGCCCGCGCCGGGCTTGACGATGGTCACCGCCCGGCGGTTCTTGATCTGGCATTCGGGGGTCGAGCAGACCTCGGCGGGACGTTCCTTGCCGTATGAGCTGGTGCGGATGCGGCCGGCATCGACACCCTGGGCGACAAGATATTCCTGCACCGCCCCGGCGCGGCGTGCGCCCAGGGCCAGGTTGTATTCGCGTGTGCCCTTTTCGTCCGAGTGGCCCTCGACCACGCTGGAAAAGCTGCCGTTCTTTTTCAGCCAGTCGGCCTGCCGCGTGAGTGTGGCGCGCGCCGTGCCGTCCAGCGCGGCGTCGTTTTCGGGAAACAGCACCGTGTCGCCTGCGGTGCGCACGAAATCGGCCGCCGTCACCGTGCCGGGCAGATCGCCCTGCCTGATCGTGCCCGTATAACGGGCCACGTTCCCCGTTCCCGCATAGGGATCGGCCGGGGCGGGGGGCGGCACCGGCTGCGCACAGGCGGCAAGCGCCGCCAATGCCGCAACCGCCATGGCCTTCCGGCATCCGTTCCTCATGGCAGCAGCACTCCTCAGCTTGCGCCTTTTCGTTGCGGCATCCGTCATGGCAGCAGCGGGCCCCAGTCGGGATCGGACGCGGCCCCCTCGATGTCCAGCGGCCGCATGTTCCGGCCGGTCACGTCCACCGAATGAAGGCGCGGCGTGCCATCCCCGCCCGGCGTCTGCCGCGTGAACATCACCACGCGCCCATTGGGCGCCCAGCTCGGCCCTTCGTCAAGAAACGATTCGGTCAGCATCTTTTCCTCGGTTCCATCGGGCCGCATGACGCCGATGTGGAACTTGTCGCCCTGCTGGTTGGTAAAGGCGACCAGATCGCCCTTGGGCGACCAGGCCGGGGTGCCATAGCTGCCCTCGCCAAAGCTGATCCGGGTCGGCTCGCCCGATCCATCCGCGGGCATGACATAGATCTGCTGGCTGCCGGACTGATCGCTTTCAAAGACGATCTGCCGGCCATCGGGGGAAAAGCCCGGCGAGGTCTCGATCGCCGCCGTTTCGACCAGCGGGCGTTCGGCCCCGGTGGCCACGTCCATCTGCCAGATGTCGGTATTGCCGCCCTTTTCGCGCGAATAGACGATCCAGCGCCCATCGGGGGAAAAGGCGGGGGCAAAGCTCATCGTCCCCGCCTCGGTCCTCAGGGGGCGGGCCTGCACCCTGTCCAGGTCCATCAGCATGATTTCGGGCATCCCGCCTGCAAGGCTGGTGTAGACCAGGCGCTGCCCGTCCGGCGAAAAGCGGGGCGAGACGACCAGCGCGCTGTCATCCGTGACCCATAGCGGGTTGGCGCCGTCGTAATCCATGATCCCGATGCGCTTGCGCCGCGCATCCTTGGGCCCGGTTTCCGAGACAAAGGCGACGCGGCTGTCGAAATAGGCCGTCTCGCCGGTGATGCGGGCATAGACCTGGTCGGCGACCTTGTGGGCGACGCGGCGCCAGCCCTCGCGCGGGGCGTCGAACTGCATCCCGTCGCCCAGCGGCTGGCCCGCGAACACGTCGAACAGGCGGAACTTGACCGTGACCGCATCATCCTTGACCGAAACCGCGCCCAGCACCAGCGCCTCGGCATTGACGGCGCGCCAGTCGGGATAGGCGACCGGATCGTCGAAGCCTTCGGGCCGGGCCACCTGCGCGGCCTGCGCGATCTCGCGGAACAGGTCGGTGCCGGTCAGGTCGGCCGCGACCACCTGGCGGATCTGGTCCGCCAGATCGCCCGCGCCGCCCTCGTCAAAGAAGGGAACGACCGCCAGCGGCATCGGTTCGACCTGCCCGCCGGAAATCTCGATCCGCAGGGGGCCCTGGTCGTCGGCCGCGCCCCCGGCGGCATCCTGCGCCAGGCCAGGCCGCGGCAGGGCCAGCAGCGCAAGGCTCAGCAGTGCGGGGGCCGCGAGCGCCGCGAGACGCGTGATGGTCGAGGTGTTGGTCATGATGCGCATCTTTAGACGGAACAGGATTCAAGCGCCATGCCGCAACGCGGCAGGGGCGCGGTTTTCAGCGGATCGACGGGCCGCCCTGCGGGCGGAAGTCGATGATCGTCTGCCGCCAGCGTTCATATTTCTCGGGCGGAAGCTGATAGCCGTTGTTCTGCAGCGCGCAGCGCAGGATCGCGCGGCGCGCCGCCTCGAAGGCCTGCCCGGCCGCCGCGTCCGAGCCGCCCTCGGCACCGACCATGCGGATCGAATCCGCCTCGGGCATGCCCTCGGGCGTCAGGGTGAAGGACAGGCTGACCGAGGTCCGCTGCGCCTCGCGCGACAGTGAGCCGATGTTCCAGCAAGCCTCGATCTGCAGGCGCAGCCCTTCCTTTTCCCCGCGCGACAAAGGCGGGCCCTGCGGGGCGCGGCCTGCGCCGCCATCCGCACCCGCCCCCTCGGGCGCTGCCGCCATCGCCTCGGCCAGCGCGCGGGTCAGGGGGTCGGCCTCGTCGGGGGCCTGGCGGGGGGCCTCGGCCTGCTCGCGCGCCTCGGCGGCGGCGCGGGCGCGCGCGTCCTCGGCGGCGCGGGCGCGTTCCTCGGCAGCGGCGGCGGCGGCGGCTTCCTCGGCGGCGCGGCGGCGTTCGGCGGCGCGCTGCTGCTCGGCGCGGCGCTGGGCGGCGCGCTGCTGTTCGGCCTTACGCTGCTCCTCGGCCTTGCGCTGCTCCTCGGCCTCGCGCTGCTCCTCGGCCTCGGCAATGGCCTGCCGGCGCGCCGCCTCGGCTGCCTGCGCCTCTGCCTCAAGCGCGGCTTGACGCTCCGCCTCCTCACGGGCGCGGGCCTCGGCCTCGGCACGCTCGGCGGCGCGGGCGGCGGCTTCGGCCGCGGCGCGCTCGGCCGCGCGGCGGGCGGCGGCTTCGGCAGCGATGCGCTGTTCTTCGGCCTGCCGCTCTGCCTCGGCCTGCCGCTGTGCCTCGGCTTGCCGCTCTGCCTCGGCTTGCCGCTCTGCCTCGGCTTGCCGTTCCGCGGCGGCGGCCCTTTCCTGCGCCGCTGCCGCCTCGGCCGCCTGCCGGGCGGCAAGCCGCTGACGGGCCGCGGCGACGCGGAACGGCGCATCCGATGTCGTCAGCGCAGGGGCGGGCGCGGGCACTGCGGGCTGTTCGGCGGCGGTATCGGGCGCGTTCAGGGCCGGGGCGGCCGCCGCCGGGGGCGGGCCGGCGAGCGCCGCCACCGCCTGACCCGTCAGCGCATCCTCTGCCTGGGGGGGCGACTGGGGAACGGGCGCGACGGTCGCCACCGCAACCGGGGTCTGCGGCACCTGCAGGTCCGACAGATTGGGGGCGGCCTCGCCAGACAGCGCGGGCGCGGGCAGCGCAGTGGGATCGGGGTCGGGCGCCGGGGGCGCCATAGCGGCAGGGCCGCCGGGGACGATCTCGACGGCGGGCGGACGGGGCTGGGCAGGGGTTGCGCTGGCCGCGTCCGACACGGGGCCAGCCCCCCGGCTGGCGGCGGCCATGGCCTCGAAATCGGCGACGCTCATCGTCTCGACCGGGGCCATGCGGATCGCGGGCGATTGCGGCGCGCGGAACAGCGCGCCGCCCAGCGCAAGCGCACCGATCAGGGCGGCATGCAGCGCGCCCGAGACGATCGCGCCGATCCGGCGCTCTCGCGCCTCGGACGGGGGGAACGGGTCAGCCATCCATCCGCGGGCCGCCCGCGTCGGTGACCAGCACGATGTCGCGGTAACCGGCCGCGTTCAGCGCCCCCATCACCTGCATCACGCGCGCATAGGGCACGGCGCCGTCCGCGCGCAGATAGATGCGCCCCGACTTGCGTTCGGCGGCCACGGCGCGCAGGCGCGTGACCAGCTCCGCCTCGGGCACCTCGGTCGTCATCAGGACCAGCGGGCCCTGCGCAGGAACCGAGACGGTCAGCGGCTCCTCGGGCTCCGATCGCACCGCATCGGCCGCGGTCTGCGGCAGTTGCAGCGGAACCCCGACGGTCAGCAGCGGCGCCGCCACCATGAAGATCGTCAGCAGCACCAGCATCACGTCCACGAAGGGCGTGACGTTGATCTCGGCCATCGGCGCGGCGCGCCGGCGGCTGCGGCGCCCCGCAGGGCGGATGGTGCCGCCGGCCATTCAGCTGTCCTCGATCTGGCGCGACAGGATGGTCGAGAATTCGTCGGCAAATGCCTCGTGCTGGCCGGTGATGCGGTCGGCATCGGTGACGAGCTTGTTGTAGAAGATGACCGCCGGAATGGCGGCCAGCAGGCCCAGCGCCGTGGCGACCAGCGCCTCGGCGATGCCCGGCGCGACCACGGCAAGGCTGGTGTCCTGCGACAGGGCGATGCCCTCGAAGGCGGTCTTGATGCCCCAGACGGTGCCGAACAGGCCGATGAAGGGCGCCGTCGATCCGACCGTCGCCAGGAACGGCAGGCCGCGCGTCAGCCGGTCGCCTTCCCGCAGCGTGGCGACGTTCATCGCCCGGTCGATGCGCGATTGCGCGCCGGGGATCAGCGCGCCGTCCTCGCGCTGCGAGCGGCGCCATTCGGTCATGCCGGCGGCGAAGACCCGCTCGGCCGCGCCGCGGGGCCTGGCCCCCATGCGGTCGAACAGATCGTCCAGCGGCTCGCCCGACCAGAAACGGCGATCAAACCCCGCATTGTCGCGCCGCGCCGCGGCCTGGACCAGCAGCTTGCGGATGATGATCGCCCAGGACCAGGCCGAAGCCAGCACCAGAATCACCATCACGGCCTTGACCGTCAGCGAGGCCCGCAGGAACAGCGCGACCAGAGAAAAATCGGCCGCGGGGCCGAGCGTCAGGTTTTCCATCGGTTCGCGGGTCCTTGGCCTGTCCTTGGCTGTGGGCGTCTTGTGCCGCGAGAGGGGGGCACAATGCCAGTCCCGTGGAAACACAGTTCCGTGCAAGGCGGCCCTTGGCCCTCAATTTCCCAGCGCGGCCGCCACCGCCGGCGGCAGCCGCCGCGGGCGCATCAGGGCGACATCGACGCAGACCAGCAGCACGCGCGCCGTGAACAGCTCGGTGCCGGCCCGCCGGACGCACTGGTCCAGCTCGATGCGCGATCCGGCCGCGGACCGCAGCACCGTCACCACATCCAGCAGGTCGTCGAAGCGGGCCGGGCGCAGATAGTCCGCCTCGATTCGGCGCACGACGAAGGCCGCACCGGATTGAGCCAGCAGCGCCCCCTGATCCACGCCGCAGGCGCGCAGCCATTCGCTGCGCCCCCGTTCGATGAAGCGCAGGTAGTTGGCGTAATAGACGACCTGGCCGAGGTCGGTATCCTCGTAATAGACGCGGATGGGCAGGCTATGGGTCATGGCCGCCTTCAACCACGTCCGCCCTGCCGGCGGCAAGGGCCGGCAAAAAGGCCCGCCCCCGATCCGCGCAAGACCTGCATGCAGAAGGGCTAGAGCCGCGCGGCAAGGCGCAGGGCATGGCTGGCATCGCGCGCGGCGTCCGGCAGCAGCCGGTCATAGGCCGCGCGGATCAGCCGGGCCAGATCGGGGCTGGGGCTGACAGGGTGCGCCCAGCTCAGCGCGGCATTGACGGCCACGGATTCGCCCAGCCGCGCGGGATGGATCGCCCCATCCTCCAGCCGGTGAAAGCTGAGGCAGGCGCGGATGCCCCCGCCCGCGTCAAAGCGCAGCAGGCGGTAATGGCGCGCCCCCTGCCCCGTCAGCCGGGCGGGCAGATCCGCCATTCCCGTCAGGCGGTCGAGATCGGGCACGTCGGCAAGCGCCCCCCATTCGGCCACGGCAAAGACCATCAGGTTCGCGCCCATCTCGGGATCGGTGTCGGTCAGCGGATGGCGGGCATGGGCGAACACCGCCGTCAGCGCCGCCCGGAACACCGCCAGCGAGGCATCGTCCATCCCGAACACGACCGGGGCCACCGGCCGCGCCCAGCGGGCGCACAGGAAGGTGCCGTCCGGCGCGGTGAACAGGGCGGCGATGTCCTCGGGCTTCATGCGCGGCGAAGCAGGGAGGGATGGCATGGAAAAAGATCAGGCTCATCCACCGGCAGGCCGGCAGTGACGTTGCGAAACAGCCCCTCATGGCGCCGCAGCCGATCCGCAAGCCGGGCATGACGCTGCCGGGCGGGACGGGGCAGGAACGCGCCACCCATCCGCGAGTGCAGCGGGACACAGGCGACCCTGATCTCGGCCGCCTCGCGCAACGCCCGGCCAGGGCGGCGAATCGGCAGGGCATTGATGGCCGGGCTGGCCCCGATGGCCGCATCAGGGCAGGCGCCCAGATCCGGCAGCGATTGGCCCCCTGTCTCGTCCCGCCAGCGCGCCTTTTCATCGGCGCCGACATGCAGGTCGGCGCCGCCGGTATAGCAGGCCCGCACCTTGCGTATGCGGCCCTGCCCATTGGCGCGCAGGCCGTTATGCCTGCCGAAATCACCGCGCCGCGCGCCCTTCACCACGCCTTCCAGCACCGGCCCTGCGGGGCCGAGGGCGAGTGGGCCGTGTTCCAGCCCCCTGCCCTCGCCATCGGCCCAGCGGACCGCGCGGGCGGTGTCAGCCAACGATGGTGGCCTCGGTCGCGGCGCGCAGTTCGGCCTCGGTCACGCCGTCGGCGGTTTCGACGATCCTCAGCCCGCCGGGGACCACGTCCAGAACGCCCAGATTGGTGATGATGCGGTCCACCACCCCCCTGCCGGTCAGCGGCAGGGTGCAGGCTTTCAGCACCTTGGATTCGCCCGCCTTGTTGGTGTGGTCCATGACCACGATCACCCGGCCGACGCCCGCCACCAGGTCCATCGCGCCGCCCATGCCCTTGACCAGCTTGCCGGGGATCATCCAGTTCGCCAGATCGCCGTTCTCGGCGACCTCCATCGCGCCCAGGATGGCGGCGGCGATCTTGCCACCGCGGATCATCGCAAAGCTGGTCGCGCTGTCGAAATAGGCGGTGCGGGGCAGTTCGGTGATCGTCTGCTTGCCGGCATTGATGAGGTCGGGATCCTCTTCGCCCTCATAGGGGAACGGACCCATGCCGAGCATGCCGTTTTCGGATTGCAGCGTGATGTCCTTGTCGCCGACATAGTTCGCCACCAGCGTCGGGATGCCGATGCCGAGGTTGACATACATGCCGTCCTCAAGCTCCTGCGCGGCGCGGGCGGCCATCCGGTTGCGGTCCCAGCCCTTGCTTGCCTCGGCCATCACGCGGTCTCCCTCTTGCGGACGGTGCGCTGTTCGATGCGCTTTTCGTGCTGTCCCTGGATCAGGCGGTGGACATAGATGCCCGGCAGGTGGATGTGGTCGGGATCGAGGCTGCCGGCGGGGACGATCTGTTCGACCTCGGCGACGCAGACCTTGCCGCAGGTCGCAGCCGGCACGTTGAAGTTGCGGGCGGTCTTGCGGAACACGAGATTGCCCGTCTCGTCGGCCTTCCATGCCTTGACGATGGACAGGTCGGTGACGATCCCGCGTTCGAGGATGTAATCCTGCCCGTCGAAGGTCTTGACCTCTTTCCCCTCGGCGATGACGGTGCCGACGCCGGTTTTCGTATAGAAACCGGGGATTCCCGCGCCGCCGGCGCGCATCCGTTCGGCCAGCGTGCCCTGGGGGTTGAACTCGAGCTCCAGCTCGCCCGACAGATACTGGCGCATGAACTCGGCATTCTCGCCGACATAGGACGACTGCATCTTCCGGATCTGCTTGCTGTCCAGCAGGATGCCGAGGCCGAAGCCGTCCACGCCGCAGTTGTTCGAGGCGATGGTCAGGTCCCTGACGCCGGCCTTGTGGATGGCGGCGATCAGCAGTTCGGGGATGCCGCAGAGGCCAAAACCCCCGGCGGCGATGGACATCCCATCGCGCAGCAGGCCGTCCAGGGCTGCATCCGCCGTATCATAGATCTTTTTCATGGCCCCCCCATGGCTTTCGTCGGCAAACGTTCTGCACCTGCCGGCCGGGGCTGTCAACGCAGCCCCGCCGGGGGGACAGCCGGGCGGTCAGCCCGAGGTCTTGCAGTCGCTCTTGACCGCCTCTTCCTTGCCGTCCGTGGTGGCATACAGCGTCGCCTCGTTGCCCTTGGTCGCCAGCTGATACTGGTAGTCGCGGCTGACAGGCTCATAGACCGCGCCCGAGGCGGACCTGACCTGCACCATGGGCAACAGCTCATCCTCTTCCAGCACGACGGCATAGCTGTCGCCGCTGTCGGGCGTGACATAGACGACATCCAGCGTCTCGTTGCCGGCGCAGGAATAGAGGCTGTGCGTCACCGCCCCGGAGGGATCGGCCAGCGCCGGGCCAGCGATGAGCGACAGGGCAAGAAGAAAGGGGGCGAGGGCAGCGGCGGGCCTGGTCACGATGATGTCCTTTGCGGTGACTGTGCGGTTGCAGTGGTTACACTATAACATGACACACCCGCGCCCCTGCAAGCCGCCGGCCAATCAGCTTGGCGTGATCATGCCGCGCCGCCCTCGCCGCCGCCTGCATCCTTGGCCTTGGCCCTGCGCCGCGCCGGCGCCTTGCCGGATGCGCCGCCTTGGGCCTCGTCTGCGGCCGCGGCGCGACCTGCCGCCTTGCGCGGCTTGGCCGCAGGCGCTTCACCGGCCGCCGCGGGGGCGGCCTTCCTGGCGGCGGCGCGGCCCTTGGCGGCGGGCAGCGCGGCATCGGCCGCCGTTTTCCCAGCCGCGCCGTCCCTGGCAGGCGATGCGCCCGCGGCCTTTGCCGCGGCGGCCCTGGCGGGCTTTGCCGCTGATGCCTTCTTCGCCGGTGCCTTCTTCGCGGCCGCCTTGCCGGTGGCAGCAGTCCCGGTTGCGCCCGCCCGCGCCCCTGATTTGGCAGGCTTGCCGCCCCTGGCCGCCTTGGCGGCGATCAGGTCGAGCGCCTGGTCCATCGTGACCGCCTCGGGCGCAAGGTCGCGGGGCAGCGTGGCATTGACCTTGCCCCATTTGACATAAGGGCCGAAGCGCCCGTTCAGCACCTGCACCGGGCCGCCCTCGGGATGCTCGCCCAAGTTCGCCAGCGGCGCGGCGGGCGCGGCGCGGCCGCGGCGGGGCGGCGCGGCCAGCAGCTCGACCGCGCGGTTCATGCCGATGGTGAAGACCTCGTCCACCTCGCTCAGATTGGCGTATTTCGGCCCGTGCTTCAGGAAGGGGCCATAGCGGCCGATGGCCGCCTCGATCATCACGCCGTCCTCGGGATGGGGGCCGATCTGGCGCGGCAGGTCCAGAAGCATCAACGCCTTTTCCAGATCCATCCCGGCCGCGTCCCAGCCCTTGGGGATCGAGGCGCGCGGCGGCTTGGGCTGCTCGGCGGTCGCCTCGCCGCGCTGGACATAGGGGCCGAAGCGGCCGTTTTTCAGGCTGACCTCGATGCCCTGCGGGTCAAGCCCCAGGACGGTATCGACCATCGCCTCGCCCTCGGCACCCGAGATGGGCCGGGTATAGCGGCATTCGGGATAGTTCGAGCAGCCGATGAACGCCCCGCCCGACCGCGCGGTTTTCAGGTTCAGCCGCCCCGCATGGCAGACCGGGCATTCGCGCGGATCGCCGCCATCGGCGCGGGCGGGATACAGATGCGGGGCCAGCGCCTCGTCGATCGCCGCCAGAACCTCGCTGATGCGCAGCTCGCTGGTGTCGGCCAGCGCGGCGGTGAAGTCCCGCCAGAACCGCCGCAGCACCTCGCGGTATTCGCGCGAGCCGGAACTGATGTCGTCCAGCTCGCCCTCCATGTCGGCGGTGAAGTCATAGCTGACATAGCGCGGGAAATAGCGGGTCAGGAACGCCGTCACCAGCCGGCCCTTGTCCTCGGGGATCAGGCGGTTCCTGTCCTTGCGGACATAGTCGCGGTCCTGAATGGTCGTGACGATGCTGGCATAGGTGGACGGGCGGCCGATCCCCAGCTCTTCCATCCGCTTGACCAGAGTCGCCTCGGTATAGCGGGGGGGCGGCTGGGTGAAATGCTGTTCCGGGACGACCTCGCGCTTGTGCGCGGCCTCGCCCTGCGCGATCTGCGGCAGGCGGGCGCTGTCCTCGCCCTCATCGTCGTCAAGGCCCTGGTCATAGACGCGCAGGAAGCCGTCGAACAGCATGACGCTGCCGGTGGCGCGCAGGCCCACCTGAGCGTCGGCGCTCGCGATCTCGACGGTGGTGCGCTCGATCCGCGCGGCCTCCATCTGGGATGCGAGCGTGCGCTTCCAGATCAGGTCATACAGCTTGCGCTGTTCCGGCTCGACATTCAGCTTGTCGGGGGACAGCATCATGTCGGTCGGGCGGATGCATTCATGCGCCTCTTGGGCGTTCTTGGCCTTGTTCTTGTATATCCGCGGCGATGCCGGGACATATTCCGTGCCGAAGCGCGCCCTGATCGCATCGCGCGCGGCCATCACCGCCTCGGGCGCCATGTCGATGCCGTCAGTCCGCATATAGGTGATATGGCCCGCCTCATAGAGCCGCTGGGCCGCCGACATGCAGGCCCGCGCGCCAAGGCCCAGCTTGCGCGAGGCCTCCTGTTGCAGGGTCGAGGTCATGAAGGGCGGCCAGGGGTTGCGGCTCGCCGGCTTGCTGGCGACCGAGGTCACGGTCAGGTCGCGGCTTTCCACCGCCGCGACCGCCAGCCGCGCGGCCTGCTCGTCCGCCAGGTCATAGCGTTCCAGCTTTTTCCCGGCATAGCTGACCAGCTGGGCGCGGTATTCCTGCCCCGCCGGGGTCGCCAGCATGGCGTGGACGGTCCAGTATTCGCGGGCGCGGAAGGCCTCGATCTCCATCTCGCGGTCCACAATGATGCGCAGGGCGACGGACTGGACGCGGCCCGCGGATTTCGCGCCCGGCAGCTTGCGCCACAGCACCGGCGAGAGGTTGAAGCCCACCAGATAATCCAGAGCCCGGCGCGCCAGATAGGCATCGACCAGCGGCTGGTCGATCTCGCGCGGGGCCTTCATCGCCTCGGTCACGGCCGATTTGGTGATCGCGTTGAAGGTCACGCGGCTGACCTGCGCCTTTTTCAGGCTGCTCGCCAGCGCCTCGCGCAGGTGCCAGCTGATCGCCTCGCCCTCGCGGTCGGGGTCGGTGGCCAGGATCAGGTTGGGGTCTGACGCCAGCGCGTCCTTGATCGCCTTGACGTGCTTGCGGCTGTCGGCGGCGACCTCCCACTTCATGGCGAAATCGGCGTCGGTATCGACCGATCCGTCCTTGGGCGGCAGGTCGCGGACGTGCCCGAAGGACGCCAGCACGGTGTAGTCGTCACCCAGATACTTGTTGATCGTCTTGGCCTTTGCCGGGGATTCGACGACGACGACGGGCATGGCTGACCTCCCACGGGATTCGGGCCGGCAACATGGGCACCCTGCCGGGGGGTGTCAATGTCGCGCCGTCGCCCGGCGGGACCGCTGCACAGGAAAGGGGCGCCGCCCCCTGCTGGTTGCGGCGCCCCCGGTCTGCGGCCGAAGCAGGCTTACTTGACCAGCTTCTTGACGTGCTCGGCGTGCATTTTCAGCGTCGGCAGCGTCTTGGCGGCAAAGGCGGCCAGTTCCGGCGTGCTGGTGGCGCCCGCCTGCGCAGTGAACAGCGCCAGCGTTTCGTCATGCGCCTGGTCCTGATGCATCAGGTAGGTGCGGTCGAAATCGGCATCCGAGGCATCCTGCACGGCCTTGAGATGCTCGGCCGGCGCGCCCGCGGGCACAGCAGGAACCTCCAGCTTGGCGTCAGTGGCGATCGCCTTCAGCTCGTCATTGGCCTTGCTGTGATCGGCGATCATCATCTGGGCGAACTGCTTGACGGCGTCCGACTTGCTGCGCTCCAGCGCCAGCTTGCTCGATTCAACCTCGAACAGGCCGCCGCTGGCTGCGGCGGTGACGAAATCCTGGGCGGGCAGGGGCTGCATCTGGACAGCCGCTGCGCCCTGGACGGGGGCGGCGGCATTGGTGCCGGCCGTATTGGCGGGCTGGCCGGCGCTGGTGGCCATGCCGGCCCCGGCGCTGCCGGCGGTATCCGCAGCAACACCGTTGCCGGTGGTGCCGGTGCCCGATGCCCCGGTCACGCCGCTGCCTGCCGCGCTGGCATTGCTGGCGGCGCCGGCGTCGGTCATGCCGCTGCTGGTCATGCTGGCGCCCGCATTGGTGCCCGTCATGCCCGAGGACATGCCGTCGGACGATCCGCCTGCCGCACCCGAGGCGGTGCCGGTTGCGGTCTGCGCGCCAAGCGCCGTGGCGGCGCTGACAGCCAGGGTGGCTGCAAGGATAGCGATCTTCATGGGGGTAACCTCATCGGCTGGGTTCGATGAGAGGTCAACCGCCGGGGCGTGACATGGGTTGCCACGACATATGTTAGTGACCCCGGCAGGGCACGGGTAGCCAGGCTGCGTCCGCTCAGATGCCCTCGCCGACAAAGGCCTTTTCGACGACGAATTCGCGCGGCTCGCTGTTGGCGCCCTCTGCCAGGCCGAAGCCTTCCAGCACGGCCTTGACATCCACGTTGAAGGCAAGGCTGCCGCAGACCATGGCCCGATCCTCGGCCGGGTTCATGGGCGGCAGTCCCAGATCGGCGAACACCTTGCCCGAGGTCAGGTTGTCGGTGATGCGGCCCATGCGCGCGCCCTGCTCGCGCGTGGTGGTGGGGTAATACAGCAGCCGCTCGGCAAAGCCCTCGCCGAACATCTCGGACAGCAGCGGGTCGTGCCTAAGCGATCCGACCAGCTCGCGGCCATAGTCCAGCTCGCCCGCCTCGCGGCAGGTGTGCATCATCACCACCTGCTCATAGCGCTCGAAGGTTTCGGGGTCGCGCATCAGGCTGGCGAAGGGCGCAAGGCCGGTGCCCGTGGCCAGGAACCACAGCCGCTTGCCCGGCAGCAGCGCATCGAGCACCAGCGTGCCGACCGGCTTGGGGCGCAGGATGATCTGGTCGCCCGGCCGGATATGCTGCAGGCGGCTGGTCAGCGGCCCGTCAGGCACCTTGATGGAATAGAATTCCAGCTCGTCGTCCCAGCTGGGCGAGGCGATGGAATAGGCGCGCAGGATCGGCTTGCCGCCTTCGCCGGGCAGGCCGATCATCACGAATTCGCCCGAACGGAAACGCAGGCTGGCCGGGCGCGTCACGCGAAAGGAAAACAGCCGGTCCGTCCAGTGGCGGACGGCCGTGACGATCTGCGCATCCGGCATCAGGTTGGCGGTCGATTTCGGCTCGTCGGCCACGGGGATATCCAGCGTCATGGTTCGGGGTCCGGGATGATCTAGGGGAAAAGCGCGGCCGCGGCTAGCCCGCCAGGCGCGCGCGGTGGTCCCAGTCGCGCCAGTCGGCACGGGCGAGCCATTGCGCGGCGGGCTGGCGGCGGGCCAGCGCGGCGGGTATCTGGACCTCGTCGATGCCGACGCGGCGGGCCATCGCATACTGGTCAGCGATCAGCGCCCCGGTGGCGCGGATGCGCCCGCCATAGCCAAGCTCGCGCAGGATGCGCGCCAGGCTGAAGCCGCGCCCATCCGTCATCGCGGGGAATTCGACCGCGATCAGCCCCGCGTTCAGATACTGGCCCAGCACCCCCGGATCGGTGTCGGGCGGCAGCGAGACATGCGGCTCGCCCTCGACCGGGTGAAAGCCGTCATCGCGCACCAGCACCGGCTCGTCGCGCAGCGGAAGGATGGCGGCAGGCATGGGGGTGGTCACGATCTGATCCTCGGAACGATCCTGCGCGGCCGGGGTGCCCGGCTGCGCGTCGATGGGGGGATGGGCGGGCACGGTCGCGGCGATCGGCACCTGGTCTGGCTCGGGGTTGGCGTCCGGGGCATCGGGCGCCGCCACGGGGCCGCGCACGATCCTGCCGCCGATGAAATGGATGCCGCATTCGGTCTTGGCCTGCCCGCGCCAGCGTCCCGAACGCGGATCCTCGCCCGGCGCCACCGGCGAGGTGCAGGGCGCGCAGCCGATCGAGGGATAGCCCCGCGCCACCAGCGGGTGCCGGGGCAGCGCGTTTTCGTCCATGTAGTCAACGAGGTCCTGCGGGCGCCAATGGGCCAGCGGGTTGACGCGGATGCGGCCGGGCGCCTCGACCTCGAAGAAGTCGATCTCCTCGCGCTGCCCGCCCTGGAACCGCTTGCGCCCCGTGATCCAGCCGTCGAAATCGGCCAGCGCCCGTTCCAGCGGCACCACCTTGCGAAGGTTGCAGCAGGCATCGGTGTCGCGCCGGTGCAGCGTGCCGCCGGCATCGCCCGCCGCGATTTCGGCGTCGCTGGCGCCGATCACGCGGATGTCGGTCAGGGGCAGGCGTTCGGCGATGGCGCGCTGATAGTCCAGCGTCTCGGGAAACAGCATGCCCGTATCGATGAACAGCACCGGCGTATGGGGCGAGGTGACCGACAGCAGATGCAGCAGCACGACCGATTCGGCCCCGAACGAGGATACCAGTGCCACCCGCCCCAGATCGGGGTCGGCCAGCGCGTGGCGCAGCACCTGCACGGCCGCGTGGTTGCGATAGCGGGCGTTCAGCGCCGCCACCCGTTCGGCCAGGCTCAGGTCAAGCATGCGCGGCCTCGGGGTAGAGCGCGGCGCGGAAGGGCGCAGGGCCAAGCCGGCGCAGCGCGTCGATGAACCGCTCCTCGGGCGCCTCGCGCAGGGCCAGATAGGCGTCGATCAGGCGGCCGATGGCGGGCACGACCTCGTCATAGGGAAAACCGGCCCCGGCACGCTCGCCGATCGCGGGCATCTCATAGCCGTCGCCGCCCAAGGTGATCTGATAGTTTTCCACCCCCGCCCGGTCCAGCCCCAGGATGCCGACATGGCCCAGGTGATGGTGCCCGCAGGCATTGATGCAGCCCGAGATGCGCAGGTCGAAGGCGCCGATCTCGTCCTCCAGATCGCGGGTGCGCACATAGGCGGCCAGTTCCTGCGCGATCGGAACCGAACGGGCGGTGGCAAGGGTGCAGAAATCCATGCCGGGGCAGGACACGATGTCGGTGATGCGCCCGGCATTGGCCGTCGCCAGCCCCGCGCCGCGCAGCGCGGCATGAAGCGCGGGCAGCTCGGCCCGATGGACATGGGGCAGCACGACATTCTGATCATGAGCGATGCGGATGTCGCCATAGGCATGGCGTTCGGCCAGATCTGCGATCAGCCGCATCTGGTCGGCCGTGCAATCCCCCGGCGTGGCCCCTGGCGCCTTGAGCGTGATGGTCACGCTGGCATGGCCGGCCGCGCGATGCGCCGACAGGTTCGTGTCGGCAAAGGACCGGAAGGCCGGGTTCGCGGCATATTCCGCGTCAAAGGCCGCATCATCCGCCGCGCGGAACGCGGGCGCGGCAAAGCGCGCCTCAAGCCCTGCCAGCAGGTCGAGATCGACGCCGCGGAACACCGCGCGGCGGCGGGCGAACTCGTCCTCGATCTCGGCCCGCAGCACGTCCAGCCCGCGCTCGGCCACGGTGATCTTGATGCGCGCCTTGTATTTGTTGTCGCGCCGCCCGCTGAGATTATAGACGGCCAGGATGGCCTCGACATAGGGCAGCAGGTCGGGCGCGGGCAGGAATTCGCGCACCACACTGCCCAGCAGCGGCGTGCGCCCCAGCCCCCCGCCGATCCAGACCTGAAAGCCCAGCTCGCCCTCCTGCCGGCGCAGGCGCAGGCCGATGTCATGGGCCGGGATCACCGCCCGGTCCCGCGCGCCGCCCGAGACGGCGATCTTGAACTTGCGCGGCAGGAACTGGAACTCGGCATGGTCGGTGGACCAGATGCGCAGCAGCTCGGCCCAGGGGCGGGGGTCCGCGACCTCGTCGGCGGCGGCACCGGCAAAGGCGTCGGTGGTCACGTTGCGGATGGTGTTGCCCGAGGTCTGGATCGCGTGCAGCCCCACATCGGCCAGCACGTCCAGCATGTCGGGGATGTCCACCAGCCGCGGCCAGTTGAACTGCATGTTCTGGCGGGTGGTGAAATGGCCATAGCCGCGGTCCCAGCGGTCGGCGATCTGGGCCAGCCCGCGCAGCTGGCCGGGGCTGATCGTGCCATAGGGAATGGCGACGCGCAGCATATAGGCGTGCAGTTGCAGATAGACGCCGTTCATCAGCCGCAAGGGGCGGAACTCGTCCTCGGTCAGGCTGCCGTCCAGACGGCGGGCGACCTGGGCGCGGAACTGGGCCGCGCGGTGGTGCAGATAGGATCGGGGCTCGGCGGCATCAAGCATGGGCGGCCTCGTCGAACCGGGCGGGGTGGCGGGCGGCAGGCTCGGTCGAGGGGCCGGCCTGGCGGAAGGCCTCGCGGAAATGGGCGGGCGCGGGGCGGCCCGCGTCGTCCACCACCGCCTCGACCAGATAGGGGCCGACCACGATGCCGCCCTGCGCCTGGGCGGCGGCCAGCGCGGCATCGGCCGATGCGGGGTCGTCATAAAGGATCGCCGCGCCCGCATCCGTGGTCCAGCCGCCCTGCCCCATCCAGACGCAGTGCCCGCCGCGCAGATCGTTCGCGGTCAGCACCGCGGGGGTTCGGGGCGATGGAACGAAGGTCTTGGACATGGCGGCATCCTTTCGGGCAACATCACAGAGAATAGGAAAAACATGTTGCACCCCGCCAGAGCCGCGGGGAAATAAGGACGCAATCCGTGCCGAAAGGCCCGTTTCAAGGAAGACCTTTCCCCATGACCGCCCCCGACCGCGATGCTGTCCGGCTGGATGAGCTGGATCGCAAGATACTGTCCCTGCTGCAACAGGACGCCAGCCTGCCGCTCGAGGAGATCGCCACCCGTGTCGGCGCTTCGCGCACGCCGGTGTGGAACCGCATCCGCAGGATGCGCGAGCAGGGGGTGATCCGCCGGCAGGTCGCCCTGCTGGATGCCGAGGCGCTGGGGCTTGAGGCATGCTTTTTCGTTCTGATCCGCACAGTCGAGCATGATGCGGACTGGGCCGCCCGCTTTCTCGCGGCGCTGCGCACCCGCCCCGAGGTGATCGAGGCGCACCGCCTGGCCGGCGATATCGACTATATCCTCAAGGTCGTGGTGCGCAATGCGCGCGCCTATGACCGCTTCTACCAGTCGCTGATTTCAGAGATCCGCATCCAGAACGTGACCGCCCTGCTGTCGATGGAGGAAATGAAGGCCACCACCGCCCTGCCCATCCCGCCGGGCTGAGGTTGCGCTGTCTGCATGCTGATGCGACAAGGCGCCATGAACCTGCGTTTCAAGGCCCTGGGGGTCCATCTGTTCACCGCGACCGGCGCGGTCCTGTCGATGCTGGCCCTGCTTGCCGCAGTCGAGGGCCGCTGGTCCACGATGTTCGCCTGGCTGATCGTGGCGCTGGTCGTTGACGGCATCGACGGGCCGCTGGCGCGCCGCTATCGGGTCAAGGACAACTGGCCGACTTATGACGGCGTGGTGATGGATCTGATGATCGACTACATCACCTACATCTTCATCCCGGCCTTTGCGCTGTTCAAGTCGGGCCTGCTGCCGGGCTGGACGGGATGGGTGTGCATCATCGCCATCGTCTACGGGTCCATCATCTACATGGCCGACACGCGGATGAAGACGGTGGACAACAGCTTTGCGGGCTTTCCGGCCTGCTGGAACATGGTCGTGCTGGTGCTGTTCGCGCTCAAACCGTCCTACTGGGTGATCCTGGGGGTGGTGATCCCGCTGACGGTGGCGATGTTCCTGCCGATCAAGTTCATCCATCCGGTGCGCACCGAACGCTGGCGGGCGGTTTCGCTGCCGATGGCAGGGGCCTGGGTGGTCTGCGCGTGCTGGGCGATCATGGTCGGCTTTCATCCGCAGAGCTGGGCGCTGTGGGGGCTGATGGTCACGTCGCTGTGGCTGATGCTGGCAGGCGCGGCACAGCAGTTGATCCCCCAGCATCGGCGCGCTTGATCGAGGGGCATCGGCGCGCCTAGGCTCTCGCAAGACGGCCGCAGCGGCCGCATGGGGATGCTGATGTTTCAACGACTTCTGACAAGTGCCGCCGCGCTTGCCTGCCTTGCCGCGCCGGCGATGGCAGCGCAGGACATGATCCGCCTCGGCATGGTGCTCGAGCCGCCGGGCCTCGACCCCACGGCAAACGCCGCCGCGGCCATCGACGAGATCACCTATGCCAACCTGTTCGAAGGGCTGACCCGCTTTGCCCCCGACGGGACAATCGTGCCCAGCCTGGCCGAATCGTGGGAAGCCAAGGACGGCGGCAAGGTCTATGAGTTCCATCTGCGCAAGGGCGTCAGGTTCCATGACGGCGCCGACTTTGACGCATCGGACGTGGTGTTCTCGCTGGACCGCGCCCGCGCGCCCGATTCGACCAACCCGCAAAAGCAGCTGTTCGCCGACATCACCGCTGTCGAGGCGCTGTCGCCCGATCTGGTACGCGTCACGCTGAAGGAGCCGGACGGGCTGTTCCCGTGGAAGATGGCCTGGGGCGATGCGGCGATGCTGGACCCGGCCTCGGCCGCCACGGATGCGACGCATCCGGTCGGCACCGGCCCGTTCCGGTTCGGCGAATGGGTACAGGGCGATCACGTCACGCTGGCGGCCTTTGACGGATACTGGGGCGAAAAGCCGGCGCTGAAATCGGCGACCTTCCGGTTCATTTCCGATCCGACCGCTGCCTTCGCGGCAATGATGGCGGGGGATGTCGACGCCTTCCCGATCTATCCCGCGCCCGAAACGCTGGACCAGATCAAGGCCGATCCGCGCTTTCAGGTGATCGTCGGCACGACCGAGGGCGAGACGATCCTGTCGATGAACAACCGCAACAAGCCGCTGGACAACCCCAAGGTGCGCGAGGCGATCGCCCTGGCCGTTGACCGGCAGGCGATCATCGACGGCGCCATGTTCGGCTATGGCACCCCGATCGGCAGCCATTTCGCCCCCCACAACCCCGATTACGTCGATCTGGTCGCCAAGACCCCGCATGATCCCGAGCGGGCCCGGGCGCTGCTGGCCGAGGCCGGCGTTTCGGGGCTCAAGCTGCGGCTGGCCCTGCCCCCGCCCCCCTATGCCCGCCGCGGGGGCGAGATCGTGGCGGCCGAATTGCGCGATGTCGGGATCGAGACCGAGACGACCAACATGGAATGGGCGCAGTGGCTGGAACAGGTCCACAAGAACCACGACTTCGACCTGACCATCGTCAGCCATGTCGAGCCGATGGACCTCGATATCTATGCGCGCGAGGGCTATTACATCGGTTATGACAACGCCGATTACCGCGCCCTGATGGAGCGGCTGAAAGCCGCACTGACCCTGGCCGAGCGGAGCGACATCCTCAAGCAGGCGCAGGAAAAGCTGGCCGCAGACCACCCGGCCGCCTATCTGTTCCAGCTTGCCAAGACGGGGGTGGCTGACGCGCGGATCGAAGGGCTGTGGGCGAACGCCCCCTCGCCTGCCAATGATCTGAGCAAGGTGCACTGGCGCGAATGAACCCTGCGGGACCGGCGGATGACATGCTGCGCGCCGGTCCCGTCCTGCCAATCCGTGCGGCCGGCCCCTGCCTGTCAGATCGCGCCCCGCTGCCCCGGGCCTGAGCGCGCTGGGGTCGGCACCGCCCGCATCCAGCCTGGCGGGCAATGCGTCGCTTGGCCATGCCTTGCTTGGCTCCGTCTCGCTTTGGCCCCCTCGCCTGCCCCCTTCGCCTGGACCCGCCTGCAAGGGCCTGCTCGTACCGGCATGGGCCTGGCTGCGCCTGCACGCACAGGCACAGGACTGCATGGGCCGGCTGAGGGGGGCTGTTTCACGCTGCGGCTAGCTTCTGCGGTGCCGGATGCACGCGCTGCGCAGACTGGCCTGCCTTCAACGACAAGCCGCCTCAGCGGGCTGGACTGCCTTTCCTGATTGATCCGCCTTTGCAGGCTGGCCTGCCTGCCCGGTCCGGCCCATCCTGCCTCAGGCTTTCGGGGGGCATCGGCGCAGACCGCCCGACAAGCGCGAGCGCGCCCGTGCCGACCTGCGCTGTCGCATCCCGACCGGGCGTCCGGCCCCCGGCCCGCCTCTGGCAGGTCAAAGATCGCCGGGATGCCGGCCTGTCGCGCAGCCCGGTGCGCAAGGGGTTAAGGCGGCTAGCCGGACAGGGGCTGCATGGCCGCCATCAGGATCAGCCGCATGGGCGCGCGGCCCGCCAGGAGGGGCTTGCGGGCCTTCAGCGTCCCGAAGGCGCCCGACCGCCGCCGCCCCGCCCTTCAGTTCTTCAGGACGATGCAGCGCCCGCCAAGGGCGCGGAACTGCAGGCAGAAGGCGTTTGCCTCGCCGCGCGAGGAATAGCCGATCTGCGCCGTATAAAGCCGCCTGCCCGCCCCGCCCACGGCCTTGCGCACATAGCTCACCCGCTTGCCGCCCAGGATCGGGCGCAGCTGCCGGTTCAGGCGGTTGACCTGTTGCTGGGCGCCCGACTGCTGCGGATGGGCAGCCAGGATCACGCCCCATGGCCAGGCGCGGGCCTTGGTGGTGAACTCCTTGAGCGTGCGGTTGCGCGCCAGCTTCATGCAGGCGTCGTGGAACGGTCTGTCCTTGTCCAGGCGGATGTCGAGAGCCGCGGGCGGCTCGTCGCGCCATTTCCAGGCATTGTGCCCGGTGATGGCCTCGACATAATCCTGTGTCTCGAAGGGCAGCACCTGCCCGCCATTGTAAAAGCGCAGGGCCCGCGCCTCGCCCCCGTTATAGGCGACGGCCGCCAGGCCCATATTGCCGAAGCCGTCGATCAGATAACGCAGATAGGCGGCCGAGGCATGAATCGCCTTGGCGGGGTTGAACGGATCGTCCAGCTTTCTGATGCGGGCGGTTTCCGGCATGAACTGGGCAATGCCCAGCGCCCCGACGGGCGAGACGGCCTCCGGCTCGAACATCGATTCCTTCCACAGCAGCCGGGCAAGGAAGTTGGGGTCGAGCCGGTTTTCGGCAGCCGCGGTTTCGATCACGCGGCACACATCGGCGACATAGGTCTTGGCGGCAATGCAGCTGCGCCCATCGACGGTGCAGCGGCGGGCGCCATCCTCCTTGGGGGGCATCTGCGGCCCCTGTGCCGTGCGCGCCTTGTCCGCGGCGGGGGGCGGTGCAGTCGACCCAACGGGGGCAGAGGAGGCGGCCGGGGCCGCGGGGCTTGATGCCAGCGCATCAAGCGAGGCATCGTCCCCCGCAGGCTCCGCCGTCGCCGCCTCGGCCGGCGCGGGTGCCGAAGCGCCTGCAGATCCCGGCAGCAGCGGACCGTGAGCCATCTCGGCCAGAGCCGGCGGCGCGGCGGGCGAAAGCACGGCCGGCTCCGCCGGTGCCGGACCGGTGGGGACGAGAGCGGGCGCGTCGCCAGGGGCGGGCGCCTTCTGGATGGACGGCTCGGCCGGGGCAGGCGCTTCGCCGGGGGCGGGCGCCTGGGCCGGGATGGTCGCGTCGCTGGGGGCTGGCGCCTTGGCGGCAACCGGCGCGGGGACTGCGGCGGGCGGCTGCGCAGGGGCCTCGGCCCCCGCAGCGGGCGCAGCGGCGGGCGGGGTCGATGCGGGCGCGGCGGTTACGCCTGCCCCACCAGCATTGCCTGCCGCCATCCGGGGGGTCGGGGCCGTGCCGGGAACCGGGGCCGGCATCTCTGACGCAGGCGCCGGGGCCAAAGCATCGTCCGCCGACCAGGCAGCGCCCAGCCCCAACCCCAGTCCGCAAGCGGCGATCCCGACAATCCAGCGCATGGCGGCCCTCGTCAAAGCTGTCATGCGCGATCTACCAGACTGGCCCGCACAGGGAAACCGCCCTGCGCCCATCGCGGCGGGGCCGACAGGGCGCGCATGAGCGTCAGGCGTCGTCTTGCTTTCCATCAGGCTTCTGCGCCGCCAGCTTGCTGGCCTTGCGTTCCGCCTTGCGCGCGGCCTTGCGTTCGGATTTTTCGGCTTCCTTGACGCGCTTGCGCTCGGCCTTCTCGGCCTGCCTGACGCGCTTGCGCTCGGCCTTTTCGGCTTCCTTGCGGGCCTTGGCGTCGGCCTTTTCGGCAGCCTTCGCGGCGCTGTCCTTCTTGTCGCCCTTGCCGCTCCGTTCCACAACCCCGCTGCCGGTGACGGCGCGCGGCAGGACATCGGGCGAAGGGGAGCCCCCGAGGCGAAGGGCGGCGGGCGGCAGATCGGGCATGTCCTCGGCGGCTGCGGGGGCCATGCGCGGCGGGCTGACCGCCGCGCGCGGCTCTGCCTTGCCGTCGCGGCCCGCAACGCCGGCCTGCTGCCCGGCCGCGGCCTTGCGGGGCGCCTGATCGGCGCCGTTGCTTGCCAGGCGCCTTTTCACCTCGGCCCGGACGCGGCGCAGGGCAGCGGCCAGATCGGCGTCGTCCCCCGCAGCCGCGACCGCCGCCTCAAGCTTGCGCACCAGGCCATTCAGCGTGCGGTCGGCATGCTTGCCCAAGGCAGGCTGGCGCGATTTTTCCACAAGCACGGCCGTGTCCGGCCGATCGGTGCCGGGCAAAGCAGTCGTCTGTCTGACCATGATGGGACGATCCTCGGGCTCGATCGCCGCAGAGCGGCGCTGGGTGATGATGCGCCCAGCCTATACGAACCGCCCAGGCGGGTAAACGTCCCGGCCATGGCCACCTGCCGGCCGGGACGCTGCCGCTCCGCCCCTCAGTTGGGCAGGGCGCCGCCCGCCACGACGACCGGCGCCGCCGATGCCTGAACCGCCGCGGGGGCGCCGGCCGGCTCCAGATAGCCGTCCGGGGTTTCGTTCAGCGGCCCCTCCAGCGCCAGCGATTCCGACTGGGTGCGCACCTTGACATGGGTGCCGAGCGGAACCCGGTCGAACAGGTCGATGATGTCCTGCGAGAACAGCCGGATGCACCCCGCCGAGGTGGCCTTGCCGATCGAGGACGGATCGACGGTGCCGTGGATGCGATACATTGTGTCCACATTGCCCTGATACAGATACAGCGCCCGCGGCCCCAGGGGGTTGGTCAGACCGCCCGGAAGGCCGTTCTTGACCGCGCCATACAGTTCCGGCTCGGTTGCGACCATGTTGGCGGTGGGGGTCCAGCTGGGCCACCGGGCCTTGCGCTTGATCGTCGCCTCGCCGGCAAAGCCGAGGCCGGCCTTGCCCACGGCGATGCCGACGCGGGTGGCCATCCCGCCCGGTTCGACCAGATACAGGAAGCGGGCATAGGGATCGACGACGATGGTGCCGGGCGCGTCGGGGCCGTTATAGGGCACCTGGGCGCGCACATTGCGTTCGCGCAGATAGGCCGGCTTGACGGCCTTGATCTCGAGCGGCTCGCCATTGGGGCCGCTTTCGGTGCGCGACTGATAATAGTCGGGCACCGGCATGCTGGCGGCGGGGGCCTGCACGACCGGTTCGGGGCCGCAGGCGGCAACGCCCAGGGCGCAGGCCAGAAGGACAGCAGAGGCGATACGCATCGCAGACAATTCCTCGGGTTTTCGGCATGGCGGCCGCAGGTGGCAAGAAAGCCGCGCGAATCGCCCGACGAGCAGTTCGGAGATCGCGGCAGGATTCCGCCATACGCCGTCAATCCCCCCGAGCGTCAAGTTTTGTGCCCGGCCCCGCGCCCTGGCGTGACATAAATGCCGCGCCCGCGATATTTTGAGCGGCCGTGAGATGTGGCAATTTTGTCGCACCCCGCGACAGGAAACCCCGACTTGGCCCAAAGGCGCCGCCGGGCCGGAACCTGTGCACATGGTTGCGGTTGAGACGGCGTAACCGCCGCCACTTTCGGCGCGCGAAGCGTTTGAAAAGGAACTCACAATGGGCTTCATCATTGCCATCATCATCGGCGCCATCGCAGGCTGGATCGCCGGACAGGTCGTCAAGGGCCATGGCCAGGGCACCCTGATGAATATCGTGGTCGGCATCGTCGGCGGCCTGCTGGCGAACTGGCTGTTCCCGGCGCTGGGCTGGAACCTGGGCGCCGCCCCGGCGACGGTCGACAACGCCGTGGTCGGCACCAGCATCATCGGCTCGATCATCTTCTCGGCCATCGGCGCCATCATCCTGCTGCTGATCCTGCGCCTGTTCAATCGCGGCTGAGCGGCGCGTCCCGCGCAAGGGGACGGACCATGAGGCCCTCTGCCGCGGCAGGGGGTCTTTTTCACATGCCCAGCGGCCCCTGCCCTTCCGCTTTCCGGTTGCGGCCGGCCCGACTGCGGCCCAAACTGGCAGCATAGCCGATGCCGAGACCTTCTGCCCTTGCCCCTTTCCGCCATCCGGCGTTCCGCGTCCTGTGGGCCGCAACGCTGGCGTCGAATTTTGGCGGCATGGTCCAGGCGGTGGCAGCGGCATGGATGATGACCCAGTTGACCGACAGCGCCACGCTGGTCGGGCTGGTGCAGGCCTCGAACACCCTGCCCGTCATGCTATTCGCCCTATTGTCGGGGGCGCTGGCCGACATATTCGAACGCCGCCGCCTGATGCTGGCGGCGCTGGCGGTGATGGCGGGCATGTCCGTCCTGCTGTCGCTGGTGGCATTCTGGAACTGGCTCAATCCCTTGAGCCTGCTCGGCCTGACATTCCTGATCGGGATGGGTCAGGCCCTCTATAACCCGCCCTGGCAGGCGAGCATGGGCGATCTGGTCCCGCGCGAGGATCTGCCCGCGGCGGTTACGCTCAATTCCGTCGGCTTCAACCTGATGCGGTCGGTCGGGCCTGCGGCAGGCGGGCTGATCGTCGCCGGCTTTGGTGCCGCAGCTGCCTTTGCCGTCAATGCGCTGAGCTATGCGCCGCTGATCGCGGCGATGATCCGCTGGCATCCGCCCGCGCGCACCCGCCCCTATGCGCCCGAGCCGCTCGGCCCCGCCCTTGCCGCGGGGCTGCGCTATGTCGCGCTGTCGCCCAATCTGGTCCGGGTGCTGCTGCGGGCGGGGCTGTTCGGCTTTTCGGCGGTGGCGATCCTTGCGCTGCTGCCGCTGATCGCCAAGGGCCATCCGGGCAGCGGATCGCTGCTGCTGGGGCTGCTGCTGGGCTGTTACGGGCTGGGCGCCATCCTGGGGGCCGCGGCCAACCCGCGCATCCGCGAGCGGTTCAACAATGAAGCGGTGGTACGGCTGGCGTTCCTGGGCTTTGCGTTCTCCTGCGCCGTCCTGTCCTGGACGGATAATGTCTGGCTGCAGGGGCTGGTGCTGCTGCCGGCCGGGGCAAGCTGGGTGATGGCGCTGTCGCTGTTCAACGTGACGGTCCAGCTCTCCACCCCGCGCTGGGTCGTGGCGCGGGCGCTGGCGCTGTATCAGACGGCGACATTCGGGGGGATGGCCGCGGGCAGCTGGGTCTGGGGCGGCGTCGCGGGGGCGCGGGGCGTGGACAGCGCCATGATGATGGCGGCGCTGGTGCTGCTGGCGGGAGCGATCATCGGGCACTGGTTCAGCCAGCCCGAATTCGGCAAGCTCGATCTCGATCCGGTGAACCGCTTTCAGGAACCCGAGCTGGCGCTGGATCTGCGCGGGCGGTCGGGGCCGATCATGGTCATGGTGGACTATAAGATCGACCTTGAGGACACGGCCGAGTTCCTCAGGCTGATGGCCCGCCGCCGCGACATCCGCCGCCGTGACGGCGCGCGCCAGTGGGCACTGCTGCGCGATCTGGAAAACCCCGGGCAATGGAGCGAATCCTATCACATCGCCACCTGGGACGACTATGTCCGCCACAACCTGCGCCGCACCAAGACCGATGCCGAGGTGACGGTCGCCCTGCGGCGGCTGCACCGAGGCGAGGGCGATCCGGCCGTCCACCGGATGATCGAGCGGCACAGCGTCACCCCCGCCGACGACCTGCCGCTGATCGGCAAGATCCAGGTGCCGGGGACATGATGGCAGCGATCCGCCCCGCCGCCTTTCCCGACGATCTGGAGACTGTGCGCGCGCTGTTCACCGAATACATCGCCAGCCTCGGGCTGGACCTGTCGTTCCAGAACGTCGAGGCCGAGCTGGACGCCCTGCCCGGCGCCTATGCCCCGCCGCGGGGCGCGCTGCTGCTGGCCAAGCAGGATGGCCAGGCTTTCGGGATCGGCGCGATGCGCCCCCTGCCCGATGGCAGGGCCGAGATGAAGCGGATGTATGTCCGCCCCGCGGCCCGCGGCCTTGGCGGGGGGCGGTTGCTGGCAGCAGGGCTGATCGCGGCGGCGCGCGCGGGCGGATACCGGTGCATGCGGCTGGATACCCAGCGCGATTTCACCGCCGCCGTGGCGTTGTATCGCTCGCTCGGGTTCATCGAAACCGCGCGCTACAACGACAACCCGTTGCCCGGCGCGCTGTTCATGGCGCTGGACCTGACGGCGGACGCGCTCTAGCTTGCCGCCCATGCCGCAGCCGATCCGACGCATTGTTTCCCTTACGCTCAGCCTGATCATCGCATCCGCGGTGATCTTTGCGGTCGTCGATCTGGTGCCGGGCGATCCGGCCAGCTTCATGCTGGGCACCGGCGCGCGCCCCGACACGGTGGCGGCGCTGCGTGAACAGATGGGCCTCGATCTGCCGTGGATCATGCGTTACGGCCGCTGGCTGGCCGGGGTGCTGCACGGCGATCTGGGCACCAGCCTTGCCTACAAGACGCCTGTTGCGGGGATGATCTGGGACCGGGTGCAGGTATCGCTGCCGCTGGCGTTGATGGCGCTGGCCATTGCTGCGGCAGTGGCCTTTCCGGTCGGCATGCTGGCGGCGCGGCGGCGCGGCAGCCTTGCGGATGCGGCCGTGATGGGGGGAACGCAACTGGGCATCGCGCTGCCGAACTTCTGGTTCGCGATGCTGCTGGTGCTGGTCTTTGCGGTCCGCCTGCGCTGGCTGCCGGCGGGCGGCTTTCCGGGCTGGGCGCATCCGCTGGCGGCGCTGAAGGCTCTGTTGCTGCCGGCGCTGTCGCTGGCCCTGCCGCAGGCGGCCATCCTGGCGCGCGTGCTGCGTTCGGCGCTGATCGAGACGCTGGGGCAGGATTACATCCGCACCGCGCGGGCCAAGGGCCTCAGCCGCGGTCAGGCGCTGCGCCGGCATGCGCTGCGCAATGCCCTTGTCCCGGTGCTGACGGTGCTGGGGATGCAGTTCAGCTTTTTGCTGGCGGGGGCGATCATCATCGAGAACGTGTTCTACCTGCCGGGCCTTGGGCGGCTGATCTTTCAGGCGATCACCCAGCGCGACCTGATCGTCGTGCAATCCGCCGTTCTGGTGCTGGTCGCGGCGGTGATCATCGTCACCTTCCTGGTTGACCTGGCCTATGTCGCCGTGGACCCGAGGCTGCGCAGACGATGAGACGTGCCACCCTGACTTTGGGTATCGCGCTGACCGCGCTGGCCCTTGCTGCGGCCCTGCTGTCCTGGGCCTGGACCCCTTATTCCGTCACCGGCGTCAGCATCGCCGACAAGCTGAAGCCGCCCGGCCCCGACCATTGGCTGGGCACCGACCATTTCGGGCGCGACCTGCTGTCGATGGTCATGGTGGGCGCGCGCACCTCGCTGGCCGTGGCGCTGGTGGCGGTGGGCATCGGGATGGGGGTCGGCGTGCCGCTGGGCCTGATCGCCGCCGCCGGCCGGGGCGGCTTGGCGGACGAGGCGATCATGCGGGGCAATGACCTGATCTTTGCCTTTCCCTCGCTGGTGATCGCGATCCTCATCACGGCGGCGCTCGGCCCTTCGGCGCTGAACGCGATCCTGGCCATCGGCATCTTCAATATCCCGGTCTTTGCGCGGGTGACGCGGGCGGGGGCGCTGCCGCTGTGGACGCTCGATTTCGTCCGCGCGGCGCAGGTCGCGGGCAAGGGGCCGGCGCGCATCAGCGTCGAACATATCCTGCCCAACATCGCCAGCCTGCTGATCGTGCAGGGCACGATCCAGTTCAGCCTGGGCATCCTGGCCGAGGCGGGGCTTTCCTATGTGGGCCTTGGCGCGCAGCCCCCCACCCCCAGCTGGGGCCGGATGCTGGCCGAGGCGCAGACCATGGTCACCATCGCCCCGCATGTCGCCATCGTGCCGGGCCTCGCCATCGTGCTGACGGTGCTGGGGCTCAACCTTCTGGGCGATGCGCTGCGCGACGCGCTGGACCCGCGGCTGAAGGCGCGCACCGCATGATCGCGCTGCAGGATCTTTCGGTGATGATCGGCGGGCGTCCGGTGCTGTCGGGGGTGAGCCTTGATCTGGCGCCGGGCAGCGTGACGGGGCTGGTGGGGGAAAGCGGGTCGGGCAAGTCCATGACCTCGCTGGCCATCATGGGCCTGCTGCCGGACGGCGCGAGCGCGACGGGCCGGGTTCTGATGGACGGCCGCAACCTGCTCGACCTGCCCGAAGCGGCGATGAACGACATCCGGGGCCATCGCATCGGGATGATCTTTCAGGAACCGATGACGGCGCTGAACCCGCTGATGACGATCGGCGATCAGGTGGCCGAGGTGCTGATGCGCCACCGCCGCATGGATCGGGGCGACGCGCTGGCGGCGGCCCGGCAAAAGCTGGACCGGGTCGGCCTGCCTGCCCCGCGCTTTGCCCTGACCCTGTTCCCGCATGAGCTGTCGGGCGGCCAGCGCCAGCGTGTCGCCATCGCCATGGCGATCGCCGCCGCGCCCGACCTGCTGATCGCGGACGAGCCGACCACCGCGCTGGACGTGACGACGCAGGCGCATATCCTGGACCTGCTGCGCGAACTGGTCCGCGACGAGGGGATGGCGCTGCTGTTCATCACCCATGATCTGGCCCTTCTGGCCGGGGCAGCGGATCATGTGGCGGTGATGCAGGCCGGCCGCATCGTCGAGCAGGGTCCGGCCGCGGCGGTGTTCCGCGCCCAGTCGCACCCCTATACGCGCCGCCTGTTCGCCGCGGCCCGCCACCAGCCGGAACGCTCCCCGCCCCGCAGCGCAAGCGCCCCGGTTTTGCGGGTCGAACGCGCGGTGCGCGAATACCGCCTGCCGCGCATGACGGCCGCCGCGCCGAACGGGGCGCTGCGCGCCGTCGATGGCGTCAGCCTGACGGTGGGCGAGGGCGAATCGGTCGGACTGGTGGGCGAATCGGGTTGCGGCAAGTCAACCCTGACCCGCGCCATCCTGGGCCTCGATCCCCTGCAGGGGGGGCGCATCCTGCTGGACGGCCAGCCGGTCGGCGCACGGATGCCGGCAGCCCTGCGCGCCCGGGTGCAGGTCGTGTTCCAGGATCCCTATGCCAGCTTTGACCCGCGCTGGCGCGTGGACCGGCTGGTGGCCGAGCCGTTCCACCTGACCGGCCGTCCCTCGGACTGGCGCGATCGGGTGGCGCGGGCGCTGGACGAGGTGGGCATCCCCGCCGACGCCATGGGCCGCCACATCCACCAGTTTTCCGGCGGACAGCGCCAGCGCATCGCGATTGCCCGCGCCCTCATCATCCGTCCGCGCCTGATCATCCTGGACGAGGCCGTCAGCGCGCTTGACGTGCAGGTGCGGGCGCAGGTGCTCGATCTGCTGGCCCGGCTGCGCGCGCAGCACGGGATGGGCTGGCTGTTCATCAGCCATGATCTGTCGGTCGTCCGCGCGATCACCGACCGCATGATGGTGATGCAGAAGGGCCGGATCGTCGAGGAAGGCGAGACCGAAACGATCCTGACCGCGCCCCGTCACCCCTATACGCAGCAGCTGATCGCGGCGGCCCCGCACATGCCGGACGATCTGTCCCCCGCCTGAAGGCGCTTGGCCGGCCTGAAACGGGGCATCTGGGCAAAACGGGGCATCTGGGCAAAAGGCGGTGGACGGCGCGTCATCGCGAAGGCGCCGGACGGCGCGTGATGGCCTCAAGCAGCCTGCCCAAAAGAGACAGGCCCCGCCAAGGCGCGGGACCTGTCGCTCCTCCCCCGAAGGGCGGCTGGGCCTCCCCGCCGTGCCGCCTGGGTATGACGCGCCGTCAGATGGAACCGTTTATCAACTCTGCCTGCCGCACGATCACTTGTGCCTGACGAATCGACGCGATGTCAACCAGTCGACCTTTGTATACCGTCGCTCCGGCCCCAGTTTTTTGCGCTTGTTCCATCGCAGCAAGGATCTGCTTTGCTTCTGTTACCGCTATCTCGCTTGGGGAGAACACTTCGTTCGCGAGTGCGATCTGGCTGGGATGGATCGCCCATTTGCCCACCATCCCCAGCGTGGCGGACCGCAGCGCCTGGGCGCGGAACCCCTCGGCATCGCTGAAATCGCCGAAGGGGCCATCGACCGGCAGGATGCCATGCGTCCGGCAGGCGGCGACGATGGCGGCTTGCGCCCAGTGCCACGGATCGGCCCAGTATTTCTGCCCCTCGCGGGCCATGTAATAGTTTTCCTGCGTGCCCCCGATGCCGGTGGTCGCCATGCCCATCGAGGCGGCGAAATCGGCCGCGCCAAGGCTCATCGCCTGCAACCGCGGGCTGGCGGCGGCGATGTCCTCGACATGGCTGATCCCGGCGGCCGATTCGATGATGACCTCGAAACCGATCGGTTTGCTGCGCCCCTTGGCCCGTTCGATCGCGGTGACAAGAGCATCGACGGCATAGACATCCATCGCGTTCCCGACCTTGGGGATCATGATGAGGTCGAGCCGGTCGCCCCCCTGTTCCAGCAGGTCCACCACGTCGCGATACCACCAGGGCGTGTCCAGCCCGTTGATGCGGACCGAGAGCGTCTTGCCGCCCCAGTCCACATCGCCGATCGCCTGCACGACATTGCGGCGCGCCTGATCCTTGTCGTCCGGCGCCACCGAATCCTCGAGATCGAGATTGATCACATCAGCCGCCGAGGCCGCCATCTTCTCGAACAATGACACGCGCGATCCCGGCCCGAACAGCTGGCAGCGGTTCAATCGTGCGGGGGGGGACGGCTGCTGGCGGAAGGACATGGAGACGATACCTTGAGCAATGATGTTTCGGAATTGCTGGACTGGGTGGTATATTGCTGCGCAACCTTGGGCAAGCGGCCTGTCGCTGTTGAAGGTGGCCGGGGTTTGGCGCAGAACGCGCAAGGCCACGATCCCCGGAGAAGCTGATGACCCGCATTGTCTATCTGAACGGCAGCTATGTGCCCGAAACCGAGGCCACCGTCTCGATCTTCGACCGGGGATTCGTCATGGGCGATGCCGTCTATGAGGTGACGACGGTTCTGGGCGGCAGGCTCATCGATTTTGACGGGCACATGACGCGCCTGAAACGGTCGCTGGGCGAGCTGAGGATGGCCATGCCCCTGGCCGAGGCGGAAATCCTGGCCGCCCATCGGCGGCTGGTTGAGGAAAACGGCATCACCGACGGGATGATCTATCTGCAGATCAGCCGCGGCAATGCCGGTGACCGCGACTTCGTCTTTCCGCCTGCCGATACCCCGGCCACGGTGGTCATGTATGGCTGGGACAAGCCGGGCCTGGCCGACAACCCGGCCGCGCGGGAAGGCCTGCGCATCATCACCATGCCCGATCTGCGCTGGGCCCGCCGCGACATCAAGACGGTGCAGCTGCTCTACCCCTCGCTCGCCAAGATGGAGGCGAAGGCCCAGGGCAAGGACGACGCCTGGTTCGTCGAGGAGGGCACCGTGACCGAAGGCACCTCGAACAACGCCTATATCGTCGCCGGCGGGCGCATCATCACCCGGCCGACCTCGCATGACATCCTGCACGGGATCACCCGCGCATCCCTGCTGCGCTATGCCCGCGAGGCGCAGATCACCATCGAGGAACGCCCCTTCACCGTGGACGAGGCGCAACAGGCCGACGAGGCCTTCATCACCTCGGCATCGCAATTCGTGATGCCCGTGGTCGAGATCGACGGCGTGCCGGTCGGCGCGGGCCGGCCGGGTCCCGTCACGCAGCGCCTGCGCGAGATCTATCTTGAGGAAAGCCGCAAGGCCGCGATCTGACCGGGCGGGCGGCATGCTGCCGCCCCTGCCCCTGCGGGCCAGGGGTCAACGGCGCCCTTGTGCCGGAATGGCGTTCCTGACCGGGCGCCCACTGCCGATGGCTGCGGGCGCAGGGCAGTCACCTGCCCGGCTCAGCCGGCGGTTCCGTTGCCCGGATCGGCGCCCTGGGCGCCGGTCGCCGCGCGCAGCGTATAGGCCACATCGCTGGCGTTCGTGTCCTTGAGCGTGGCGATCAGCTCGCCCCCGACAAAGACCTGCACGTCTGTATCCGACTGGACGACATCGACATCGGGTTCGGCCTTGCCGCCATCATAGGTGATGACCAGCGTATCGCCCTTGTCATAGGCGATGGTCGAGGCGCCGGTGCCTTCGGCCAGCAGATAGTTGTCCGCGCCCTCGCCGCCATCGGCGTAATCGCCAGCGCCCAGGGTCAGGCTGTCATCGCCCTTGCCACCCATCAGCGAATCGGCGTCGTCATCATCGCCCCCCGTGATGGTGTCGTTGCCCTTGCCGCCGTCGATCGTGTCCTTGCCGGCGCCGCCATCCAGCAGGTCGCCATCCTTGTCCTCGTCGCCCGGCAGGATCAGGTCATCGCCGGCGCCGGCATGGATCGTGTCCTCGCCGCTGTTGCCTTCGATCGTGTCGTTCCCGTCCGCCGCATGGGGGTCGTCGGTGCCATACACATCGTCGCCAGAGCCGAGGAACACGTGATCGTCGCCCGCATCGGCGATGATCGTATCATCGCCATAGCCGCCATAGGTCCAGTCGTCGCCGGCGGCTGCGTTGATCGTATCGTTGCCGTCAAAGCCCCGGACGATCTCGCCCGCATCGGTGCCGTCGACCTGGTCGGCCCCGTCCGTTCCCTCGACCATGGGCAGGTCGGGGGGCGGGGTGCCCTGGTCGAACTCCTCGTCATCGCTGGTGTGCAGCAGGCTGCCGATGGCCGCAACGCCAAGCACCCCCAGCAGCAGCAGATACATCTGGTTCATCGCGTCCCTCGTGTCCCGTTTTCCGATCAGTGCCCCAGAATCTGGCTGAGGAACAGCCGGGTGCGTTCCGATTTCGGATTGTTGAAAAACGCCTCCGGCACGTTTTCTTCCACGATCTGGCCTTGGTCCATGAAGATGACCCGGTCGGCGACCGCCTGGGCAAAGCCCATTTCATGGGTGACGCACAGCATGGTCATGCCGCCCTCGGCCAGCTCGATCATCGTGTCCAGAACCTCCTTGATCATCTCGGGGTCAAGGGCGCTGGTCGGCTCGTCGAACAGCATGATCCGGGGGCGCATGCACAGCGAGCGGGCGATCGCCACGCGCTGCTGCTGGCCGCCCGACAGCTGGCCCGGATATTTATGCGCCTGGTCGGGGATGCGGACCTGCCGCAGGAAATGCATCGCGCTTTCCTCGGCCTCGCGCCGGGGCGTCCTGCGGACCCAGATCGGGGCGAGGGTGCAGTTTTCCAGCACCGTCAGATGCGGGAACAGGTTGAAGTGCTGGAACACCATGCCGACCTCGGAGCGCACCTTGTCGATGTTGCGCAGGTCGTTGGTCAGTTCGGTGCCGTCCACCACGATCCGGCCGGACTGGTGTTCCTCAAGCCGGTTGATGCAGCGGATCAGCGTCGATTTGCCCGAACCCGATGGCCCGGCGATGACGATGCGTTCGCCCGTGCGCACCGTCAGGTCGATGTCGCGCAGGACATGGAAGGCGCCGTACCACTTGTTCATCCGCTCGATGCGGATCGCGGCAGTGGCCGGGGCGGATGCGGGCGTGTCGGTCACGGTCATGGCGAACCCCTCAACGATGGTCGCGTTTCAGGCGCTGTTCCAGATGCATGGCATAGCGCGACATGGCAAAGCACAGGACAAAGAAGATCGCCCCCGTGAACAGGTAAGGTTCCCAATAGGCGCCCTTCCAGGCAAAGGTGGCGCGGATCGTGTCGGACATCTGCTTGAGCGGGTCGAACAGGCCGACGAAAGTGACCAGCGTGGTATCCTTGAACATCCCGATGAAGGTGCCGACGATGCCGGGGATCGAGATCTTGAGCGCCTGCGGCAGCACGATCAGCCGCTGCGCCTTCCAGTAATCCAGCCCCAGCGCATCCGCAGCCTCGTATTGCCCGCGCGGCAGGGCGGCAAGGCCGCCCCGGATCACCTCGGCCATATAGGCGCTGGCGAACAGCGTCACCATGATGATGACCCGCAGGATAATGTCGAAATTCGTCCCCGGCGGCAGGAAATAGTTCAGCAGGATCGAGGCCACGAACAACAGCGTGATCAGCGGCACGCCGCGGATGAATTCGATGAACATCACCGCCAGCATCCGCACCACCGGCATGGCCGATTGCCGCGCCAGCGCCAGCAGGATGCCCAGCGGCAAGGACAGGGTGATACCCGACACGCCGATGACAAAGGACAGAAGAAACCCGCCGAAGGCTGTCGATTCCACGGGTGCGATGGACAGCGGCACGAACCCGCCAAGGCTTGCGGCCAGGCCGGCCTGCACATACAGCCACCACCCCGCCGCCGCCAACGCGCCCAGCGCCGCCGACAGCAGGCCCGCCCGCGCGGTCAGCCGCCAGACCGCCAGCCCGACCGCAAATCCCGCCAGGGCGGTCAGCGGCCCCCACAGCGATCCGCCCCACAGCAGCCAGACGGCCAGAAAGGGAAACAGCGCGGTGGCGGCAAGCGCCCGGCGCGGGGCATATTCGATCAGCGCGGCCCAGCCCAGGATCACGGCCGCCAGCATCCCCAGCGCCCTGTCCGGCGCGCCCAGCGCCGCGCATGCGGCAAAGCTGCCCACCCCGCCCAGCACGATGACCAGCCAGCGCAGCGGCCGGGTTTCCGAAAACAGCACCGGGGCAATGGCCAGCAGCAGCAGCCCGCAGGCCGCGGCCGGGCGCCAGTACAGCTCGGCCGGGTAAAAGCCGAACAGGAACTGGTTCCACCGTTCCCGGATGACGGCGAAACAGGCGCCCGTCGCCCCCTCGCCCCAGCGGGCGGCGATGATCGTGCGGCATTCGCCCACGCTGGACGCCTTCCACACCGCATGGGCGAACCAGGGCCAGAAATGCGCGGCCAGAAACCACAGGGCGCCCAGACTGAGGATGGTCAAGGCCGTGTTCAGCGGCCCCGAGAACAGGTTGAGGCGCAGCCATCGCCACGCGCCCGCCTGGCGCGCGGGCGGGAGCGCGGGGGGCAGCATGGCCGCGCGGACGAAGGGGACGGCCTCGGCGTGACGCTCGCTCACCTCACCGCTCCTTCAGCTTGATGCGGACGTTGTAGACATTCAGGACGGCCGAGATGGTCAGGCTGATGGCAAGATAGATGCCCATCATCACGATCATGGATTCCATCTCGCGCCCCGTCTGGTTCAGCGTCGTGCCCCCCAGCGTGGCGCGCAGGTCGGGATAGCCGACGGCGATCGCCAGGCTGCTGTTCTTGGTCAGGTTGAGATATTGCGAGATCAGCGGCGGGATGATGACGCGCAGCGCCTGCGGCAGCACCACCAGCCCCATGATCGAGCGCGGGCGCAGCCCCAGCGCGGCAGCCGCCTCGGCCTGGCCGCGGCTGACCGACAGGATGCCGGCGCGGACGATCTCGGCCACATAGCTGCCGGTATAGATCGACAGCGCCAGCAGCAGGACGACAAAGGCGTTGTCGAGATTGATCCCGCCGGCGAAGTTGAAGCCCTTCAGCTCGGGCCGGACCAGATGCACGGCAAAGATGCGGCTCAGCAGCAGGATGGGGGCGGCGAACAGCAGCAGGGTGATCCACCATGTCGCAGGGCGGCGGCCGGTGGCCTGCTGGCGCGCCCGTGCCCGTGCCCGCACCCAGTGATTGATGCAGAAGGCCGCCGCCAGCCCCAGGGCAAAGGCCAGCAGGACCGCGTCGATTCGCAGCCCGCCCAAAACGACCGCGCCCGGATCGTTGTCGATCGCCAGCCGCGGTATCGCGGTATAGCGGTTGGTTGGCGCCACGGCGCCCAGCAGCATCGAGGCGGCGGCCGTCCCGTCAGGGCCGGCGGGCCGATACTCTCGCGGGCCGGGCAGCACCTCGGTAAAGACCGCCAGTACCACCAGGATCCACAGCAGCAGCGGCACGTTGCGGACGATCTCGACATAGGTGCCGACCAGCCGCGAGACGAGCCAGTTCCCCGACAGCCGCAGGACACCGGCAAGAACCCCGATGATGGTGGCGAAAAGACAGCCCAGCGCCGATACCAGCAGCGTGTTCGCCAGCCCCACCATGGCGGCGCGCAGATGCGACCGCCCTGGATCATAGGGGATGACGGTGAAGGGAATGTCATATCCCGCACGGTTGCGCAGGAAGGAAAAGTCGAAGGTCTTGCCCATCCGGGCAAGGTTCTGGACGGTGTTGTTCACCAGCCAGGCTGCGGCGAGCATCACCAGGATGAACACCGCCGCCTGGATCAGCAGCGAACGATAATGCCGATCGCGGACCAGCATCGACAGCCGGAACGGCTGTCCCTGAGGAGCAGCGGATGTCATCGGTCAACCTTCCCTGTCGGCGCGGCGGGTCTGTTGCCTGCCTTCCGCCGGGGCAGCCAGGCAGGCGCAAGACGCCTGCCGGCCAAGGATATGCGCGTAAAGAAGCGGGCCCGCGATCAGCGGAACGGCATCGCATACATCAGGCCGCCCTGCGTCCACAGGGCGTTCAGCCCGCGGGCCAGGCCGATGGGGGTCTGCTCGCCGATATTGGCGGCGAAGATTTCCCCGTAGTTGCCCGAGGCGGCGATGGCGCGCTTGGCCCATTCCTTGTCCAGGCCCAGCATCTTGCCGTAATCGTCGGTCGTGCCCAGCATCCGCTGCACGTCGGGGTTGGTCGAGGACTTGGACTGCTCCTCGAGATTGGCCGAGGTGATGCCGTATTCCTCGGCCGAGATCAGCGCGAACAGCGTCCAGCGCACGATGTCGCCCCAGTTGTTGTCGCCATGCCGCACCACCGGGCCGAGCGGTTCCTTCGAGATGATCTCGGGCAGGATGATGTGGTTGTCGGGGTCGGCAAAGGCTGCCCGCGTCGCGGCCAGGCCCGAGGCGTCGGTGGTGTAGGCATCGCAGGCGCCGGCGGTGTATTGCTGTTCGCCCTCGGCGTTCGAATCGATGTTGACGGCCTTGTAGGTGACGTTGTTGGACTTGGCCCAGTCCGCCAGGTTCAGTTCGGTCGAGGTGCCGGTCTGAACGCAGATGGTCGCGCCTTCCAGTTCCTTGGCCGAAGTCACCCCCAGATCCTTGCGGACCATGAAGCCCTGCCCGTCGTAATAGTTGACGCCGGCGAAATCGAGCTTGAGGTCCGTGTCGCGCTGGAACGTCCAGGTCGAGTTGCGGGCCAGCACGTCCACCTCGCCCGAGGACAGGGCGGTGAAGCGGGTCTGCCCGGTCGTGGGCACATACTTGACCTTGGTCGCATCGCCCAGGACGGCGGCGGCCACGGCCTTGCAGATGGCGATGTCGAAACCCGACCAGTTGCCGTTGGCATCGGGCGCGGCAAAGCCGACCAGCCCGGCATTGACGCCGCAGTTCAGCACGCCGCGCGACTTGACCTGGGCCAGCGTGTCGCCTTCGGCCGCCAGGGCGCCGCCCGCCATCAATGCGGTTGCGCCAACGGTCGCAAGAAAAGCAAGGTTTCGCATGAACATCCTCTCTGTTGCTGCCCGCGCTGGTTCCGCGCAGTGCGATTGGTCGCCCCGGACGCATCGTCCACGGAACAGGGGCATTGTGACGCGTGGTCCCCCTGCGTCAAGCGACTCGCGCATGGGGGGGGCAGATGCCGGGCGGCTCAGCCCGCCAGCAGGTCCAGCAGCCGCGCCGCGGCCCGCATCCCCTCCAGCCGCGCTGCGGCGGCTGTCTCGGCCTCGTCGTCGCGGCCCCATTGCTCGGCCTGGAACGTCTCGTCGATGCGCGAGAGCGCATGGGCCGTGTCCGCATCCAGCCGCCTTTCCAGCACCGCCAGCCCCAGGATCAGCGAGCCGGGCAGCGTCACCAGATCGTGCAGCGCGGTCAGCTGCCAGGGCGTCAGCGCGTCCAGCCGGTCCCGCAGCCGCGCCAGCGCGCCCGCATCCTGCGCGACGGGCATGACCCCTTCGGTGATCCTCAGCGGCGCCTTCAAGGCGCGGGCCGCCCAGTCGATCAGCGGGTCCCACCCCGCCGCCTGCCGTTCGGCCAGCGCCGCCGGCCCGCTGGCGCGATAGGACAGCAGATCCGTCCCGCCATAGCCCGCCAGCATGTCCGCCACGGCCGCGAACTGCGGCGTGACCTTTTCGACGGCCGAATTCGCGGCCCGCGTCAGAGGCATGGCGTTGGGGTCGATCACCTCTGCCTGCGCGTCCCATTCGCCGGCAATCGCCTCGGCCAGCGCACGGTTCGGCATGACCAGCGCCAGCTTGCCCGGCGTGCGGATCGGCCGGCCGTCCAGCAGGATCTGCCAGCCCCCGCCCTCGGGCGCCACGCTGGCGGCCTTCCAGAACCGGCGGGCCTTCCATTCGCTCATCCCAGCACCCCGTCCAGCAGCCGGCCCAGCCCGGCCATGTCGGCCGCCACGGCCCGCGCGCCGGCTGCGCGCAGATCGTCCGGCCCATGATGGCCCCAGGCAACGCCGATCCCGGCCACGCCCGCGTTGGCGGCCATCTGCATGTCAAAGCTGGTATCGCCCACCATCACCGCGTCGCCCGCCGCGGCCCCCGCCGCGCGCAGGCAGGCGATGACCATGCCCGGCGCAGGCTTGGACGGGTGGTCGTCCGCGCATTGCGTGGTGACGAACAGCCCGCCCAGATCATGGGCGGCCAGCAGCGCATCCAGCCCGCGCCGCGACTTGCCCGTCGCCACCGCCATCAGCACGTCGTCCCGCGCGGCCAGCCGGCCCAGCAGATCGCGCGCGCCGGGGAACAGGGGCGATTCGTTTCTGACGCGGGCGGCCGAATAAGCCGCGCGGTAGCCATCCACCACGCGCGCGCGGGTCGCCTCGTCCGCATCCGGCAGCAGCGTTTCCACCGCAACAGGCAGCGACAGGCCGACGATGGCGCTGACCGCGCGGTCGGGCAGCGTGGGCAGCCCCGCCGCGCGCATCCCGGCCCCCATCGAGTCCATGATGACGGCGTGGCTGTCCACCAGCGTGCCATCAATGTCCCAGATGACCAGCTTCACGGCGCATCCTCGAATGGATCGGCGGGCACGTCGTTCTCGTGCCAGCCGAGGGTCTGCCATGTCCGGGCCATGTGGTCGGGCAGCGGCGCCGTCAGCGTGATGCGCTTGCCCGTGACCGGGTGATCAAAGCTGATGGACCGGGCGTGCAGGTGCAGCTTGCGGCTGATCTCTCCGCCCAGCTGCGCGCCCCAGCCGTCGCCCAGGTTTTCCTGGCCCGAGCCGCCGTATTTGCCATCCCCGATGATCGGATGCCCCAGTTCCGCCATATGGGCGCGCAGCTGGTGGGTGCGGCCGGTGATCGGCACCAGCGCCGCCCAGCTGACGCGGGTGCCCAGGCTGTCCAGCACGGCGTAATCGGTGGTGGCGCGCCGGGCGCCCTCGGTCTGGTCAACCTTGGCGGGATGGATCGCCATCATCCGCTCGCCCTCGCCGCCGCGCCCATGGCCTGGCGCCTTGACGAGGCCGAAGCGCACCGTCCCCATCCGGGGGCTGGGCACACCGGCCACGGCGGCCCAATAGATCTTGCGCGTCGTGCGGGCACGGAAGGATTCCGACAGCCGCCGCGCCACCCGGTCGGTGCGCGCCAGCAGCAGCACGCCCGAGGTATCCTTGTCCAGCCGGTGGACCAGCTTGGGCCGTTCCTTGTAGCCGAACATCAGCGCCGCCGACAGCCCGTCCACGTGCCGCTCGCCCTGCCCCGAGCCGCCTTGCGAGGGCAGGCCGGGCGGCTTGTTCAGGGCGATGACGTGATCGTCCTTCCACAGAACGGCCGACTGGATCATCTGCGCGTCGGTTTCGCGCAGCGCGGGGCGGGGCGCGGCCGGGACGGGCGCGGAATCGGGCAAAGGCGGGATGCGGATGTCCTGCCCGGCGATGATCCGCGCGGCCGGTTTGACACGGGCGCCATCGACACGCAGCTCGCCCTTGCGGCACATCTTTTCGACCGCGATCTGGTTCAGCTGCGGAAAGCGCCTGCGCAGCCAGCGGTCGAGCCTCTGCTCGCCCTCCTCAGCGCCGACCCGGATGATCTGCACCCCGCTCATGCCGGGCGCGCCAGAAACAGGCCAAGGGCCAGCGCCCCCAGCGACAGCGCGACCGAAGCCGCGACATAGGCCGCGGCCGCGCCGTGCTGGCCACGGGTCCACAGCGTCACCGTGTCCAGCGAAAAGGCCGAAAATGTCGTGAAGCCGCCAAGCAGGCCCGTCATCAGCAAGGGGCCGAACTGGCCCGCCCGCGACGCGGCCAGCCCCATCAGGAACGAGCCGAGGATGTTGACAGCCAGTGTCGCGGCCGGAAAGCCCGGACCGAAGGCCGCCAGCGCCGCCCGGCTCACGCCGTAACGCGCGAGCGAGCCCGCCGCCCCGCCCAGCGCGACCTGAAGAAATGGGTTCATCATGGCGGCTGGGTGCAGGGGGCGGCGAGCAAAGTCAATGCCGCAGCGCCGGGGCCACGGCGCCATCGGGCTGCGCCGCCCGGCAGCGGCCAGGAGGCGGAGCCGGGCCGGCGGCAAGGCCAAGGGCGCGCTGCCCACCGGACCGCCGGCAGATATCCGCAGCCGCCCGAACACGCCTGGCATCAGCCCCCGCGCCTCAGCCGCTGGGTAACGAACCAGTCGAGCCGCTTCTTCAGTTCCCGCTCGAACCCCCGCTCGACCGGCTGATAGAGGACGGGGCGCTTCATCCCTTCGGGAAAGTAGTTCTGCCCGGAAAAGGCGTTTTCCTCGTCATGGTCATAGGCATATCCGGCCCCGTATCCCTGTTCCTTCATCAGCCGGGTGGGGGCGTTCAGGATATGCGCCGGGGGCATCAGGCTGCCGGTCCGCTTGGCCTCGGCCCGCGCGGCCTTGTAGGCGGCATAGCCGGCGTTCGATTTCGGGGCGAGCGCGAGATAGATCACCGCCTGCGCCAGCGCCAGCTCGCCCTCGGGCGAGCCCAGCCGTTCATAAAGCGCCCAGGCATCCAGGCAGTGGCGCTGCGCGGCGGGGTCGGCAAGGCCGATATCCTCGACCGCCATGCGGGTGATGCGGCGGGCCAGATAGCGCGGATCCTCGCCCCCCTCCAGCATCCGGGCAAGCCAATAGAGCGCCGCGTCGGGATCGCTGCCGCGCACGGATTTGTGCAGGGCGGAAATCAGGTTGAAATGCTCGTCCCCCGCCTTGTCGTATTTCGCCGCGCGGCGCATCAGGCGCTGGGACAGCGCCTCCGCGCTCAGCGGACGGTCGGTTTTCCAGGCCATCACCTGCTCGATCAGGTTCAGCGCCGCGCGCCCGTCGCCATCGGCCATCGCCAGCAGCGCCTCGCGCGCATGCCCGTCCAGCGGCAAGGGGCGGCCCAGTTCCCGTTCGGCCCGCTGCGCCAGCAGTTCGAGATCGGCAAGCTCAAGTCGCTTGAGCACCACCACCTGCGCGCGCGACAGAAGCGCGGCGTTCAGTTCGAAGCTGGGGTTTTCGGTCGTGGCCCCGACCAGCAGGATCGTCCCATCCTCCATATGCGGCAGGAAACTGTCCTGCTGCGCCTTGTTGAAGCGGTGGATCTCGTCCACGAACAGCAGCGTTCCCTGCCCCGCCTCGTTGCGCAGCCTTGCGGCATCGAAAACCTTGCGCAGCTCGGGCACGCCGGAAAAGATGGCCGAAATCTGGACAAAGGCGCGGTCGGTCCGGTCGGCCAGCAGCCGCGCGATGGTTGTCTTGCCCACCCCCGGCGGACCCCACAGGATCACGGAGGACAGGCTGCCCGCCGCCAGCATCGCGCCCAGGGGCCCGTTCTCGCCCAGCACCGCGGACTGGCCGATCACCTCGGCAAGCAGCCGGGGGCGCAGGCGATCCGCCAGGGGACGATGCGCCGAGGCCCCGGCCTTGACCGAGGAGGGAACAGGATCGGGGGGAAGCGAGTCGAACAGATCGGCCATGACACGAGGCTAAGCTTTCCCGCCGGCGGAGTGTATCCCCGCCGGCGGCGGCCAGATCAGTGCATCTTGCCGGCCAGGTTGATGGCAGTGCACTGGTAATAGCCGTCATCGATCCAGCACAGGCGGCCGATCGCCTCTGCCTCGATCTTGCAGCGGCTGAACATGCGCGGCCAGCATTCGCCGTTGAGCGACAGCAGCCGCGTCGCCCCGACATCGCGCGCGCAGGCGATCATGGTGCGCACCAGCTCGCCATGCACCTTGCGGCGGATCGCCTGGGGGGTGTCGTGGCTGACGAACAGGCGGGTTGCTTCCCATGTGTGTTCGTCCACGGGCGCCTCGTCATACAGCAGATCCTGGGGAATCGATCCGCCCAGCACGCCGCGCTGCGCATCGCGGATCATGTAGGAATAGATCCCGCAGCTTGCCGTGGTGGGGGTCAGCCGCATCCCGGCCAGGACCGTTGCGCCGTCATGGACAGCCACCCAGCGGCTTTGCGGGGTGTCATACTGGTCGAACTCCATCCCGTCGGCCTGCGGAAGATCCCAGTTGCGCTGGATGATGAAGCTCTGACGGCGGGCACGGAAGAAATTGGCGAACAGTTCGCCGAAATTGTGAAGGTTGGTGAAGGAAAGCGTGGTGGTCTGCATGGTCTTCTCCTGGTTGGTGGGGGCCAACCCTGCGGAGCGACCGCGAACGGTGATATGATCCTACAGCAGGCGGTAATCCTTGGCGCGCTGCAATGCCTCGGCAGTGGTCTTGGCCATCAGCCGTTCGCGGGCCGATATGAGACGGGCCTTGAACGCACTTTCCGTGATTCCCAGCTTGGCGGCCGCCGCAGCGTGACGATCCCCTTCCGCGATGCACCGAAGGGCTTCTTGCTGAGCCTTTGTCAGGCTCTCCGGTGGCTCTGTCATGTCGTGAAGCCGCCGTACCATTGTCGAGATCACCTCGATCTCGTCATTCGTGAATTCTCGCGTGTCATGGGCGCAGCCGGCGATGGTGCGCGATTTCAGCAGCCCGCAGGCAACGATGACACCGTAGTTCAGCCCGTGATTCGCCGCCTCTTTCATGATTCCGAAAGGATCGGGAATGGGCAGCGCGGACCAGCGAATCGCCCCCGAGGCGGAAAACCCCCAGGCAATCGTCGGATCACGCAAGGCATAGCCATTCTCGGCATATCGCTCGGTCCAGGCGACGGGATAGGCCTGGAACTGCATGATGGGGGCGGCGTAGCGGATATGAAGCGCCACGTAATATCCCATCGGGGCCACCTTTCGGAGGCGGGCGAGGACAGCGTTGATTTCGGCGCGTGAGGACATGTCTTTTTAGATAGATTGCCGGTGGTTGCGTCAATAATTAGGGGATTGATTAAGTTCGCGCCAACAGCCCCCTGACCGACGCCGCACCTCACCCTGCACGGCCAGCAGTAAATTTTCCATGAATTCAAAACGAAAAAGCCCGCGCAGCGGGGCTGCACGGGCATCTTCGATTTTGTGACGTTACGTCACAAGACTTTGGCAGGCTCAGGCTTCGAAGTCGGCGCCGGCTTCGGCCTCGGTCCGGGCGCGGTCGGCCGCCCCTTTTGCGGTCACGTCACGCTCGACGAATTCGATGATCGCCATGGGCGCCATGTCCCCGTAGCGGAAGCCGGCCTTGAGAACGCGGACATAACCGCCCTGGCGATTGGCATAGCGCGGGCCGAGGATGTCGAACAGCCGTGCGACATGTTGGTCCTGCTTGAGCTGGGCAGCCGCCAGGCGGCGGGCATGCAGGTCACCGCGCTTGGCCAGCGTGATCAGCTTTTCGATGATCGGGCGCAGTTCCTTGGCCTTGGGCAGCGTCGTCTTGATCTGCTCATGCTCGATCAGGCTGCCGGCCATGTTGGAAAACAGGGCCTTGCGGTGTTCATGGGTGCGGTTCAGGCGGCGATAGCCGCGGGCGTGACGCATGATTGTCTCCTATGTCGTCTTTTTGCTTTGTCCGGCCCCCCTGCGTGCGAGGGACTCTCCTTGGGGCAGGTCATGCCCGGTCGTCGCGCAGGGGCGCTTGCGCCCCCGCGAAAGCCTCAGAACTGGTCGTCGAAACGCTTGGCCAGATCCTCGATGTTCTCGGGCGGCCAGTCCACGACATCCATGCCCAGATGCAGGCCCATGCCCGACAACACTTCCTTGATTTCGTTCAAGGACTTGCGGCCGAAATTCGGCGTCCGCAGCATCTCGGCCTCGGTCTTCTGGATGAGGTCGCCGATATAGACGATGTTGTCATTCTTGAGGCAGTTGGCCGAACGGACCGACAGCTCCAGCTCATCGACCTTCTTGAGCAGGCGGGGATCAAACTCCAGCCCGTCCTCGGCATCGGCGCTCTGCGAGGTTTCGGTTTCCTCGAAGTTGACGAACACCGCCAGCTGGTCCTGAAGGATGCGCGCCGCATAGGCGACGGCGTCCTCGGGCGACAGGCTGCCGTCGGTTTCGACCCGCATGGTCAGCTTGTCATAGTCCAGCACCTGCCCCTCGCGGGTGGGGGTGACTTCATAGCTGACACGCTTGACGGGCGAGAAGATGGCGTCGATCGGAATGAGGCCGATGGGCGCATCCTCGGGCCGGTTGCGATCGGCCGCGACATAGCCCTTGCCGCCGGCGACGGTCAGTTCCATGTTCAGATCCGCCCCCTCGTCGAGGTGACAGATCACGTGGTCGCGGTTCAGCACCGTGATGCCCGACGTCTCGGCAATCTGCCCGGCGGTAACGGCGCCCGGCCCCTTGGCCGACAACGTCAGCCGCTTGGGCCCGTCCACGTCCATCCGCAAGGTCACGCCCTTGAGGTTCAGGACGATGTCGGTGACATCCTCGCGCACCCCGGCGACCGAGGAGAACTCGTGCAGGACATTGTCGATCTGCACGCTGGTGATCGCCGCCCCCTGCAGCGAGGACATCAGCACGCGGCGCAGCGCGTTGCCCAGCGTCAGGCCGAAGCCCCGCTCGAGCGGTTCGGCCACAACCGTCGCCACGCGCGAGGCATCGGCGCCGGGGCGGACATCAAGCTGCGCGGGCTTTATCAGCTCGGCCCAGTTTTTGTGGATCATGCGATTGCCTCCATTCCAGTTCCCGGCCCATGTCCAGCGGCCGGAAACGCCCGAGGTAAAAAGCCAAGGCAGGCCCGCGCCGGATGGGCGCGGGCCTGCGGGATCGGGTCGGGTCAGACGCGCCGGCGCTTGGGCGGGCGGACGCCGTTATGCGCGATCGGGGTCACGTCGCGGATGCCGGTGATGTTGAAGCCGACCGCCGCCAGCGCGCGCAGCGCCGATTCGCGGCCCGAACCGGGGCCCTGCACCTCGACCTCGATGGTGCGCATCCCGTGTTCCTGGGCCTTGCGGCCCGCATCCTCGGCGGCCATCTGCGCCGCATAGGGCGTGGACTTGCGCGAGCCCTTGAAGCCCATCGTGCCGGCCGAAGACCAGGCGATGGCGTTGCCCTGCACGTCGGAAATCAGGATCTTGGTGTTGTTGAACGAGCTGTTCACATGCGCCACGCCGGTGGCGATGTTCTTGCGTTCCTTGCGCTTCATGCGCGTCTTGTCGCGTGCCATGCTGCGCTCTCCTTACTTCTTCTTGCCGGCAATGGGCTTCGCGGGGCCCTTGCGGGTGCGGGCATTGGTGTGGGTCCGCTGACCGCGCACCGGCAGGCCGCGGCGGTGACGCAGGCCGCGATAGGAACCCAGGTCCATCATCCGCTTGATGTTCATCTGGTTTTCACGGCGCAGATCGCCCTCGACGGTCAGGTTCGCGTCGATATATTCGCGGATCTGCAGCACTTCGGCGTCGGACAGGTCATTGACGCGGCGGGCGCGGTCGATGCCGACGGCCTCGCAGATCTGTTCGGCATGCATGGGGCCGATGCCGTGGATATATTGCAGCGCGATCGGAACGCGCTTGCCGGTCGGGATGTTGACGCCAGCGATACGGGCCAAGTCCGGTCTTCCTTTTCGTTGCGGGTCCGTAGCGCCAGACCCTTTTTTCACAACCAATGGCCCGCGGCAGGCGCCGTCGGGCCAGTGCCTCACCCCGGATGGGTGATTCTCGAATGAGATAGAGGTCTTTAGGGTATGTGCCGGGCGGCGTCAACCCTGCCGCCCTTCAACCCTTAAGTCTGTCAGCCTGCGCCCGGAGCCTCTGCACGGGCGGCCCCGTCCAGCACGGCGGCGATCTCGCCGCCGACCTCGTCCATCCCGGCCATGCCATCCACCGGATGCAGCTGCTTCTTGGCATAGTAATAGCCGATCAGCGGCGAGGTCTTCTTGTAATATTCCAGAAGCCGCGTCCTGAGCGAATCGGCATTGTCATCGGCGCGCCGCTTCAGATCAGACGATCCGCAGATGTCGCAGCGCCCTGCCTGGACAGTCGGCCGGGTGGTGTCGTGATAGACCTCGCCGCAGCTGCCGCAGGTATAGCGGCCGCTGATCCGATCGACCAGGGCGGCATCATCCACGCGAATCTCGATCACGGCATCGACATGCCGGCCCATGGCGGACAGCAGCGCATCCAGCGCGTCGGCCTGCGGCAGCGTCCGGGGAAAGCCGTCGAAGATGAAGCCGGGCGCGTTCACCGTCTCCAGCTTTTCGCGGATCAGGCCAATCACGATCTCGTCGGTGACCAGCTGGCCGCGGTCCATCACATCGGCCACGACCTTGCCCATTTCGGTGCCCGATATGCGGGCCTCGCGCAGCATGTCGCCGGTGGACAGCTGCACCAGCCCGCGCTCTTCGACCAGGCTGCGGGCCTGCGTGCCCTTGCCCGCCCCCGGAGGCCCAAGCAGGATGATGTTGATCGTCATGGCCTCGTCCCCCGTTTGCGGTTCACGGCGCGCCCTGTCAGCGGCGGGCCGGCAGGCGCCGCGGCTTGACCGCGCCCGGCTTGCGCTTGCCGCGCAGCTGCGACCGCTCGATCAGAGCCTCGTATTGATGGGCAAGCAAGTGGCTCTGGATCTGGTTTATGGTATCCATCGTCACCGACACGATGATCAGAACCGACGTGCCGCCGAAATAGAACGGCACCGACAGCTGGTGGCGGATCACCTCGGGCAGCATGCAGACCGCCGCCAGGTAGAGCGAGCCGATCACCAGCACCCGGTTCACCACATAGTCCAGATATTCCTCGGTCCGCTTGCCCGGACGGATACCGGGGATGAACCCGCCCTGATTCTTGAGGTTCTCGGCCACGTCATCGGACTTGAAGGCGACGTTCTGGGTATAGAAATAGCTGAAGAACACGATCATCGCCGCGAAGAACAGCAGATACAGCGGCTGGCCGGGGCCGAAATAGGCCAGGATCGTGGACATGACCGGGCCTGTCTGGTTGCCCGAGAAGGTCGAGATCGTCACCGGCAGCAGCAGCAGCGAGCTGGCGAAGATCGCCGGGATCACGCCCGCCGGGTTGACCTTGATCGGCAGGTGGCTGGACTGCCCGTCATAGACCTTCATCCCGACCTGGCGGCGGGGATACTGGATGCGGATCTTGCGCAGCGCCCGTTCCATGAACACGACAAAGGCCATGACCGCCACGACCAGCACGGCCACCCCCAGGATGACCGGGGTCGAGATGGCGCCGGTGCGCCCCTGCGCCAGGAACTGGGCCAGATGGGCCGGAATCTCGGCCAGGATGCCGACATAGATGATCAGCGAAATGCCGTTGCCGATGCCGCGGGCGGTGATCTGCTCGCCCAGCCACATCAGGAACATCGTCCCGCCGACCAGCGTGATCACGACCGAGGCGCGGAAGAACCAGCCTGCCTCATGCGCCATGCCGCCCGCCTCCAGGCTGACGGCAAGGCCGTAGGCTTGGAACAGCGCCAGCAGAACGGTGCCGTAGCGGGTGTACTGGTTGATCTTCTTGCGGCCCTGCTCGCCCTCTTTCTTGAGCTGTTCGAGCGCGGGGACCATCGAGGCCAGCAGCTGCACGATGATCGAGGCCGAGATGTAGGGCATGATGCCCAGCGCGAAAACGCCCATCCGGCCCAGCGCGCCGCCAGTGAACATCGACAGGATGCCGCCGATGCCGGCCTGCGCCTGATCCATGAAATGGCGCAGCGCCGTGCCGTCGATGCCGGGCACGGGGATATAGGTTCCCAGCCGATAGATGATCAGCAGCCCGAGGGTGAACCAGATCCGCTGGCGAAGTTCGGTGGCCTTGCCCAGCTGTCCCCAGCTGAGATTCGCGGCCATCTGTTCTGCGGCTGACGCCATGACTGCCCTCGATCATCCCGGCACGCCGCCGGATTTGGCAGCGCCGCCGGACCGTTCTCCGGTCGGCGGCGCTGGGAAAACTCGACTGCTATCTATGAGGCGGCGCCCGCCCCTTCAACAGCTTATTCGGCGTCCGCGGCATCCGCAGCGACGGCTTCGCGCACCGGACGGGTCAGCGTCAGCGTGCCGCCGGCCTGCTCGACGGCCTGCGCCGCCGCCTTGGACGCGCCGGCCAGGGTCAGGTTCAGCGCCGCGGTCAGCTGGCCCTTGGCCAGCAGGCGGATGCCGTCCAGCTTGCGCTTGGTCGCGCCGGCCGCGATCAGCGCATCCTCGGTCACGTCTGCGCCCGCGGCCAGCTTGCCCGCATCGACCAGCGATTGCAGTTGGCCCAGGTTGACCACCGCAAAGGACAGCCGGTTCGGCTTGGTAAAGCCGCGCTTGGGCAGGCGGCGATACAGCGGCATCTGGCCGCCTTCATAGCCGTTCAGCGCAACGCCCGAGCGCGAGGTCTGGCCCTTGATGCCGCGCCCGGCGGTCTTCCCCTTGCCCGAGCCGGGGCCGCGCGCCACGCGCTTTTTCTTGCGGTTGGCGCCTTCGTTGTCGCGCAGTTCGTTCAGTTTCATGTCGCTTCTCCTGTCGCCGGAACCACCCCCGGAAGCGATGACGGGGCGGACACGGCCTGATGATAAGGGAATCGCCGCCGGCGAGGGCCGCAGCGATCGGCGGGCTATAGGCCGGCCCGCCCGCTTTCGCAAGCGTTCCGTCGGCGCGCCGGCGCGGCCGCGCCCCTGTGACGGGCGGGCCGCTCAGCCCCTGCCCGGCTGGCTCCCCTCCGGCTGGCCCCCGCCCTGCGCGCGCAGGTTGACGCAGCCGATCGCCCAGCCCAGGGGCGATGGCTCCAGTTCGGTCAGGGACAGCGGGGCCACCCGGAAGGCCAGCGCGGCCCCGACGCTGCCCAGCGCCCGCGACAGCCCTGCCCGCACCGTGCCGGCATGCGCGACCACCGCGACCCGTCCCCCCCGGGATGCCAGACGCTCCAGCGCGGGGACGATCCGGGCGCAGACCTGGGCAAAGCTTTCGCCGCCGGGCGGCGCGGTGCGGGCCAGATCGTCCGGCGCCATCGGGCCAAGATCGGGCAGATGCGCATAGGACACCCCTTCCCATGCGCCGAAATCCTGTTCCCACAATGCCTCGTCCTGAACCGCATCGCGGACGGGCCAAAGGGCCGCGGCGGTCTGCCGGCAGCGGATCGCCGGGCTGACCGCGATGTGATCCACCGGCCCGATCAGCGCGGCAAGCGCCTGAATGGCGGCGGGATCAATGCTGACCGTCAGGTCGCGCCGCCCGGTCAGGCGCCCCTGGTCGTCCAGCGGCGCATGGCGGATCAGCAGCAGCGTGCCTCCCTGTGCGGGGGCGGGGACAGAAGGGGGCGGGGCGGCATCAGGGCGCATGCCGTCGGTTTGCCCGCCCCGCCCCGCGGCTGCAAGCCGGGCGAGCGCCCGCCTTGGCAAGCCCAAGGCAGCACCGCTTGGGCCGCGATCAGCGCAGCGCGCCGTTTCCCCTTGCGGCCCCGGCAATGAGGCGCAGCCTGCGGCCGGATGCAGGGCACCTCGCGACGCCGCGCGGGGGGCCTGATCGCTGCGTTGCAATCGGCAGATCGGCGGATCATATAGCCCCGGAACAGCGGAAAGGCCCCAGCATGACCTATCTCGAGTTCGAAAAGCCCCTCGCCGATCTCGAAGGCAAGGCCGAGGAACTGCGCGCGCTTGCCCGCAAGGGCGAGGGCGTGGACCTGGAAAAAGAGGCCGCCGCGCTGGACCGCAAGGCCGAGGATCTGCTGCGCGAGCTGTATCGGGGGCTTGATCCCTGGCGCAAGACGCTGGTGGCGCGCCATCCCGACCGGCCTCATTGCACCGATTATATCGCCGCGCTGTTCAGCGAGTGGACGCCGCTGGCGGGCGACCGGACCTTTGGCGACGACAATGCGGTGATGGGCGGGCTGGCCCGGTTCCGCGACCGGCCGGTGGTGGTGATCGGCCATGAAAAGGGCAACGACACCAAGTCGCGCATCTTCCGCAACTTCGGCATGGCCCGGCCCGAGGGCTATCGCAAGGCGATCCGGCTGATGGACATGGCGGACCGCTTCGGCCTGCCGGTCATCACGCTGGTCGACACCCCCGGCGCCTATCCGGGCAAAGGCGCCGAGGAGCGCGGCCAGTCCGAGGCGATCGCCCGCTCGACCGAGAAATGCCTGCAGATCGGCGTGCCGCTGATCGGGGTCATCATCGGCGAGGGCGGCTCGGGCGGGGCCGTCGCCTTTGCCACCGCCGACCGGGTGGCGATGCTGGAACATTCCATCTATTCGGTGATCTCGCCCGAAGGCTGCGCATCGATCCTGTGGAAGGATGCCGACAAGATGCGCGAGGCGGCCGAGGCGCTGCGCCTGACCGCGCAGGATCTCAAGAAGCTGGGTGTCATCGACGCGATCATCCCCGAGCCGGTGGGCGGCGCCCAGCGCGAGCCTGCGGCCGCGATCGGCCATGTGGGGGACGAGATCGCCGCCTTCCTGGACGAGCTGTCGGCCCGCAAACCGGCAGATCTGATCCGCGCGCGCCGGGAAAAATACATCCAGATGGGCGCCCGCGGCCTGGCCGCATAGCACCGGCCGCACGATGCCGGCTTCATGGCGCCGGCTGCATGGTGGCGGCTATGCGGTGCCGGCTATGCGGGGCCAAGTGCACGGTGACGACTGCAGAGTAACGGCTGCGCGGTGTCGGCTGGATGACGCGGGATGAAAGGCAGGGCCTGGGGTTGGGCCTGCCTTGCCGCACCCCGGCTTGGCTTGGCTTGGCCCGCTTGGCTTGGCCCGCTTGGCTTGGCTTGGCCCGCTTGGCTTGGCTTGGCTTGGATTGGATTGGATTGGATTGGATTGGATTGGATTGGATTGGATTGGATTGGCTGGGCTTGGATTGGCTGGGCTCGCTCGGCTTGGCCTGCTGGGCCGCCCCGGCCTGCCTTGGCCCGGCCCGGCCTTTCCCTGACTGACCTGCCCAGCTTGCCCGCCCACACCCCTGCGCGCGCCTCGGCCCATCCTGGGCTGCGCGGGCGACCCGCGCTCTCGCTCCCCCCGCGCAGGTGTGCCTGCGCTCGCTTGCAGAACGCTTCCGCTTGGCCTCGTCGGCGCCCCCCGGCATGCCTGTGCTTGCGTCCCGGATCTGCATCTGCGCGCCGCCCCGGCTGCGGCGGCCTTCCCTCACCCGCTCTGGTATCCCCGCACCAGTGCCGCGGCGATCAGCCCCCAGCCGTCCACGGCCACGAAGAAGGCCAGCTTGAAAGGCAGCGCCACCACCGTCGGGGGGACCATCATCATCCCCATCGACATCAGGATCGCCGAAACGACCAGGTCGATGATGAGAAAAGGCAGGGCGACCAGGAACCCGATCGAGAAGGCGCGCTGGATCTCGGACAGCATGAACGAGGGCAGGATCAGTGACAGGGGCGCCTGTTCGGGATCGGCCGCCGCCGGGAGGGGCTGGCCGGCGCGGCGCGGCGCGACCTCGGCCAGGGCGGCCATCGTGTCGGGGTCGATGCGGTCCGCCATGAACCGGCGGAACGGCTCGATCCCCCGATCGAAGGCGGTGTCGAGCGTGATCTCGCCCCGTTGCAGCGGAGCGCCCGCGACCTGCCAGGCATCGCGCAGCACCGGATCCATGACATACCAGCTGAGGAACATGGCAAGGCTGACGATCAGCATGTTCGGGGGTGACTGCTGAAGCCCGATCGACTGGCGCAGGATCGACAGGACGGTGACGACGAAGGGAAAGCAGGTCACCATGATGGCAAGCCCCGGCGCCAGCGACAGCAGCGTCAGCCCCGCCATCAGCATCACCGCGTTGCGGCCCAGGCCCCCGCCGGCCGCGGCGCTGGCCAGGTCGGCCACAGGCGACAGCGGCGCGATGTCCTGCGCAGCGGCGGGGATCGCCGCCGCAACCAGCGTCAGAATGGCCAGGCCAGGCCAGGCGCGGCGCATCATGCCGCGGCGGGTCCGATGATGCGGACCGACAGGCGCCCCTCGGCCCCCTCGTCCACCAGCTCGCCCCGCGCGACGACACGATCGCCGATGCAGATGTCCACCCCATCCAGCGCATCCTGATCAAGGGGCAGCACATCCCCCGCCTGCAGGCGCGCCAGCTCGGCGACCGATAGGCGCGTGCGGCCCAGGCGGATGGTGATCTCGACCTGTATCTGCTGGGTGGGTATAAGGCTCGTTTCCGGGTCCATTCCTACTGCTCTTCCATGATTTCCTGGACAAGGGCGCGTAACTGGGCGACGACGCGGGCCTCGTCCCACGCCATGGTTCCGCCCAGAAGCTCGGCTGTGACCGTCCCGTCCGGGCCGTCAGCCGCAATCTCGATCGCCCCGATCCCTGCCTCGCCGGCGCAGCTCCGCATGAAGGCGGCCAGATCAGTGCCGCAGCGGATCTTGATGCCCAGGGGCATGACGGCTCCGGCCAGATGCGCCAAGGTGCCGCGCACATCCGCCTGCAGCCGCGCCCGCGCCGCGGCCGGCAGCAGGCCCTCCAGCAGGGCGCTGACCAGCGGCTCCAGCGCCCGCGCATGGGCGCGCCCCCCTTCAGCCAGCGCGGCGTGCAGATCGGCCAGTTCGGCAGATATCGCTGACAGGGCCGCCTGCATCTGGCCGGCCTGCTCGGCCATGACCTGTTCGCGCCCGGCGATCATGCCGTGAAGATAGGCATCCTGAAGCTCCTCTGCCGAATGCAGCGCCGGCAGCGGCGCAGGAGGGGGCGGATCGAACCGCTCGAGCTGCAAGGCCGCGCCCATGCTCACACATCCTCCCTTGCGTCGATCCAGCCCGACAGCAGCCGCATGCTTTCCCCCTGCCGCTCGCGCATCAGCGCGCGCAGGCGGGCGACCGGATCAGCCTGGACAGGGGGGGCAAGGTCGATCTCCGGCCCGCTCATCGCCAGCCCGGGCAGTGCCAGCCCGCTGGCCGCCGGGGATTGCCCCGCGACGGCAGGCACTCCCATCGGCGGCAAGAGCTCTGCCGCTGCGACGGCGCCCGCGTCCGGCGCGGGCGGCAGCGCCGCTACGGCGCGGGCCCTCAGCACCGGGCGCAGCACCGTGAAGACGATCGCCAGCGCGAAGATCCCGATCAGCGCCAGCCGCGCCAGGTCATCCAGCGCCAGCCGCGACAGCAGCCCGCCCGCCTCCGCCGCCGTTCCCTGATCGGCGATGGTCTCGAAGGGCAGGGACTTGACGGTGATCACGTCGCCGCGCTCCTCGTCGAAACCGACCGCCGAGGCGACCAGCTCGCGCAGGGATTCAAGCTCTGCCTCGCTGCGCGGCACGATGGTCCGGGTGCCGTCGGGGGCGGTCTGGGCCGTGCCGTTGACCAGCACGGCGACGGTCAGGCGGCGGGTTGCGCCGGGCCGGCGGACAACGTCGCGCGTGACCTTGCTGACCTCATAGTTCTGGCGCTGGCGCGTTTCGGAACTGGAGGACTTGCTCTGATCGCCCTGACTGGTCCCGGTGCCTTCCGGCAGGTTGGACGAGGCGGTGACTGCCCCCTTGTCGCTGTTGGTGGACTGATCGGTGGCTTCCTCGTTCTCCTGCGAGACGAGCGCACGGTTGTTGGGATCGACCTTCTGTTCCGAGAGCTGCTCGGTTTCGGTGACCAGATCCAGGTTCAGTTCGACAATGGCGTTTCCGGCGCCGACATGCGGCTCGAGGATGCGCTCGACGTTCCGCTTCATTTCGGCGGCCCGGTCGGCAGCGACCGTCTCCTCCCCGGTCGAGATGATGCCCCGCGCGCTGTCGATGACCTTGATCTTTTCGGGATCGAGGCCCGGCACGCCCGATGCGACAAGATACTGAAGCGAGCGCGCCTGCTTGGCATCCAGGGTGCCGCTGCCCATCGTCAGCGTGACCGAGGCCGATCCACCCGCATCGCGGCGATAGCCATGGGTTGCGGGCGCGGCGATATGCACGCGCGCCGCCTTGACGCCGGGCACGGCCAGGATGGTGCGGGCCAGCTCGCCCTCCTTGGCGCGCCAATAGGCCGCATCGAACATCTGCGATGTGGTTCCAAATCCGGACATGCCGTCCAGGATCTCGTATCCCGCCGCGCCGGCCGAAGGCAGGCCCATGCCGGCCAGCGTCATCCGCAGGCGGTCGCGCTCGGCCGCATCGACCCAGATGGCATCGCCCCGGATCTCGGAACGGACGGCGCTCTTGTCGAGCTGGGCCATCACCTCGCCCGCCTGCGCGGGGTCGAGCCCGGAATACAGCAGCGCCATGGGCGTCCGATTCGCGAGCCAGGCAAAGCCCGCAACTGCCAGGAAGGTCGCGGCGAATGCGGCGATGATCAGCCGCTTCTGGCTGCCCGACCGTTCCGACCAGTATTCTGCCAGCTTCTGCAATCCGCTCTCCGGTTTCTCGAATCGTTCTGGGTCCGATGGAGAGGGTGATGGCACGGGCGCGATTAAGAATCGGTTAGCCCGTGCCTGCTACATCCGCCTCGTCAGGACGGAGAATCAGATGACCGAGATCGCAGACCCGCCCGTCGCGGCCGCGCCCAGATCGCGCCTTGGCCGGCTCGTTCCGATGCTGCTGACCGTGATCGCGCTCGCAGCCGGTTTCGCCAGCAGCTTCATGGGCCTCTGGTCCCCGCTCTCGCTGTTTTCGGGGGGCGGACATGCGGCCGAGGAGCAGCCCGCCACCGCCGGCGTGGCCTTTGTGGACGTGCCGCGAATCATCCTGACCATTCCGGGCGAGCGTGCGCAGACGCTCGCCATGACCGTCATGATCGAGGTTGCGCCCGCGGACAGGGCGCAGGCGCTCGCCCTCATGCCCCGCATCCTCGACAGCTATAACGGCTTTCTGTCCGAGATCGACGCCGCTGCCTTCGGTCGGCGCGGCATTCTTGAAATCGTGCGCGCCGAGCTGGCCACCCGCACCCGTTTCGTCCTGGGCGACAAGGCGGTCCGGGATCTGCTGATCACGGAGTTCCGCATCCAATGACCATCGCTCTCATCCTTCAGGCGGCGCTGGTCGCCGCAGGGCTGGCGCTCGCAGGCTTCTGCTTCATGCTCTCGCACCGGCTGAAGAAGCTGAACGATCTGGAAACCGGCCTTGGCGGCGCCATCGCCGTCATGGCGGCCGAGATCGCCCGCCTCGAGGCCGCGCTTGCGGCAGCCAAGGCAGGCGCGACCACCGCGACGAACGGGCTGGCGCAGGAAATCGAAAAGGCCCGGTCCGAACGCGCTTACTGGGCGTTGCAGCGTCAGTTCCTGCCCGCCCAGGCCGAACCGCGCCGCACCCTGCGCCGCCGCCGCGCGATCAGCGAGGTGCGCGATGCATAAGGCGCTGATCTGGGGCGGCACTTTGGCGCTGCTCGGCCTGGGGGTCGTGGCCAGCCGCGGGGACGGGATCGCCGCGCAACTGCGCGCCGAGGCCGCGCCGCCTTTGCTGCTGCAAGGCTGCACCGATGTCCCCGAGGCCGTGGCCCTTGCCGACACGCTGCGCCAGCGCGGCATTGCGGTGGACCGGGCGCTGGCCGATCTGGACCGCAAGAAGCAGGAACTGGCGGCCGCCGAGCAGCGGATCAGGACACGCCTTGACGCGCTCAAGGCGGCCAAGGCGGCGCTTGGCGATGCAAGGGGCGCGCGGGCGGCGGGCACCGCTCAGGGCATCGACCATCTGATCGCCGTCTATGACGCGATGAAGCCGGCGGATGCGGCCACGATCCTGGCCGCCCTGCCCCCCGATTTCGCGGCCGAGATCCTGGCGCGGGTGCAGCCTGAGACAGGCGCGCGCATCATTGCAGGCATCGAGCCGGGCCAGGCGGCGGTGTTGACCGCGCGCATGGGCTCGCGCCGGCTGGGCGGAGACTGAGATGTTCGGACTCATCGGAATCGTTCTGACCTTTGCCATGGTCTTCGGCGGCTACGTGCTTGCCGGCGGCAAGATGGGCGTGATCACGCATTCCCTGCCCTTCGAGATGATGATGATCGGGGGGGCTGCGGTCGGCTCGTTCCTGCTGTCCAATGACGGCTCGGTGATCAAGCACACCCTTCCCGGGATCATGCGGGCCTTCAAGGGCGCGCGCTGGCACGAGGCCGACAACACGCAGGTTCTGTGCCTGCTGTTCCAGCTGCTCAAACTGGCCCGCGCCAACCCCGTCGAGCTGGAGGAACATGTCGAAAACCCGCAAGCATCGGCGATTTTCCAGCAGTATCCTGCCATCCTCAAGGATGATCAGGCGGTCACGCTGATCACCGACACGCTGCGCTCGATCAGCCTCAACTATGACGATCCCTACCAGGTCGAGGACATGCTGACGCGCCGCATCAATCTGATGAAGGACGAGGCGATGCATGTCGCGCATGCCTTGCAGAACATGGCCGACGCGCTGCCTGCGCTTGGCATCGTTGCTGCGGTGCTGGGGGTCATCAAGACCATGGCCGCCATCGACCAACCGCCGGCGGTGCTGGGCGGGATGATCGGCGGCGCGCTGGTCGGGACGTTCCTGGGCGTGTTCCTGGCCTATGGCCTGGTGGCGCCGCTGGCGCAGCGTCTGGGCGCGGTGATGAAGCAGGATCTGGCCTTCTATGATGTCATCAAGTCGGTGCTGATCGCCGGCCTTCACCAGCATGCCACCAACCTGTGCGTCGAGGTCGGCCGGCAGGCGGCGCCCGAGCATCTGCGCCCGAGCTTCGTCGAGGTCGAGAACGCCCTGCGCGACATGAAGAAGGCCGCATGATGATCCCCGCTGCCATGCTGGTTCTTGCGCAGGCCCTGACCCCCGCCGCCCAGGCCTTTGTCGACGACGCGACGAACCGGCTGATTGCGGGCGAGGATCTCGCCCCAGACTTTCCCGTCCGCCTGCAGGCCTTGGACCCGGACGAACGGCTGATGGTCATCGTTCATCTGCGCCGTGCCGGATTCCTGGGCGATATCGTCATGCCGGTGGACTGGGTCCTCTCGCCCCCCGCCCGTCCCGCGCCTTCGGCAGAGCCGCGCCGATGAGCGCTGCGGTCGCCCCCGTCGCAGGCGGCATCGCCGCATCAGGCAAGCCGCTCGCCATCACCGGCGGGCTGGTGCTGGTGGTCATGTCGATGGTCATCCCGATGCCCGCCGCATTGCTGGATGTCGGCATCGCGCTGTCGATCGCGACCGGAACACTGATCCTCGTGATGGCCAGCGTCGTTCACCGGCCGACCGACTTTCAGGCATTCCCGGTGATGCTGCTGATCTCGCTTTTGCTGCGGCTGTCGCTGAACGTCTCGTCCACGCGGCTCATCCTGACGCAGGGCCACACCGGGCCGGACGCGGCGGGCGAGGTCATCAGCGGCTTTTCCCGCTTTGTCGCCGGCGGGTCGCTGATGGTGGGGATCACGGTCTTTGCCGTCATCTCGATCGTCAACTTCATGGTCATCACCAAGGGTTCGGGGCGCATGGCCGAGGTGTCGGCGCGCTTCGCGCTCGATTCGCTGCCCGGCAAGCAGCTTGCGATCGACGGCGACCTGAACTCGGGCGCCATCACCCATGACGAGGCAAAGCGGCGCCGCCTGCAGGATCAGCGCGAGATCAGCTTCTACGGCTCGCTCGACGGGGCATCCAAGTTCGTCAAGGGCGACGCGGTTGCGGGCCTCATCATCACGGCGGTCAACTTCTTCGTCGGGCTGGGCGTCGGTGTCGTGGGCCATGGCCTGCCGATCGGCGAGGCGCTGGCCACCTATTCGCAGCTGACGATCGGCGATGGGCTGGTCAGCCAGGTTCCGGCGCTGATCACATCGATGGCGGCGGCGCTGCTGCTCTCGCGCGGGGGCTCGACCGATTCGACCGCCGATCTGCTTTCCCAGCAGTTCACGCAAGGATGGCACGCGCCCGCCCTGGTCGCGATGGGCATGGTGGTGCTGGGCTTCGTGCCCGGCATGCCCACGCTGGTGTTTCTTGCCATCGCCGGCATCGCCGGCCTGTTCGCCTGGCGCAATGCCCGGCAGCCTGCGGCTGCGGCCGAACCGCCGCCGGGCCCCGCAGCACCCGCCGAGGACCGGCCGCGGATCGGCGATGTGCTCGACACCGACGAGATCTGCGTCGAGATCGGCCCCGAACTGATCGCCGCGGCGCTGGACCCGATCAGGGGCCTGGGCGGGCGCATCAACAACCTGCGCATCCACATCGCCCGCAGCTTCGGTGTGATCCTGCCCGAGGTCCGGATCACGGATGCGGTCGGCACGGCCGGGGGCGATTACGTCATCCGCGTTCACGGCGTCGTGCGCGCGCGCGGACAGCTGCACCCGGCGCTGATCCTGGCCTTGGGCAGCGAGGATGTCCTGGCCGGCATCGACGGGGAACGCACCCGCGAGCCGGTCTATGACAGCCCCGCCAAGTGGATTTCCCCTTCCCGGCAGGACGAGGCCGCCCTTGCCGGCGCCAGCGTGGTCACGCCGATGGAGGTTCTGTCCACCCATCTGATGGAGACGGTGAAATCGCAGCTGCCCGCGCTGCTGACCCTCGCCTCCCTGCAGCGTCTCATGCAGGAGCTTCGCAACCTCAGCGACCAGACCCGCGCCCAGGCCTATCAGCGGGTCTTTGACAACATGATCCCCGACAAGGTCACGCCCGAACATCTGCTCTCGGTGCTGCGCATCCTGCTCGAGGACCGCATCTCGATCCGCAACCTGCCCCTGATCGTCGAGGCGATCCACGAATCCCGCGCGCCCGACCCCGAAACCGCCGCCGAGTTCGTGCGCCGCCGGCTGCGCGGGCAGATCACCGAACAGCTCAGCGATGCTGACGGCCGGCTCGACATCGTGCAGCTTCAACCCGCCTGGGAGGCCGAGTTCCAGCGCGCCGACGCCGAGGCGGGGCGGGGCGGGGGGACGCTCGCCCCGCCGCTGATGCAGCGGATGATCGAGCGTCTGCGGGTGACGGCCGCTTCGCTGCCGCCCGAGGCGCAGCCTGCGCTGGTCGTCCCCGACCATCGCCGCCGGATGGTCCGCGCCATGGTCGCGGCCGCCGGGCTGGGCTGGCCGGTGCTGGGCATCGAGGAGGTGGACCCGCAGGCCAGGGTGCGGCTGCTGGGAACGGTCGAGCCATGAACGCGCCCGGACTGGCCGGATCGATCGAAGGGCTGCTGCTGCTTCTGCCGCTCTATGGCCGCGTGCAGGCGTTCCTGCTGGCCCTGCCGGCGACCGGCGAACGCCTGCTGCCGGTGCGGGTGCGTGCGGCGCTGGGGATGGCCGTGACGCCGCTGTTCGCCCCGATGCTTGACCCTGCCCCCCTCCGGCGCTGCCCGACCTTGCTGCGCAGGTCGCGGCCGAGGTCGTGACGGGCCTTGCCATGGGCCTGATGGTGCGCCTGCTCGCCATGGCGCTGGATGTCGCCTCGACGGTGCTGGCGCAAAGCGCCTCGATGACGGCCCTGCTGGGCATGTCCGAGGAGATGCCGCCCCATCCCATGGGCAATCTCATGCATCTTGCCGGGCTTGCGGTGCTGATGGCGATGGGGATGCCCGTGCTGGTCTGCCAGCTTCTCGCCGACAGCTTCGCGATCAAGCCCGCAGGCGCGTGGCCCGACATTGCCGTGCTGTGGCCGGGGGTGCTGTCGCTGGTCGTGCACGGGCTGGTGCTGGCCCTGTTGCTGGCCTCGCCCTTCGTGCTGGGGGGGCTGCTGTTCCAGATGCTTTCGGGGATCATCGCGCGGGTCATGCCGGCGATGCCGGTTGTGTTCGTCGCGGCGCCCGGTGCGATCATGCTGGCGCTGGTCGCGATGGCGCTGCTGATCCCCGGCATCCTTTCGATATGGGCCAGTGACCTGCTGTCATTCCAGCTGCCGGCCCTGCGATGAGCGGGGGCGAGGACAAGGACGATCGCCAGTATGAGCCGAGCGAGCACAAGCTGCGCAAGGCCCGCCAGCAGGGCGACATCCCGCGCTCGGCCGAGGCGACAGGGGCGCTGGCCTATCTGGGCTTTTACGGCGCTTTTGCCGTGCTGATGCCGGCTCTGGTGCCGCGCTGGATGGCGCTGGCCGAAAGGATGCTGGGCGATGAGGTGGCGCGCGGGGGCGATCCGGGAATGGCGGCGCCGCTGGTGCTGCTGTCGGCCGGGCTGGTGCTGGCGGCCGCGGCGCTGCCGGCGATGCTGGTCCTTCTGGGGCTGGTGGTGCAGCGGGGCCTGGTCTTCACCCCCTCGCGCATCGCCCCCGACATCAAGCGCATCGACCCCTTCCGCAACGCCGCGCAGAAATTCGGCAGGACCGGCCTTGTCAGCTTTGCGATTTCGCTCGGCAAGCTCGCGGCGGTCGCCACGGGGGGCGTGCTGCTGTTCAGGACGCTGGGCACGACGATCGCGCAGGCTGCTGCGATGACGGCCGCGGCCTGGATGCAGGCGCTGCCGCTGCTGGTGGGGCAGGTGCTCAGGCTGGCGCTGGGGGTCGCGGCCGTCTTTGCCGCGGTGGACCTGCTGTGGAAGCATCTCGACTTTCGCCGGCGCAACCGGATGACCCGGCAGGAGATGCAGGACGAGCACAAGGACAGCGAGGGCGATCCCCATCTCAAGGCGGCGCGGCGGCAGAGGGCCGTGGATCTGGCGCTCGGCTCGATGCTGGCCGATGTCGAACGTGCGGATGTGGTGATCGTCAACCCCACCCATTATGCCGTGGCGCTGGAATGGAAGCGGGGCAGCGGCCGGGCCCCGGTCTGTCTGGCCAAGGGGGTTGACGAGGTTGCGGCCCGCATCCGCGACCGCGCCCGCGACCACAGGGTTCCGATCTGGTCCGATCCGCCCTGCGCGCGCGCCCTGCATGCCGGGGTCAGGATCGGCGAGGAGGTGCCGCGCGAACAGTTCGGCCCGGTTGCGGCGGCAATCCGCTTTGCCAGCGCAATGCGCGCCAGGGCCCGCCAAGGCTATGAAGGCGCCCTCGAGGGAGGCGCGGGATGACCCGGCAGGCTGCGGCGGCGCGGCGCGGCGGCCCATCGCCGGCCCGCGGGGCGGGGGCGGGCGCCTGATGGGCAGCAGGGATCGGCAGATGGCCGAGCTTGCGCGTATCGCCCGCCTGCAGGCCGATCTGGAACTGCGCCGTTACGCCGGCTATCGCGGCCATGCCGAGGCCATGCGCCGCCATGTCGAGGATACGCGCGAGGAACTGACCGCGGCGATGGCGGCCCCGGCCTCGGACAGGCTGGACCAGTGGCGTCTTGCAACGGCCCTTGTGGGCTATCGCGCCGGCCAGCTGCACCAGGCCGAGGAAGCCCTGCGGCGGATGCAGCCTGCCCTGGACGCCGCGCGCGCCGCAGCCGCGACCGCCTTCGGCCGGGCCGAAGCGATCGCCGAACTGCGGCGCCTGACCGCCCGGCAGGAACAGGAACAAAAGGCCCGGCGAACATCGTGAAAGCGGGCGCAGGCGGGCATGCCGGTCCGCGCTCCCATCCGCTCGGGGCCTGCCGCAATGCTGGACCACTGACGCCTCAACGCCGGAGCCAACGAATGACCGGCTGCTCCATGACCGCGCCGGCAGGGTTCTTGGCCGCCTGGGTCAGCAGGTCTTGCCCTTGCAGCCGCTCAAAGGGGGGCCGCACCCGCCCCCTTTCGCAAGGCAAGATCTGCCTTGCCCCTCAAGGCCCCAGGCCCCCGCCTGCGGATGCAGGCCCGTCCGGGCCGCACAGGCCGGTCCGCATCACCACCGCATCCAGACCCGGCGCATAGTAATCGCGCCGCCGTCCGGCGGGCGTCCAGCCGGTTGCGCCATAGAGCGACAGGGCGGCCGCATTGTCGGAGGCGACCTCGAGAAAGGCCGCGGCCGCACCGGCCTGCCCTGCGCGGGAAAGAAAGCGGTTCACCAGCGCCCGCCCGACGCCGCTCCGCCGACAGGCGGGGGGAACGGCGATCGTCAGCAGCTCGGCCTCGTCCGCGATCACGCGGCCGAGCAGAAATCCCCCACCTGCCGTCAGCAGCAGCGCCCCAGGGGCGGCGGCCAGATCGGCGAATTCACGGGCCGACCAGGGACGGGGATGGCGAAAACAGACGGCGTGCAGCGCCGCAAGCGCCTCGGGTGTCACGGCAGGATCACGGGCGCAGGATCGCGCGGCGGGGCTGCGTCGGCGGGCCGCAGATAAAGCGGGGCCGGCCGGGGCGCGGGCAGCGCGCGGGCAAGCCGCCCGGCCGCGACAAGGGCCACCCCCACGGCGGCCGGCCAGGGCGGCACCAGCGGCGCGGGCCCTGGGGGCAGGCCGCCGATGCGCCCGATCCTCGGGCCCCCGGCCGAGGCTGCCGCCGCAGGCTGTGGGGCCGGGCGCGCCGCCGTGCCGGCCTCGGACCCGCCCGCTGCACCGGCGGGATGGGCGGTCGCCGCAGCCGCGCCTGCCTCTGCCGGGCCGGCCTCTGCCGCGTCTGCTGCAACGGCGCCAGCCTCTGCCATGCCCGCTTCAGCCGCGCCGGCCCCTGCCGCGCCGTCTGCTTGCGCGCCTGTTCCTTCCATGGCGGCTTGGGCCATGCTGGCTTCTGCCGCGCCTGCGCGCCCGCCCATGGCCGCCTCAGCCGCGTCCTCGCCTGCCGCACTCGGCTTTGCCCCGTCGGCTGCCCCCGAACCGGCAAGGGGCGGCCAGGGCGCGTCGCCTGCGGCAGGCTCCGGCGCGCTGCCGGCTGCAAAATCTTCCCAGGCGATCTCGTCGCCGCGCAAAGGAACGACGGCGCGGCAGGGGCGCGGGGCGCCGGCAGCGGCGCTTTCGGTGGCGCTGACGCCATGGGCGGGCACGCCCAGCGAAAGGGCGAGCCCGCGCGCCGCAGCAACCGCGATGCGCACCCCGGTAAAGTTCCCCGGCCCCACGCCCACACCGATCGCCGCCAGATCGGACCAGCCGATCCCCGCCTCGGACAGCACCGATTCGATCAGCGGAAACAACCGCTCGGCCTGGCCGCGGGCCATCGGCTCGGTCCGGCTGGCCAGCACGCGCCCCTCCAGGACGACGGCGGCCGCGCAATGCGCGGCCGATGTGTCGAAGCCAAGGACGAACGGCGCGGATGCCGGCATTGCCCGATCAGGCAACGGGCCGCACCTCGACTACCTCGGGGATGTAATGGCGCAGCAGGTTTTCGATACCCATCTTCAGCGTCAGCGTGGACGAGGGGCAGCCGGCGCAGGCGCCCTGCATGTGCAGATAGACGATCCCGCGATCAAACCCGTGAAAGGTGATGTCCCCGCCGTCCTGGGCGACGGCCGGGCGCACGCGCGTATCCAGCAGTTCCTTGATCTGGCCGACGATGGCGGAATCGGGGCCGTCCTGATCGGCATGTCCCCCCGCCACGGCCGCGCCCGTTTCCGACACCGCAGGCTGGCCGGATTGATAGTGATCCATGATGGCGCCCAGGATCGAGGGCTTGATCTGGTCCCAGATCGCCTCGTCGGTCTTGGTCACGGTCACGAAATCCGATCCCAGGAAGACCCCGCTGACGCTGCCCAGCGCAAAGATGCGCGCCGCCAGCGGGCTGGCCGCCGCGGCCTCGCGGCTTGGGAAATCGGCGGTGCCTGCCGCCAGGACCGTCTCGCCGGGAAGGAATTTCAGCGTGGCGGGGTTCGGCGTTGTCTCGGTCTGAATGAACATGGGGCGCGCTCCTGCTGCGGTGCCGATATGGTTGCGCGCACCCTGCTTCGTCAAGGTCGCGCCATGCGCGGGGCGCGGCGCGGCCGGTCAGGTGATCTGTTCGAGCCGTTCGCGCGAGATGCTGCCGGGCACGATCGTCAGCGGGCAGGGCAGCGCCGAGATCTCGCGCATCATGCGGGTGATCAGCGGCCCCGGCCCGCCCGATCCGGTCGCCGCGGCCAGCACCAGAACGCCGATATCGCCATCCGCGCCGATCTGCGCCAGCAGCTCGGTCGCCGGGTCGCCTTCGCGCACAACCAGTTCGGGCTCGATGCGCGGCCGATCGCGCATCCATTTCGCGTAAACCTCGAATTGCGCCTCGATCCGCTCGCGCGCCTCGGCGCGCATCACCTCGGCCACGCCGAAGCCGTGCTGGATGTCATCGGCCGGGATGACCCCCAGCGCCTGCACCGCCCCCCCGGTCGAGGCCGCGCGCATCGCGGCATAGCGGACCGCGTTCAGGCATTCGTTGCTGTCATCCAGCACGACCAGAAACTTTCGCATCCCACAACTCCCCGTCAGGGCCCAAGGGTGGCAAAAGCGCGCCGACTCCTCAAGTCTGGGGAAAATCGCCGCATGGCGCGTTTGCATCACCCGGCCGGCATGCTATGCGCGCCCCATCCGGTCAGGAGTGCGAGACGCGTGACCATCCAGCACGATTGGGAAGCGGCCAGTGCGCCCGGGTTGACCCCCGTGCGCGCGTCCATCAGGCTTGCCGATCCGGCGGTTGACCGGGGTGCGCGCATGACGCTGGGCAAGCGGCTGTTCGATGTGGTCCTGGCGCTGCTGCTGCTGCTGCCGTTGTCGGTGGTCATGCTGGTGGTGGCCGGGCTGCTGGCCGTGTTCGAGGGGCGCCCGATCCTTTACGTGTCCGAACGGATGCGGGCGCCGGGCCAGCCCTTCAAGCTCATCAAGTTCCGCACCATGAGCCATGTGGCCGATGATGGCGGCGCGACCGGCGCGCACAAGGCCTGGCGCATCAGCCGGATGGGGCGGTTCCTGCGCCGCAGCCGCATCGACGAATTGCCCCAGCTGTTCAATATCCTCATGGGCGACATGAGCTTTGTCGGCCCGCGCCCCCCCTTGCGCGAATATGTCGAACGCTTTCCGCGCCGCTATGCCGAGGTGCTGCGGACCCGTCCCGGCGTCACCGGGCTGGCCACGCTGATCTATCACGCGCATGAGGATCGCATCCTCGCCCGCTGCCACACCGCCGAGGCGACCGAGGCGGCCTATTACCGGCGCTGCCTGCCGACCAAGCTGCGGCTGGACCGCATCTATCAGCGCCGCCGGACGCTGGCGCTGGATCTGTGGATCATCGCCAATACGGTCATGACGGTGATCCGGCCCGGATGGGTGCGCCGCCGCTGATCGCGGCGAAGGGATCACCCGGATAATCCACCCCCACCAGATAGAGGCCCTGCGGCGGGCAGACCGGGCCGCAGGCCGCCCGGTCGCGCGCCGCCAGCGCATCGGCCACCCGGCCCGGCGGCCAGGCGCCCGCCCCGACCCGCTCCAGCGTGCCGACGATCGAGCGCACCTGGTTGTGCAGGAAGGACGGCGCGGCCAGGTGAAAGCGGTATTCGGTTCCGTGCGGCACGGGATGTTCGGTGATCTCGATTCGGTCCAGCGTCTTGAGCGGGCTGCGCGCCTGGCACATGGTTGAACGGAAGGTGGTGAAATCGTGCCGCCCGACCAGATGCGCCGCCCCCTCGCGCATCGCGCCGGCATCCAGCGGATGCCTGACCTGCCAGACGAGGCCGCGTTCAAGCACCGAGGGCGCGCGCCGCGCCAGCAGGCGGAACAGATAGCGCCGCCCCCTGGCCGAAAAACGGGCGTGGAAATCGCCGGGCACCTCTGCCGCCGCCAGGATGGCGACGGGCGCCGGCCCCAGATGCCAGTTCAGCGCCTCGGTCAGGCGGAACGGGTCCCATGGGCGCGCCAGATCGGCATGGGCCACCTGCCCCGTCGCATGGACCCCGGCATCGGTGCGCCCCGCCGCCGCGATCCGGGCGCCGGCGGCAAAACCCGGGTCCAGCCGCGCCAGCGCGGCCTCGATCGTGCCCTGCACCGAGGGCTGGCTCGCCTGCGCCTGCCAGCCGGCAAAGGGCCCGCCGTCATATTCGACCTTGAAGGCATAGCGCGGCATCAGCGGCTGCGGTCGCGGATCGTCTCGCGCAGGGCTGCGCCGAAGGTCTGGGCGGCCGTCGGCTCGGGACGGTTTTCCAGCCCCAGGGGCGGGGCGGTCACGCCCTCGCGGGCCAGCCGCTCGCGCAGGACCTCGATCTCGATGTCCAGATCGGTTCGCCCGCCCTGGTGCAACTGGCCCACCAGCGCGGAAAAGCTGCGCTCCAGATCGTCCAGCAGCGCCTCATAGTCGCTGCGGGCGCGGGGGTCGCGGGTCTGGGCGTAAAGATCGGCGAACTTGGCCGTCGCATCGCGCGCACCCTGCAGATAGACGCCCAGATAACGGCGGGCCGCGCCCAGCCCGGCGGGATCGCGTTCGACCAGATCGAACAGGCTGCGGGCGGTCGCGGCAAAGCCGGCGACGCGCGCCTCGAGCCGGCGATCGCCGGTGCGCAGGATCGCGCCCGACATGGCGCGCAGATGGGCCTCGGCCCCCTCGACCATGCGGGCGGCGCGGTCCTGCTGAAAGCTGTCCACGCCCTCCATGCCCTTGTCGCGCATCGGATCGGGGCCAAAGGCCAGCCAGTGCAGCAGCGCCCCCGTCACGCCCATGACCGCCGCAGAGCCGAGGGCGGCCGGCTCAGCGGTGCCCACCGCAAGGCCCAGCCCGGTCAGGATGCCGCCGAACAGCTTGCGCGGGATGGCGGGGCGGCGCGCCACGCGGCGGGCGTCATAGGCCGCCTCGGCGCGCAGCCCCTCGCGCGTCAGCCACATGGCGCCCGCCGTCAGGCCGAAGGCGCCCAGATTCGCCGCCATCCCGAACGGATCGTGAAAGGGGGCGGAGAGCAGGAACGGCGTCGCCATGGCCGTCACCCAGGCTGTGCGGGATTCGTGAGGGTGCCGCGCCGCCGCGGCCGGCCGGGGCGGCGTGCCCGCCGCCCTGTCCCCCGCCCCGGCCGCTGCCGGCCCGTCCGGCTCCCGCCCGTCCGGCGAATAGCGTCCCCCGAAACGCCTTGCCATGCCCGCCCCCTTCAGCCCAGCCCCAGCGAGGCATAAAGCGTCACGCCCATCAGCAGGAAGAACGACAGGCGCTGCATGGCATGGCGGGACATCGAAAGACCTTTCCTTGCGCGCATCCGGGGCGCGCAGCGAATATGGGGCACGATCGGCGCCGGGGGAAGGGCGTGCCCGGCAGGATCGCCCCGCCGCGCCGTTCCGCCGCGCCTTTGTGACCAGCGGGCGGCAAACAGGCGCAGGTGGCCCCGCCTTGGCCCGGCCGCCCTGGCAGCGGGCAGGCGGCCGCGCGGCGGGCCGCCGGGCGCCGTCAGATGCGCGGCAGCTTCGCTTGGATGACAAAAGGGGGCAAGATCGGCGCAGGCGGGGCCGGGCTCGGGCACGGGGACTGCCGGGCGGAAGCGGGGCGGGCACTGCGCGCCGCCAGGCGCGCCCCTTGCCGGGGGCGGCCTGCGCGGCGAGGCTGCCCTGCCCCCTGCTTTGCCGCCACGCCCTTCACCATGCTGCGCCCAAGGCAAGGGCCGGGGGTGTCATTCAGCATCCGGCGCGCCTGGCAAGCCGCCCTGCCCGCGCCGCCCCGGTCCTGCCCGGCCCGGTTGCTTGCCAGGCCGCGCGCGTTGCGACATAGTCCGCCCCGACGATCCGATGCGCGGTCCGCACTCCGATCCTGCCGAGGGCCGAAGGGCTGGCGCAGTCATCCGGGAACCATGTTCCGGGGTTCATCGTCCGCGATCATCTTTCAACCTTCGGAGGGTTCATGCGTTTCCTGCGCACCATCGCGGCTGCCGCCGCCTGCCTGCTGTCCGCCGCCGCGGCCTCGGCCGAGACGCTGTATTTCTCGGCCATCCCCGACGAGGACGCGACCGCCCTGACGGCCCGCTTTTCCAAAATCGCCGATTATCTGTCCGGCAAGCTGGGCGTCGATGTCCGGTTCGTGCCGGTCAAGTCCTACCCTGCCGCCGTCACCGCCTTCACCAACGATCAGGTCCAGCTGGCCTGGTTCGGGGGGCTGACCTCGGTTCAGGCCCGGCTGAGGAATCCGGGCGCGCGGTCGATCGCCCAGGGGCGCGAGGATACGGACTTCGTCGCCTATCTGATCGCCAATACCGCCACGGGGCTGCAGCCTTCGGCCGATTTCCCGATGAATGCCAAGGGGATGAGCCTGACCTTCGGCGCCAAGACCTCGACATCGGGGCGGCTGATGCCCGAATACCATGTCCGCAAGGCGACCGGCGGGGCGCCCGAGGCGTTCTTTTCCACCGTGGGCTTTTCGGGCGATCACAGCCAGACGCTGCGGCTGGTCGCCTCCGGGGCCTATCAGCTGGGCTTCCTGAACTATGCCGTCTATGACAAGGCCGCCGCCGACAAGGCGCCCGAGATCGAGACCGCCCGCGTCATCTGGAAGACCCCGCCCTTCCCCGACTACAACTGGGTGATCCGGGGCGACGCGGACAAGCGCTTCGGCGAAGGCTTTACGCAGAAGGTTCAGGACGCGCTGGTCGGCATGACCGATCCCGATCTGCTGGCATCCTTCCCGCGCGAGGCGTTCATCCCCGCCACCAACGAGGAATACGCCCCCATCGAGCAGACCGCGAAGGAGCTGGGCCTGCTGGAATGATGCTGGCCCGCCTTGACGGCGAGACGCTGGGCCATGGCGGCGCCGCGGTGCTGCCTGATGTCAGGCTCGGCCTTTCGGCGGGCGAGCGGCTGGTGCTGCTGGGCCGGTCGGGGTCGGGCAAGACCACGCTGCTGAACGCTCTGCACGAACGGCTGATGGCGGGCGGGCACCGCGTGGCGCTGGCCCCGCAGGATTATGCGCTGGTTCCCCAGCTGTCGGTGCTGCGCAACACCCTGATGGGGCGGCTGGACGATCACGGCGCCATCGCCAATCTGGTGACGCTGATCCGCCCCGGACGGGCGCGCCGGGCCGAGGCCGCGCCCCTGCTGGGCCGGCTGGGCCTTGACGGGCTGATCGACCGGCCGGTGCAGTCGCTGTCGGGCGGCCAGCGCCAGCGCACCGCGCTGGCCCGCGCCCTCTATCGCGGCGGCGCGGTGCTGATCGCGGACGAGCCGGTGTCGGCGGTGGACGAGACCCAGGCCGAGGCGCTGCTGGCCCTGATGGGCGAGCGGTTCCCCACCAGCGTCCTTGCGCTGCATGACGTGGCGCTCGCGCGCGCCCATGCGACCCGGCTGATCGGCCTGCGGGCGGGCCGCATCGCGTTCGACGCCCCGCCCGCCAGGGTCGATCCGGCCGCGATCGAGGCGCTGTATGCGGCCTGAGCGGCTGGGCAGCGGGGCCGTCATCGGCGGCTGCCTGGGGCTGGCGCTGCTGGCGCTGCCCTTTGCGGACCTGGCATCCTCGGTGCCGCAGTCGGGCGCGGCGATGCTGCGGATGCTCAGGGGCTTCGTGACGCCGGACTTCTCGGCGATCGAGGACATGGGCGGCGCCCTTGCCTCGACCCTCGCCTTCGCGCTGGCCGGGGTCGCGGCGGGGGCGGCAGGGGGCTTTGCGCTGGCGCCGTTCTGGCACCGGCGAGGGGTGCGCGCGCTGTCCACCGCGCTGCGCTCGGTGCATGAGCTGTTCTGGGCGCTGGTGCTGATGCAGGTGCTGGGCATCAGCCCGGCCGCCGGGGTGCTGGCCATCGCCCTGCCCTATGCGGGGATCTTCGCCAAGGTCTTTGCCGAACAGATCGAGGAGGCCGACCCCCGCCCTGCGCAGCTGCTGCCGCCCCGCACCGATGCGCTCAGCCGCTTTCTGTGGGCGCGGCTGCCGCTGGTCGCGCCGGCGATGCTGTCCTATCTGCTCTATCGCGTGGAATGCGGGCTGCGATCCTCGGCGGTGCTGGGCTTCATCGGGCTGCCGACGCTGGGGTTCCAGCTTGATACATTCTTCCGGCAGGGCGCCTATTCCGCCGCCGGCGCGATCATGGCGATCTATATCCTGCTGATCGCCACGCTGCGCCTGTGGCTGCGGCCCCGCGCGCTGGCGCTGTGGATCGGGGGGGCGGCGCTGTGGCTGGCGCAGATCGCCCATCCCCCGATGGGCGGCGGGGCGCTGTGGCGCTTTGTGACCCAGGACATCATCCCCGCCCCCCTGCGCATGGGCGCGGGAGCGGGCGCATTCCTGTCGTGGCTGGGCAATATCCTGCGCCACGAGGCGCTGCCCGGCACGCTGGCCACGCTGATCGTGGGGCAGATCGCGCTGGCGCTGACCGGGATGCTGGCCTTTGCCGGCTTTGCCGCCGTCGTGCCGCGGGTGGCGGGCCGCGCCCGTCCCCTGGGCCATCTGCTGCTGGTCGTGCTGCGGTCCTTTCCCGAATACATGCTGGCCTATCTGTTCCTGCAGCTGCTGGGTCCGTCGATGCTGCCGGCGATCCTGGCGCTGGCGCTGCACAACGGGGCGATCATCGCCCATCTGCTGGGGCGCGAGGCGATGCTGCTGCCCCTGCGGCCGGATGCGCCGCGCGGGCTGGTGCTGTGGGCATGGGAACTGGCGCCGCGCCTGTCGGGGCGGTTCGTGGCGCTGTGCCTTTATCGGTGGGAAATCATCCTGCGCGAGACGGCGGTCATGGGTCTGCTGGGGGTGGCGACGCTGGGCTTTTACATCGACAGCGCCCTGGCCGAGCTGCGGGTGGACCGGGTACTGGTGCTGCTGGCCGGGGCCATGGCGATCACCGCCGGGGCCGACGCCGTCTCGCGCGCGATCCGCCGCCGCATGCGGGGCTGAGCGCGCGGGCGCATCCCCGCCCGGTTCCCCGCGCCTGTTCCCGCTGCCGGAGGCGGGCGGACCAAAGGATAAAGGCGGGGCGGCGGGATAGCGACTGGCCTGCCTCTGCTGCCCAAGCACCAGCGCCGCCGCAGGCGCGGCGCGGGCCGCGCGCAGATGTCCACGGCGGCGTTCCTGCCGCCGACATGGCCGCGCATGGCGATCAGCCCATCGGGCGCGCGCCGAGCGGCAGGGCGAAAGGCCCGGAGGAAGGGGATGGAGCGGGTGATGGGAATCGAACCCACGTATTCAGCTTGGAAGGCTGCTGCTCTACCATTGAGCTACACCCGCGCCCTGTTGCGCTTACCCGACCGGCCGGCCGCGCGCAAGCGGGCAGGCTTGACCCCTTCGCCCGGTGCGGGCACTCAGGCGCCATGATCGACACGCGCCCCGTCGTCCACGCGATAGCCAAACTTGCAGTCGGAATGGGCGCGCTGATGCTGGCGCCGGCCGTGGTCGACTGGGTGCATGGCGATCCGACCTGGCAGGTCTTCGCCGTGACAGCGGCGGCCACCATCACGCTGGGGACCATGGTGGCGATCGCCACCCGCCATCACGACGCCACGATGATCGTCGAGCAGGCCTTCCTGCTGACCGCGGGGCTGTGGCTGGTGCTGCCCCTGGTCGGGGCCGTGCCGATCCGGGCGGCCCTGCCCGGGACAAGCTGGACCGATGCCGTCTTCGAGGCGATGTCGGGCATGTCCACCACCGGGGCCACCGCCTATCCCCGGCTCGATGCGCTGTCGCTGGGGCTGCACCTGTGGCGCGGCATCCTGCAATGGTCGGGGGGGCTGGGGATCGTCGTGGTCGCCATGGTGTTTTTGCCGGTGATGCGGGTCGGCGGGATGCAGTTCTTCCGCTCCGAGGGCTTTGACACCATGGGCAAGGCCATGCCCCGCGCCAATGCCATCGCCGCCGAGATGACCCAGCTTTACCTTGCCATCACCGTGGCCTGCGCGGCGACTTATGCGGCCCTGGGGATGGGCGGCTTTGACGCGGTGATGCATGCGCTGACCACCTGTTCGACCGGCGGGTTCGGGCGCTACGATGCCAGCTTCGGCCCCTTCACGGGCAGCCCGCAGGTGGCCTCGACGGTGTTCATGCTGCTCGCCTCGATCCCGTTCATGCGGATGCTGCAGGCGCTGCATGGCGATGTGGGGCCGCTGCTGCGCGACAGCCAGATCCGCGGCTATCTGGGCACGGCCCTGGTGCTATGCGTGCTGATCATGCTGTATCTGGCGCTGTGGCAGGGCGTGCCGCCCTCGCCGGGGCTGCTGCGCGAGGTGTCGTTCAACGTGGTCACGATCATGTCGGGCACGGGCTATGCCTCGGTCGACGTGACGATGTGGGGGCACCTGCCCTTCGTGCTGCTGATCGCGGCCGGCCTGATCGGGGGCTGCACCGGATCGACCGTCTGTTCGATCAAGGTGTTCCGCTATCAGGTGCTGTTCCAGGCGCTGCGCGCGCAGCTTGCCCAGCTGCAATCGCCCAGCCGGGTCAGCCTGCTGCGCCTGCAGGGCCGGCGGCTCGACCCCGAGGTGGTGAACTCGGTCATGGCGTTCTTCACGCTGTTCGTGATCACCTTCGGGGTGCTGATCGTGGCGCTGGCGCTGACGGGGCTGCACGCGCGCACGGCCCTGACGGCCGCCTGGACGGCGATCGCCAATGTCGGCCCCGCCTGGGGGCCCGAGGTGACGGCGAATGGCAGCGTGGCGGCCTTTCCAGCCCCGGCCAAGTGGCTGATGATCGGGGGGATGTATCTGGGCCGGCTTGAGCTGATCACGGTCCTCGTGGTGCTGATGCCCCGCTTCTGGCGGCAATAGCGGCGGGGCACCGGCCCCGCGTGCCCATGGCAGCGCCCTGGAAGGCAGGATGCGCGGCGCGCATGCAGGCCAAAGGGCACAAGATCCGCGCTCGGCGCGGCAGATCGGCAAGGATCGCCGCCGATCAGGCCGCGCGCGGCCCTTTTTTTGCAAGGAGGCGGACGATCGGGCAAGCGGCCCCCGGCCATGCCTTTGCGCGGCGGCGGGCCGCTCAGTTGGCTGCGGGGCCGGGCGTGTCGCTGGCGGGGGCGGTGTCGGCGGGGGCGGTCCCTTGCGCGTTGCTGGCGGCGGGATCGGTTCCTTGCCCGCCGCCGGCATCGGTGTCGGCACTGCTCCCCGCGCTGCCGCCGGGGGCGGCATCACTGACGGCCCCGCCGCTCTTGGCGGCCTCGCCGGCTGCGGCCGTATCGCCCGCCGGCGCATCGTTCCCCTGGATGTCGCCCCCCGCCGCGGCGGCCGCATCCGTTGCTGCTCCGGCTTCGGACCCGGTTTCGGCGGGGGCCGCAGCGGGCGTGCGCGAGAGGCTGTCGATCAGCTCGGCGGCGATGCGAGGCTGGTCGGCCTCGTCCATCACCGGCCAGATCAGCACCAGTCCCTCGACCCGGCCATCGACGACGCGCGCCTCGGCTTGGCCGATATGCGTGGCGTTGCGCCCCTTGAGGCTGGCCTGGCCCGGATCGACGCGCCGCTGGGGCGAGGGCACCCAGCCCAGCGCCGTGACAAGGCCGGCAAAGTCCAGCATCTCCTGCTGTCCGCCGGGCGCAGAATACAGGATCAGCGCCGCGCCCGAGCCGTCCTTGGGGCCATAGATCGACAGGCCCTGTTCGTTACGGTCGAATTGCAGGCGGTCCATCGGGGCGGTGACCGACAGCCCGCTTTGCGGATCGTCCAGCCGCGCCAGCCCCATGCCGGCGCGCCAGGCCGCCCGGCGGTCGATCAGCGCCTGCATGGCGCTGCCCGCATCGGGCGCGGCGCGCAGGGCCAGCACCTCGGCGGCGATGGCGGCGCGGGTCTGGGGGCCGTCCTTGCCGTCGATGCGCCCGTCATAATGGCCTGCCCAGCGCAGCGCCCGCTGTACCTCGTCGAGCGGCGGCATCGCCGCGGTGCCGGGACCGGGCAGATCGATGGCCGATCCGGGGACGATCACGGTGCCCAGATCGGCGGCGGGCACGACCGCGCCCGGCTTGCCCACCCGTTCGGCGGCGCGCAGGGCGCCCAGCCATGCGGCGGCGATGTCGGCCGGCAGCGGCCCCAGCGTGACCGCATAGGCGCCGTCCGCCTGCCGCGTCAGGCCCGTTTCGGGGAAATCGGCGCGCCAGCGGGCCAGCGCCTCATCCGCGGCCTCGCGCGTCTCAAAGCGCTGCAGGCGCAGATAATCGCCCTCGGCCAGCTGCGCGGCGGGGGCGGCGCCGTCACCCGATGAGCCGTCACCCGATGCGCCGTCACCCGATGCAGCGGCAACAGGTTCGGCGCCAGCCGGGGCGGCGGCGGGCGCATCGGCATCGGCCCTGTTCCCCTCGGCCCCATCGCCGGCCTTTTGCACAGCCGCGCCATCACCATCACCGCCCTGCGCGCCTGCCTCGGGGGCAGGATCGGGCGCGGCGCGGGGCGGCACGAAAGTCGATGCCGCGGCGGCGGGGTTGGCGGCAACCGGCGCGGCCGCCCCCGCCCCATCCTGACCGGCCCCGTCCTGACCGGCCCCGTCCTGACCGGCCGCATCCGTCTGCGCCGCCTCGGGCTGACCGGACGCGCTGTTCCCGGCCGGCGCCACGCCGTCCGGCGCGGGCGCGATGAAGCTGTCGGCCGGGATCGCGCCCGCCGCCTTCAGCCGCGCCAGCTCGGCCTCGGCTGCATCCCGTTCCATGGGGCCGATGCCGATGCCCGTCCAGCCGCCGGGCAGCGGAAAGGTCACAACGCCCGGCAGCCGGCCGGCCCAGTCATCCGCCACCGCCTGGCTCTGCGCGGCGCGCCGCGCCTCGATCCGCAGCACGACCTGTTCGGCCCATGCCGGGACGGCGGCGGCAGCGGGCAGCGCGGCGGCGATCAGAGTGACAAGCTTGCGCATCGGCGTCCCTTTCCTGGGGGGGCAGATTGACCCGCACCCGGCCCTGACCTATCAGCGGCCTCAATTCGCGTCAGTTATGCGAAAGGCCGCGCCTGATGACCAGCCCCCAGACCCACGACGACCGCCCGCGCTGTTTTCAGGATGTGATCCTGCGGCTGCAATCCTATTGGGCGGCGACCGGCTGCGCGGTGCTGCAGCCCTATGACATGGAGGTCGGGGCCGGCACCTTTCATCCCGCGACCACCCTGCGCTCGCTGGGCTCGCGCCCCTGGGCGGCGGCCTATGTCCAGCCCTCGCGCCGCCCGACCGACGGGCGCTATGGCGAGAACCCGAACCGGTTGCAGCACTATTACCAGTATCAGGTCATCATCAAACCCAGCCCGCCCAACCTGCAGGACCTGTATCTGGGCAGCCTGCGGGCCATCGGCCTCGATCCGATGATCCACGATGTCCGCTTTGTCGAGGATGACTGGGAATCCCCGACCCTCGGCGCCTGGGGCCTGGGATGGGAGGTGTGGTGCGACGGGATGGAGGTGAGCCAGTTCACCTATTTCCAGCAGGTCGGCGGCCATGACTGCCGCCCCGTCTCGGGCGAGCTGACCTACGGGCTCGAGCGCCTTGCCATGTATGTGCTGGGGGTGGAGCATGTCATGGACATGCCCTTCAACAGCCCCGACGCGCCGATCCCGCTGAGCTATGGCGACATCTTCCGCCAGACGGAACGCGAATATTCGCGCTGGAACTTCGATCAGGCCGACACCGACATGCTGCTGGCCCATTTCAAGGACGCCGAGGCGGAATGCGCCCGCATCCTCGATGCCGCCGAAACCGACAGCGCGGGCCGGCGTATCCCGATGGCGCATCCGGCCTATGACCAGGCGATCAAGGCCAGCCACCTGTTCAACCTGCTGGACGCGCGCGGCGTGATCTCGGTCACTGAACGGCAGGCCTATATCGGACGCGTCCGGGCGCTGGCCAAACGCTGCGCCGACCTGTTCATGACGACCGACGCCGCCACCGGGGGAATGCCGGCGTGAGCGTGACCGCCGGCAAGCTGCTCGCCTCGGCCCTGGTTCTGTCGGCGCTGGGGGCCGGGGCGGGGATGTGGTATGCACAGGAATACGCCTTCTATGACCGCCTGCCGCCGCAGGGGGAACTGGCGGCGGTGGCGGCGGATGGCGCGCCGGTCAGCCTTGCGCTGCGCGATTTCCAGGGGATCGACGGCAGCTCGTCCCCGATCAAGTGGCGCGCCTGCATGACGCTCGACCCCGCCGCGGCCGCAGCCCTGCCCGTGTTCGACAAGCCGACCCCGCTGATCGGGCCGGGCTGGTTTTCCTGTTATGACGCAGGCCGCCTGACCGCCGATCTGGCCAGCGGCGCGGCAACCGCGCGGCTGGTCCAGCCCGAGATGCGCCCCGACGTGGACCGCATCATCGCCGTCTATCCCGACGGGCGCGCCTTTGGCTGGCAGCAGATCAACGACAAGACCCCGGAACGCGGAGTGATGGACTGATGGACCTGCTGATCGAGCTTTTCAGCGAAGAGATCCCCGCCCGGATGCAGGCCCGCGCGCGTCAGGATCTGCAACGGCTGGTGACGGAGGGGCTGGTCGATGCCGGCCTGACCTATCGCAGCGCCGGGGCCTTTTCCACGCCCCGCCGCCTGGCGCTGGCCGTCGAGGGGCTGGACGCGGCCAGCAAACCCGTGCGCGAGGAACGCAAGGGCCCGCGCACCGACGCCCCCGATGCGGCGCTGCAGGGCTTCCTGCGCTCGACCGGCCTGACCCTCGATCAGTTGGAACGCCGCGCCGACAAGAAGGCCGAGGTGTATTTCGCCGTCATCACCCGCCCCGGCCGCCCCGCCGCCGCGATCGTGGCCGAGGTGCTGGAACGCACCATCCGCGACTTTCCCTGGCCCAAGTCGATGCGCTGGGGTTCCGGCACCCTGCGCTGGGTCCGCCCGCTGCATTCCATCATCGCGCTGCTGACCGACGAGGCGGGGGCGCAGGTCGTGCCGCTGACGGTTGACGGCATCACGGCGGGCGATACCACGCGCGGCCACCGCTTCATGGCGCCCGATGCGTTCAGCGTGACGGGCTTTGACGATTATGCCGCGAAACTGCGCCGTGCGCGTGTCATGCTGGACCCCGCCGAACGCGAGGCCGCGATCCGGCAAGAGGCCGCGAACCTCGCCTTTGCCCGCGGGTGGGAGATCGTGCCCGACGACGCGCTGATGACCGAGCTGGCGGGCCTTGTCGAATGGCCGGTGCCGCTGATGGGCGTGATCGAGGAGCGCTTCCTGTCGCTGCCGTCCGAGGTGCTGCAGACCTCGATGAAGGAACACCAGAAGTTCCTGTCGGCCCGCAACCCGGCGACGGGCCGGATCGAGGGCTATGTCACCGTCGCCAATATCGAGACGCCCGACCAGGGCGCGACGATCCTGCACGGCAACCAGCGCGTGCTGGCCGCCCGGCTGTCGGACGCGGCTTTCTTCTGGTCGAACGACCTGCGCGAGGCAAAGGCGGGGATGAAGGATTGGGCCGAGGGGCTGAAGGCCGTGACCTTCCACGCCAAGCTGGGTTCCCAGCACGATCGGATCGAGCGCATCGCCGCCCTGGCCCGCGAGATCGCGCCGGCGGTGGGCGCCGATCCCGCGCTGGCCGAACAGGCCGCGCGGGTCGCGAAACTCGACCTGCGTTCCGCGATGGTGGGCGAATTCCCCGAATTGCAGGGCACGATGGGCCGCTATTACGCGCTGGAGGCCGGGCTGGATGCGGCGGTGGCCGACGCCGCCCGCGACCATTATTCGCCGCTGGGGCCAAGCGACGCGGTGCCCTCGGCCCCTGTGTCGGTGGCGGTCGCGCTGGCCGACAAGCTGGACACGCTGACCGGGTTCTGGGCAATCGACGAAAAGCCGACCGGGAGCAAGGACCCCTATGCGCTGCGCCGGGCGGCGCTGGGGGTGATCCGGCTGGTGCTGGGGAATGGGGTGCGGGTCGGGGTGAATCAGATAGTCCAATCTGCTTCTTCCGGGTGCTGGTATTACTCCACGTTGTCAGAGGGTATTGCCGTTCACTCCTCCCAATCGGGGCCTGCGAAAGATTGGCGGCGGCTCGGTGTGCCAGACCCACAAACTGGGGTTGTTGAGCATTGTCTATCTTTTGAGGATTTCCGCCAAGCACTGCTCGAAGATAGAGTTCGGGACTTTTACGGCACAGTTTTTGACGACTTGGACGCAGACGGTGCTGGTGGCGAAAACCGGATTGTCTCCGGTGATGACCGACTTCATCGTCTCAACTCCGACCTCCTCGCCTTCCTCCATGACCGCCTCAAGGTCCACCTGCGCGAACAGGGCATCCGCCATGACGTGATCGACGCGGTGCTGGCGATGCCGGGCAGCGATGACCTGACGCTCGTCGTGGCCCGCGCCACCGCGCTGAACGCGATGCTGGCGACCGAGGACGGGACCAACCTGCTGCAAGGGCTGAAACGCGCCGCCAACATCCTGGCGCAGGCCGAGGACAAGGACGGCGTGGAATACTCGTTCGGCGCCGACCCCAAATTCGCCGAAACCGATGCCGAACGCGCCCTGTTCGCCGCGCTCGATGCCGCCGAGCCGCGGATCGAGGCCGCCATGCAGGCCGAGGATTTCCCCGCCGCCATGTCGGCCATCGCCGCCCTGCGCGCGCCCATCGACGCCTTCTTCGGCTCGGTGCAGGTCAACACCGACAACCAGATGGTGCGCCGAAACCGCCTGAACCTGCTGCACCGCATCCGCGAAACCGGCCGCCGCATCGCCGATTTTTCCCGTATCGAGGGCTAGGCGCGAGCGCCCCCCGGCCCTTCGCCACGGCCTGCACCATCAAGGGGCACCAGAATGAGCGTTGCCGACACCTTTGAACTGACGCTTGCGCTGCTGACGGTCATCGTCGGCCTTTACTGGCTGGCGCTGACATTGCGGCTGCCGCCTTCGGCGGCGCTGCTGGTGGGCAGCGGGGCGCTGGCCTTTGTGCCGGGCCTGCCGCATTTCGTCGCCGACCCCGATCTGGTGCTGGTGCTGTTCCTGCCGCCGCTGCTGATGGACGGGGCGTTTTCCACATCGCTGGGGCGGTTCGGGCGGCAGTTGCCGGGCATCCTGTCGCTGGCGATCGGGATGGTGGTCTTCACCACCCTGGCCGTGGGGGTGGTGACGCACTGGCTGGTGCCCTCGCTGCCATGGGCGGCCTGCTTTGCGCTGGGGGCGATCGTCTCGCCGCCCGATGCCGTCTCGGCGCGGGCGGTGCTGCAAAGCGTCACCCTGCCGCGCCGCCTGACCGCCCTGATCGAGGGCGAAAGCCTGGTCAACGATGCCACCGGGCTGGTGCTGTTCCGCTTTGCCGTCGCCGCCGCGCTTAGCGGGGTGTTCGACGCGGGCGCCGTCGCGGCCGATTTCGCCCGCCTGTTCCTCGGCGGCGTGCTGGTCGGCCTGGCCGCGGGCGCGGCCTGGGTGGTCGTCGCAAGGCGGATGCGCGATGAGACGCTGACCCTGCTGGTCAGCCTTCTGCTGTCCTGGCTGTCCTATCTGGCAGGAGAGCGGCTGCACGTATCGGGCGTGATCTCGACCGTGACGGCGGGCCTGGTGATGGGCTGGTATCAGCATGTCATCTTTTCCGCCGCGGTCAGGCTGCGCGGCATCGCCTTCAACAGCGTGCTGGTCTTCGTGCTCGAGGCGATGGTGTTCATCCTAATCGGCTTTTCACTGCGCGACGTGGTGGACCGGATGGGAGGCATGGGGGCGGTCGCCTCGACCATGGCGGTGCCGCTGGCGGGGGTGGTGCTGGCGGTGATCCTTGCCCGCTTCGTGTGGATCTTCGCAACCGACGGGATGCGGGCGCTGCTCAGCCGCGCCGGGATGCGCGGGGCGCGCCCGCTGGGCATGCGGCAGGCAGCCGTGCTTGGCTGGGCGGGCATGCGGGGCGGGGTGACGCTGGCGATCGCGCTGACGCTGCCTGAAACGATGCCGGGGCGCGATCTAATGCTGGTCGCCGCCTTTGCGGTGATCTTTGCCACGGTCGTGGTGCAGGGCACCAGCCTTGCCGCGCTGATCGGCTGGGTCAAGCCGCAGGATCTGGAGCCCCCCGCCCCGATGAGCCTGGCCGAGGCTGAAACCGCCCTGGCCCGCGTGCGCCTTGCGGTGATCGAACAGAACGCCTACGGCCCCAACGGCAGCCTCGTTCACGCCCATTTGCTGGACCAGGCGCAGATGCGGGTGGCCGCGACCGAACAGTTCGTCCACAATCACGAACAGTCCTATCCAAGGCTGGTCCGGCATTTCGACCTGCTGAACCGGTCGATCGACGCGGCGCGGGCCGAACTGATCCGCCTGCACCGGGCCGGGCAGATCGAGGACGAGGTCCTGCACAATCTCGAACGCGACCTTGACATCGAACAGATGGGACTGGCCTATCAGCTGAACGGCTGAGACCCCACGCCCCCCCCTGCGCCTGCAACGAAGAAACCCTGCCTTGACCGACTTTGCCCGCACCCGCGCCGCCTTTCACCTGCCGCAGGGGGTGATCTATCTGGACGGCAATTCGCTGGGCCCGATGCCGGTGGCGGCGGCCGAGCGCGTGGCGGCGATGATGCGGGACGAATGGGCGCAGATGCTGATCGGCGGCTGGAACAGGGCCGGCTGGTATGTCCAGCCGCGCCGCGTCGGCGACCGCATCGCGCCCCTGATCGGCGCGGCCGAGGGGCAGGTCGTCATGGGCGACACGCTGTCGATCAAGGTGTTCCAGGCCCTGTCCGCGGCGCTGGCGCTCAACCCCGGCCGCCGGGTCATCCTGTCCGACAGCGGCAACTTTCCCTCGGACCTCTATGTCGCGCAGGGGCTGGCGCGCGTCACCGGGGCCGAGCTGCGCGTGGTGGCCCCCGAGGATGTGGCCGATGCCATCGGCCCCGACCTTGCCGTGCTGATGCTGACCGAGGTTGATTACCGCACCGGGCGGCGTCACGACATGGCCGCCCTGACCGCGCGGGCGCATGAGGCCGGCGCGCTGGCGGTGTGGGATCTGGCCCATTCGGCGGGGGCGGTGGATGTGGACCTGCTGGGCGCGGGCGCCGATTTCGCGGTCGGCTGCACCTACAAATACCTGAACGGCGGCCCCGGCTCGCCCGCCTTCATCTGGGTGCATCCGCGCCATGCCGAGGCTGCGCAGCCCTGCCTACAGGGTTGGATGGGCCATGCCGCGCCCTTTGCCTTTGACGGCGACTATCGCCCCGGCGCGGGGATCGAGCGGATGCGCGTCGGCACGCCCCCTGTCATCGCGCTGGCGGCGCTGGACGCCGCGCTTGACGTGTGGGAGGGCGTGCAGATGGCCGATCTGCGCGCCCGTTCGGTCGCGCTGACCGAGGCCTTCATCGCCGGCATCGACGCCTCGTGCCCCGGCGTCACGCTGCATTCGCCCCGCGATCCGGCCCGGCGCGGCAGCCAGGTCGGCCTGCGCCATCCGCAGGCCCATGCCGTCATGCAGGCGCTGATCGCCCAGGGCGTGGTCGGCGATTTCCGCGCGCCCGACGTGCTGCGCTTCGGCTTTGCGCCCCTGTTCAACGACATGTCCGATGTCGAAGGCGCGGTGGACCGGCTGGCCGGCATCCTGCGCAGCGCCAGCTGGGATCGCCCCGAATACCATCAGCGCGCCGCCGTGACCTGAGGATGGTCTTTTCATCAGGCACGGGCTGTCATCTTATGGCGCGAACAGATGGTGAATCGCATGACGACGCAGCCCTTTATCCTGCCTGCGCTCCTGCTGGGAACCATGTTGGCTGCCCCGGCACGGGCCCAGGACGCCGCCGCCCCGGTCGATCCGCTGAAGGTGGAATATGTGAACGTCGTGCGCCAGCCGCTGACATTCTCTGCCCGCCTGACCGGCACGGTCGAGGCCAGGGACAGCATCCAGCTGTCCTTTCCCAGCGGGGGGCGGATCGTCGAGATCATGGTCGAGGCGGGCGACCGCGTCAGCGCCGGCGAGCCGCTTGCCCGCACCGACGGCGTCCAGCAGCAGCAGGCGCTGGCCCGCACCGTGGCGGGCGTGGCGGCGGCGCAGGCGGCCGTGCTGCAGGCCCGTCAGGCCGCCGACCGGGCCGCGGCCCTGCTGGGCCGGGGGGTGGGCACGCGCGCCGCGCGCGATGCCGCGCAGCAGGCGCTGTCTTCGGCACAGGGCCAGCTTGAGGGCGCGCGCACCGCGGCCGATCAGGCCCGCCGCGCGGCCGAGGATACCATCCTGAAGGCCCCGCAGGACGCCGTGGTGACAGCCCGCATGGCCGAGCCGGGACAGGTCGTGGGCGCGGCGCAGCCGATCTTGTCGCTGGCCGCCCTGACCGGGTCCGAGGCCGTGTTCCACATCCCCGATTCGCCCCTGCTGGGCCGGGCCCCCGGCGCCATGGTCGAGCTGCGCCCGATCGATCATCCCGACCGGCATCTTGCCGGCAGGGTCAGTGAGATATCGCCGCTGGTCGATTCCGCCACCGGGGCGGTCACCGTCCGCGTCGCGATCGAGGGCGCGCTCGATCCCTCGCTGCTGGGCGCGGCGGTGGTCGGCACCGTCCACCTGCCGGTCGGCAGCGGCATCGAGCTGCCCTGGACCGCCCTGACGGCCACCGGCGACGGGCCGGCCGTCTGGAAAATCGGCCCCGACAACACCGTCAGCATCGCGCAGGTGACGCTTGAACGCTATGGCACCGAACAGCTTGTCGTCAGCGCCGGGCTGTCGCCGGGTGACGTGGTGGTGGGCGAGGGATCGCAGCTGATGTATCCCGGTCGTCCCGTTGCCCCCGGAAAAGCACGAAAATGACGACACCACCGATAGGCCGACGTGACATTGTGCCCGCACTCGCCGCGGCGCTGATGCTGGCGCTTGCGGCGCCGCTGCCGGCGGCGGCCCTGTCGCTGCCCTTTGCGGGCACTCGCGCGCAGGCGGATGCCCCCGCCGCCCCCCCCGCCCTGTCGTGACCGAATTCGTCACCGATACCGCCCAGCAGGAACGCACCATCCCCGGCGTCATCGTCGCGGCGACCGAGGTGCAGATGGCCTTCCAGACGCTGGGCCGGATGATCGAACGGCCGGTCGATGTGGGGGACCGGGTGCGGCAGGGCGACCTGCTGGCCCGGCTCGACCCCGAGGATCTGGCCAGCACCACCCGCGCCGCCAAGGCCGCGGTCGCCGCCGCCGAGGTCAATCTTGAAACCGCCCGGAACACGGCCGAACGGGCCCGCGCCCTGGCGCGGCGCAACGTCGCCTCGACCGCCCAGCTGGAAACGGCCGAACAGGCGCTGACCGCGGCGCAATCGACGGTTGCGCAGGCCCGCGCCCAACTTGAAAGCGCCCGCGATGCCCAGAGCTTTGCCGTGATGACCGCGCCGATCGCCGGGGTGATCTCGGCCGTCAAGGCGGCGCCGGGCGCGGTGGTGGCGGCGGGCGATCCGATCATGACCCTGTCCAGCGAGGACCGGATCGAGGCGCGCATCGACCTGATCGAGGCGCAGCTGCGCGGCGTCAAGCCCGGCACCCGCTTCCTCGTCTGGCGCGACAGCGAGGGCGAGCGCCCGGTCGCGGGCACGGTCACGCGCATCGACCCCGTCGCCGATCCGCAGACGCGCACGCGGCGCGTCTTCATCACCCTGCCCGACGATACCGATCTGAGGCTGGGCAGCCTGGTGCGGGCGCGGGCGGAAGGATCGGGCGCCACGCGCCTGACGGTTCCGGCCGGGGCGCTGGTGGTGACGCCGGCGGGCAGCGCGGTCTGGCAGGTGACGCGCCAGGGCGAGGCGGCAAGCGTCGCGCTGCGCCCCGTGCAGCCGGGCGAGACGGCGGGCGGGCGCACGCAGATCCTCGACGGGCTGAAGGCGGGCGACGAGGTGGTGACGCGCGGCGTTCATTCGCTGAGCGAAGGGCAGGCCGTGGGCCGCAGGGTGGACCCATGAGCGAGACGCACCGATTCAACCTGTCCGACTGGGCGCTGCACCACCGTTCGCTGGTGTGGTTCCTGCTGATCATGTCGATGCTGGCCGGGTTCATGGCCTATCGCAATCTCGGCCGCGAGGAAGATCCCAACTTCACCATCAAGGTGATGGTCATCTCGGCCTCGATGCCCGGCGCGACCATTCAGGACACGATCGACCAGGTCACTGACCGGATCGAGACAAAGCTTGAGGAGCTTGACGCGCTCAAGTTCACGCGTTCGGTCACGCGGCCGGGCCAGGCGGTGGTCTATGTCGAGCTGCTGCCCACCGTCAGGGGCGACGAGGTGGCCCGGACATGGCTGCGCGTGCGCAACATGATGAACGACATCCGGCCCGAGTTTCCGCAGGAATTCGCCGGCTTTCAGTTCAACGACAATTTCGGCGACGTGTATGGCAATGTCTATGCCTTCACCGCCGACGGCTTTTCCCAGCGCGAGCTGCGCGACCGGGTCGAGGACATCCGCAAGCAGGTGCAGGCGATGCCCGCCGCGGGCAAGACGGGCCTGCTGGGCGTGCGCGAGGAACAGATCTATCTTGAATTCTCGTCGGTGCGGCTGGCCGCGCTGGGGATCAGCCAGGCCCAGGTGGTGGAAACGCTGGCCGCGCAGAACGCCATCGCCCAGTCGGGCGTCGTGCAGGCAGGCCCGGAACAGGTGCTGGTGCGGGTGGGCGGCCAGTTCGACACGGCGGATGCCATCGCGGCCGTGAACCTGCGGATCGGCGATCGCTTCTTCAGCCTTGGGGATGTGGCGACGGTGCGGCGCGGCTATGCGGACCCGCCCGCGACCCTGTTCCGCTATAACGGGCAGGAGGCGATCGGCCTGCAGGTCGCCATGCGCGAGGGCGAGAACATCCAGACCTATGGCGCGCAGCTCGACGAGATGATGAACAGGATCGCCGCCGACCTGCCCGTCGGAATCCAGATGCACAAGTTCGCCGACCAGCCCCATGTGGTCAAGGAAGCGGTGGGCCATTTCGTCCGCGCCCTGGCCGAGGCGGTGGGCATCGTCCTGGTCGTCAGCTTCGTCAGCCTGGGCCTGCGGGCCGGCTTTGTCGTGACGCTGACGATCCCGCTGGTGCTGGCCATCACCTTCATCATCCTCGACATCTACGGGATCACCCTGCAGCGCATCTCGCTGGGGGCGCTGATCATCGCGCTGGGGCTGCTGGTGGATGATGCGATGATCGCCATCGAGACGATGATCTCGCGCCTGGAACAGGGCGACAGCATCACCGAGGCGGCCAGCTATGCTTGGACCTCGATCGCCTTTCCGATGCTGTCGGGCACGCTGGTGACGGTGGCGGGCTTCATCCCGATCGGGCTGAACAGCTCGGCCGCGGGCGAGTTCACCTTTTCGCTGTTCGTCGTCATCGCCGTGTCGCTGCTGGTGTCATGGATCGTGGCGGTGCTGTTCGCGCCGCTGCTGGGGGTGACGTTCCTGCCCGCGCGGATGGCGCATCACGAACAGCGGGCCGGCTGGCTGCGCCGGATGTTCAACGGCCTTTTGCGGCTGGCGATGCGGTTCCGCTGGATCACGGTGATCGTGACCCTGGCGGCCTTTGGCGGCTCGGTCTGGGCCATGCAGTTCGTCGAGCAGCAGTTCTTCCCCACCTCGGACCGGACCGAGGTGCTGATCGACGTGACCGAACGCCACAATGCCTCGATCGCCCGGACCGACGCCTCGGTCGCGCAGCTGGACGCCTTCCTGCGCCAGCAGCCCGAGGCGCAGTTCTGGACCAGCTATGTCGGACAGGGGGCGCCGCGCTTCGTGCTGGCGATGGACGTGCCGACGCCGGGGCCCTTCATGGGGCAGATGGTCATCCAGACCGCCGACCTCGCGGCGCGCGACGCGCTCAAGGCCAGGCTGGCCGATTTTGCGGCGGCCGAGATGGTCGGCACCGATGTCTATGTCAAGAACCTGGAAATCGGCCCGCCGGTCGGCAAGCCGGTGCAATATCGGGTCAGCGCCCCCCGGCCGGATGCGGCCCGCGATGCGGCGCGGGGCCTCGCCTCGATCATGGCGGGCGAGCCGCGCCTGCGCGACATCGCCCTGGACTGGAGCGAGCCGGCCCGCGTCGTGCGTGTCGAGGTGGATCAGGACCGGGCGCGCAAGCTGGGCCTGTCCAGCACCGACATCGCCAATGCGCTGGCGGCGCTGTATTCGGGCAAGGTCGTCACGCAGATGCGCGACGGCATCTTCCTGATCGACGTGGTCGCGCGCGGCATCGAGACCGATCGCCAGTCGCTCGAATCGATCCAGAACCTCGAGCTGTCCACGACGACCGGCACCCCCATCCCGCTGGCCGCCCTTGCGCGGCTCAGCTATGAGACAGAGCAGCCCATCATCATGCAGCGCGACGGGATGCCGACCGTGACGGTCAAGGCCGACATCACCGGCCGCGACCAGCCCGCCACGCTGGTCGCGGCGCTGGCGGACCGCGTGGCGGCCTATGCCCGCACGCTGCCCGCCGACACCCGCATCGTCGTGGGCGGCACCGCCGAAACCTCGGGCGAAAGCCAGCGGCCGATCGCGGCGGTGGTGCCGCTGATGCTGCTGATCATGGCGACGCTGGTGATGATCCAGATGCAAAGCTTCCGCCTGGCGCTGATTGTCTTTGCGGCCGCGCCGCTGGGCCTGATCGGCGTGGTGGCCGCGCTGGTGCCGTTCCGGGTGCCGATGGGCTTTGTGGCCATCCTCGGGATTCTCGCCCTGATCGGCATCCTGATCCGAAACTCGATCATCCTGGTGCACGAGATCGAGATGCTGCGCGCCGCGGGCCGGTCCAAATGGGATGCGGTGTTCGAGGCATCCGACAGCCGCGCCCGGCCGATCCTGCTGACGGCGGCGGCGGCCAGCCTGGCGCTGATCCCCATTTCCCGGCAGGTGTTCTGGGGTCCGATGGCCTTTGCCATGATGGGCGGGATCATCGCCGGCACGCTGATCACGCTGCTGTTCGTGCCGGCGCTGTATTGCGTGGTGTTCGGGGTCAGGCGGCCGGAACCGGGGCCGGCGAAGTAAGCGGGGCTCTGCCCCGCACCCCGGGATATTTCTAGCCGCCCGAATCCAGCATCGCGGGCAGCGCGGCGCGCAGGCCGTCCATGCCGCGCGGCCGCCAGCCGAGCGCCGCCAGACGCTCGCAGGACATGACCGACACGGGCGTGTCGGCGCGCGGCGGCAGGGGATGGGGGCTGCCCGTCAGGCGCCGCACCTCGGCCAGCAAGTCGTGCCGGTCCACCAGCAGGTCCGAGGCGTTGAAGCTGCCCTGCCCCCGCGCGCCCAGCACCAGCAGCACCGCCGCGGCCAGATCCCCGCCATGCAGTTCCGTCCCCCGGCAGGGCGGGACGGGGCGGCCCGCGCGGTAGTCGGCAAAGAGGCCGGCCCATTTGTGCCCCGGCCCCGGACCATAGATGCCGGTCGCGCGGATGCTGGCGGGGGCGAAACCGGGGGCGACCAGCGCCGCCAGCCCATCCTCGACCTCGGCCTTGATGCGGCCGTAAAGGCTTTCGGCGGCAGCCCCGGTCCCGTCGGGCAGGGGCGTGCCGGCTGGCAGCGCGTCATAGACCGCGCGCGAGGACAGAAAGACCGCCTGCCCCACCCCAGCGGCCCGCGCCTCCTGGAGCAGCTGCAACGAGCCGTCGCGGTTCAGTGCGACAAAGCCGGCGGGGTCATCGCCCTCGCCGCCGCGATAGCGGCCGGGGACATGGGAGAAGGCGGCATGGACCAGCGCATCCGCCCCGTCCAGCGCCGCGGGGCGGCCCAGCCGCCAGCCGGGCAGCGGATCGACCTGATGCCCGGCCGCCGCCAGGGCCTGCGCCACAAAGCGCCCGACCAGCCCGCTTGCGCCGGTCAGCGCGATCCTCATGCCGGGTCGGGCAGGCTGCGGCTGTCCGGGACCGGCCCATCCCCCGCATAGGCGCGCCACAGATCGATCAGGGGGCGCAGGCGGTCGGCCTTGGCATGGTCCTGCCAGGGCTTTTCATATTGAAAATGCAGGATCTTCACATCCTGCCAGCGCCACAGGCCGGGCAGGTTGAACCAGACATATTGCAGCATGTTGCAGAACACCGGCAGGCCGTGCCAGTCGGGGAAATAGCTTTCCAGAAATGTCTGGTCGGTGCGCCGCCAGAACGCATCCGGCACGTCCAGCCGCGCCAGCATGTCCGCAAAGGTCGCCGGATCGGGGCGCGCCGTGAACACGCCCGAATTCATGCGGTGGAAATCGGCAAGGCTTTCATAGACGTTCGGGGCCGCGCAGAACTGGGGGTAATCGAACAGCCTGTCCACGTTCTGCAGCACCAGCGCGTCGGCGTCGATGAAGACGGCGCGCGCGTAATCAAGCTGCCACAGCCGCAGCTTGGCGAAATTGTCCAGCGGCGTGTGGAAGGGCGGCTTTTCCCCCTTGGTGAAGGCTGCCCGCCCATGCAGCGCGTCCCGCGCATGGGCGGTGTTGAACGCCTCGCTCGTCGGCAGCAGCGCGCAGCGCACCAGCCGCGCGCCCAGTGCCGACAGCGGGGCCAGATCGGCCGGCGCGACATCGGTGTGCAGCACGCAGATATCCGCATCCGTCCCCGACAACAGGATGGAGCGCACCAGCGCCCTTGCGCCCAGCGCATAATCCGCATTGGTCACGAGGGTAACGAAGGCCCGGTCGCCCCGCGCGGGTCGGTCTGCGGTCCAGCCGGTCACGGGCGGGCGCTCGGTTCGGCCAGCGAGCCATCAGGATCGCGGCAAGCAGGGCTTTCGCCCGCGCCAGGCGCGCCGTGGCGGGCCGCCGCGAAGCCACGGGCGGCGGGATGCGCCGCGGCCGCGGCCGGGATGGCGGTGCGGGCAAGGCACAGGGCGCTGCGCCCTGGCCTTGCCGGATCGCGGGCCAGCGCCGCCCGGACATCCGTCCCGTGCCTGTCCGGCTGCCGATCGGCGGGGCGATCGGCAAGGCCCGCCCCGCAGGCGATCGCCCCGGCCTCGGGCGCCTCGCCATGCAGGGCGCCCGGCCGCGCCCGGCCGGCGCCATGGATCACCCGATGATCAGGGCCGGCACGCCCCATCAGACCGCCTTGAGCCGCTTGCCCTCGGGGTCGTGATCGACCCGGCGGGCGATGTCGCGCGTCCAGGCGGACACCGCAGGCACGCGGCTGCGATCGATGCGGTGGGCATATTTGCGCGCCACGTCCACCACCTCGGCCAGCAGGCCCTCCTGCAGGGTGGTAGGGTTCAGCCCCAGCGAGAGGAACTGGTCGTTGGTCACGATCAGCTCGTTCTCGTCGGCCTCCTTGCGGGGGTTGGGCAGGAACTTGACCTCGGCCCCGGCCATGCGGGCAACCAGCTGCGCCAGGTCGCGCACCCGGTGGGTTTCCGTCATCTGGTTGAAGATGCGCACGCGCTCGCCGGCCTTGGGCGCATCGCCCAGCGCCAGTTCGATGCAGCGCACGCAGTCCTGCAGGTGGATGAAGGCGCGCGTCTGCCCGCCCGTGCCGTGGACGGTCAGCGGATAGCCGATCGCCGCCTGGATGAGGAAACGGTTCAGCACCGTGCCGTAATCGCCGTCATAGTCGAAGCGGTTGATGAGCTGTTCGTGCCGGCGCGTCTGGTCGGTATGGGTGCCCCAGACGATGCCCTGATGCAGGTCGGTGATGCGCAGCCCGTCATTCTGGGCATAGAACTGGAACAGGATCTGATCGAGCGATTTGGTCATGTGATAGACCGAACCGGGGCGGGTGGGATAGAGGATCTGCTGCGCCCTCTTGCCCGAAGGGGTGTCGATCTCGACATCCAGATAGCCTTCGGGGATCGGCGCGCCGACGCTGGAATAGCCATAGACGCCCATCGTCCCCAGATGGACCAGATGCGCGTCGATGCCGGTTTCCACCAGCGCCGCCAGGATGTTGTGCGTCGCATTGACGTTGTTATCGACGGTATAGACCTTGTGGCGGTCGGTCTTCATCGAATAGGGCGCGGCGCGCTGTTCGGCGAAATGGATCACGGCGTCGGGGCGGTATTCGGCGAACCACTGCTTCACCCGCTCGTACTCCTTGGCAAGGTTCAGCAGGTGGAAATGGATCGTGTTGCCGCTTTCCTGTTTCCAGATGCGGCAGCGTTCCTGGATCGAATCCATCGGGGTCAGCGACTGCACGCCCAGTTCGGTGTCGATCCAGCGGCGCGACAGGTTGTCGAGGATATGAACCTCGTGCCCCAAGGCAGACAGGTGCAGCGAAGTGGGCCATCCCACAAAGCCGTCACCGCCAAGAACCGCGATCCGCATCTCTGGACTTCCTTTCTTTCGGGCGCCTGCGGCCAGTTACCCTGTCCGGTGCGCGCTGTCGAATGAACATATGGCGGCAGGGTGACGCTTTTGCGAAGCCGCGGGCCAAGGCACAGCGGCAGGGCCGGGCGGCGGCCATGCGCCGCGCCCCGGCCCCGCCTTGCGCCGATCAGGTGATGACATCGGGGCGCGGCCGGCCGGTATGGGCGGCGATCTGCGCCAGTTCCTCGGCCGCGGCGATCACGGGGGCCAGCGCCTCGTCCACCGGCAGATCATGGCGCTGACCCTGGCCGGCATAGCGTTCCAGATAGACGCGCAGCGTCGCGCCCTCGGTACCGGTGCCCGACAGGCGGAACACGACGCGGCTACCATCCGTGAACATCACCCGGAACCCCTGCCGGGCCGAGGACGAGCCGTCCACCGGGTCGTGATAGGCGAAATCATCCGCCGCCTCGATCGTCATGCCGGCAAAGGACTGGCCGGCCAGCCCCTCGGCCATCGAGCGCAGCCGGTCCATCAGCGCGTTGGCGCTGTCGGCGGCCACCGCCTCGTAATCATGGCGGCTGTAATAGTTGCGGCCATATTCGGACCAGTGCGCCGCCATCACCTCGGCGACCGGCTGGCGGCGCGCGGCCAGGATGTTCAGCCACAGCAGAACCGCCCACAGCCCGTCCTTTTCGCGCACATGGTCCGACCCGGTCCCGGCCGATTCCTCGCCGCAGATGGTGACGCGCCCGGCATCGAGCAGGTTGCCGAAGAACTTCCACCCCGTGGGCGTCTCGTGCATCTCGATGCCCAGCCGCTCGGCCACCCGGTCGGCGGCGCGGCTGGTCGGCATCGAGCGGGCGATGCCCGCCAGCCCGCCCGCATAGGCCGGCGCGTGGGTTGCATTGGCCGCCAGCACCGCAAGGCTGTCCGACGGCGTGACATAGACGCCGCGGCCCAGGATCATGTTGCGATCGCCGTCGCCGTCCGATGCGGCGCCGAAATCGGGCGCATCCTCGCCCATCATAAGGTCGAGCAGATCCTTGGCCCAGACCGGGTTCGGGTCGGGATGCCCGCCGCCGAAATCGGGGCTGGGCACGGCATTGACCACGGTGCCGGGCGCGGCGCCCAGGCGGTTTTCAAGGATCTCGCGGGCATAGGGGCCGGTGACGGCATGCATGGCGTCAAAGCGCATGGCAAAGCCCGAGGCGAACAGATCCCGGATCGCGGCGAAATCGAACAGCCGCTCCATCAGCGCGGCATAGTCGGCGACCGGATCGACGATCTCGATCGCCATGCCGGCCAGCGACGCCTCGCCCGGCGCCGACAGCTCGATATCCTGCGCATCGAGAATGCGATAGCCGGTGATCTCGCAACTGCGCGCAAAGATCGCGTCGGTGACCGATTCGGGCGCCGGCCCGCCATTGGGGCCGTTGAACTTCATCCCGAAATCCTCGTCCTGGCCGCCGGGATTGTGGCTGGCCGACAGGATGATGCCGCCATCCGCCCCGCGGACGCGGATCAGGTTCGAGGCGGCGGGCGTGGACAAAAGCCCCCCCTGCCCCACGATCACCCGCGCCGCGCCATTGGCGGCGGCCATCCGCAGGATCACCTGCACGGCCCGGTCGTTGAAGAACCGCCCGTCCCCCCCAGAACCAGCGTCCTGCCCTGCACGCCGCCGATGGCGTCGAACACCGACTGGGTGAAGTTTTCCAGATAATGCGGCTGCATGAAGACACGGGTCTTCTTGCGCAGTCCCGAGGTTCCGGGCTTCTGCCCCTCGATCGGCTGGGTCGGAACGGTGCGGGCGGTGTCGGTCATCGGAACGCTCCCTTGGCGGCGGCGTCCCTGCCATAGCCCAGATGCACGCCGCGCGACAGGGCCGCGCGTGCGGGCGGCCCTGTCGCGCGGCGGGGCAGGTCTTGTGCTTTTCCCGCCGCCACCGCACGGTTCGGGCAAGACAGTCCGGGACACAGCATGAGCCAGCCGATCCATCCGACGACCGCGCAACGCCGCTCAGACCGCAAGGCCCCCGCCGGGGGCCTGGGCCTGCCCCGCCTGTTCGGCCGGTCCGGCGCGCCCCGCCCCCCCGGATGGGAGGTGCCGCCCCAGCCGATCCGCTTTGACATCTGGACAGGGCGCACGCTGCACGATGCGGGGCGCGAGCTTGCCGCCACGCCCCGGCCCGACCTTGCCGATGCGCCCGCCCGTCCGGTGCGGCGGCTGATCGAAAACCAGGCTGCGATCCGGCGCAACTATCTGGATGGCATCGCCGCCGAGGAACGGGGCGAGACGATCACCCCGGCCGGCGAATGGCTGATCGACAACCACCACATGGTCGAGGAAAACCTGCGCCAGCTGCGCCAAGCCTTCGGGCCCGCCTTCCTGACGCGCCTGCCGCGGGTGCAGCTATCGGGCGGGGGCGAGGTGCCGCGCGCGCTGCTGATCGCGTGGTATTTCATCGCCATCACCAATTCCGAGGTGACGGCCGAGGGGCTGACCGATTTCCTGCGCGGCTATCAGTCGGTCCATACCCTGACCATCGCCGAGCTGTGGGCGGTGCCGACCTTCCTGCGCTATGTGCTGGTCGAGAATCTGCGCCGCCTGTCCGACCGGGTGTCGCTGGCGCGCGAGCGGCGCAAGGCGGCCAATGAGGTGGCCGACCAGCTTGCCGGCGCGGGCGGGGCCGCCGCGGCGACCGCGGTGATCGAGGCCAATGCCGGCCTGGTCGCCGACGACACGGTGGCCGCGCAGCTGCTGTACCGCCTGCGCGACAGCGGGCCGGACAACCAGTGGGCGCTGGTGGCGCTGGAACGGCGGCTGGGCGGCACGCAGGCGATCGACCGGGCTGTCCAGTCGGAATATGCGCGCCAGTCCTCGGGCAATGTCACGGTCGGCAACATCATCCGCAGCCTGCGCCGCACCGGCGAGATCGACTGGCTGGACTGGTTCGAGGGGGTCAGCCATGTTGACAGGCTGCTGACCGATGCCAGCGAGTTCGGCCGCCTGGACCAGGGCACCCGTGCCAGCTATCGCTCGGCCATCGAGCGCATCGCCCGCCGTTCGGACCTGTCCGAGACGGAAATCGCCCTGCGCGCCATCGCGGGCGGCCGACACGAGGGCGGGCAGGAGAGCGGACGCCATCAGGAGGGGGACCGGCAGGGCGGGGACCGGCAGGGCGGGGCGGCCGAGGTCGGGCACCTGCTGGTCGGGGCACAGGCGCGCGCCTTTCGCGCCGCCTGCGGCTATCGTCCCGGCCTGCGTGAGCGGCTGGCCGTGCCCCCCCGCCTGGTCGGCTGGTGGACGCTGCTGGCCACGCTGGTCGCCATCACCGCCGTCCTGACGGCGGCGCTGGGCATGATCCTGCCGGCCGGGCTGGCGGGCTGGCAGGTGCTGCTGCTGGCCTTCGCGGCGGTGCCGGCCTCGGATACCGCGATGCAGGCGCTTGCCTTCATCGCCGCGCGCACGGTGCCCCCCCAGCGCCTGCCCAGCTATGATTTCCGCGCCGGCGTGCCGCCCGAACAGCGCACGCTGGTCGTCATCCCCGGCATGATCACCTCGGTCGATGCGATCGACGAGCTGGCCGAGATGCTGGAATCGCATTACCTGGCCAACCCGCTGGGCGATGTCAGCTTTGCCCTGCTCAGCGACTGGAAGGACGCGCCCAGCGAGACGCTGCCCGACGACCAGCGCCTGCTTGCCCATGCCCGCGCCCGGATCGAGGCGCTGGCCGAACGCTATGACCATGGCGGGGTGCGGCGCTTTTTCCTGCTGCACCGCAAGCGCCTGTGGAACCCCGCCGAAGGCGTCTGGATGGGCTGGGAACGCAAGCGCGGCAAGCTGTCCGAACTGAACATGCTGCTGCGCGGCCATGCGGGCACCAGCTTTGTGCCCACCGGCGCGACCCCGCCCGAGGGCATCCGCTATGTGGTGACGCTGGACAGCGACACGCGCCTGCCGCGCGACACCGTCTCGGCGCTGGTCGGCAAGATGGCCCATCCGGTCAACCGCCCCGTCCACCGCGCCGACGGCACCGTCGCGCAGGGCCATGCGATCATGCAGCCGCGCGTGACCCCCTCGCTGACCACCGGGGCCGAGGCGTCGGTCTTCCAGCGCATCTTTTCCGTGAACCGGGGGCTGGACCCTTATGTGTTCACCGTGTCCGACCTTTATCAGGACATCGCCGGCGAGGGCAGCTTCACCGGCAAGGGCATCTATGACGTGGATGCCTTTGAACGCGCCGTGGCCGGGCGCATGCCGGAAAACGCGATCCTGTCGCATGACCTGCTGGAAGGCAGCCTGGCGCGCGCGGCGCTCGTCACCGATGTCGAGGTGGTCGAGGATTTCCCCATCCGCTATGCGACCGAGGCCAGCCGCCAGCATCGCTGGATGCGCGGCGACTGGCAGCTGCTGCCGCTGATCGCGGCGCCCGGCAACGGGCTGACCGGGCTGGCACGGTTCAAGATGCTGGACAACCTGCGCCGCTCGCTGGTGGCGCCGGCCTGGGTCGGGGCCTCGATCGCGGGCTGGCTGCTGCTGCGGGGCGATCATGCGATGCTGTGGCAGGCCGGGCTGATCCTGGTGACGGCGCTGGTCGCGATCCTGCAGGTGGATCTGCGCGTGCTCGATCCCCAATACGGCGTCTCGTGGGATTATCACCTGCGCCACATGCTGCGCGATGCGCTGACCTATGTCACGCAGCTGGCGCTGCGGCTGGCCACGGCGGCGCATCAGGCCTGGCAGGCGCTCGACGCAATCGCCCGCACGCTGTGGCGGCTGACGGTCAGCCGCCGGCACCTGCTGGAATGGACCACCGCGCGCGATGCCGGCCGGGCCGGCGGCGGGATGCGCCCCGAATACCGGCGCATGATCGCCTCGCCCCTGATCGGGGGGGCGGCCATCCTGGCGACGGCGGCCCTGAACCCGACCGCGCTGCCGCTGGCGCTGCTGTTCGGGGGCATCTGGATCGCCGCCCCCTGGATCATGGCCCGCGCCTCGCAGCCGCTGGCGACAGGGGACCGCCTGACGCTCGACCCCGCGGACGAGGCCGAGCTGCGCCGCATCGCCCGGCGCACCTGGCGCTATTTCGAAACCTTCGTGGGGCCGGAGACCAATCACCTGCCGCCCGACAACTGGCAGATGACGCCCGCGCCCAAGCTGGCCGAACGCACCTCGCCCACCAATATCGGGCTTTACCTGATGTCGGTGATGTCGGCGCACGACTTCGGCTGGATCGGCCTCGACACCGCGCTGGCACGGATCGAGGCGACGCTGACGACGATGGAACGCATGGCGCGCTTTCGCGGCCATTTCTTCAACTGGTACGACACGCGCACGCTGGCCGTCCTGCCCGCGCCCTATGTCTCGACGGTGGACAGCGGCAACCTTGCGGGCCTGCTGGTGGCGCTGGCGGGGGGGCTGCGGGGCTGGGCGGACGATGCCCCCTCGGTGCGCCGCCGCCGCACGGCCGGGCTGGCCGACACGCTGGCCAACCTGCGCGCCGAGATCGAGGCGCTGGCCCCCCACCGCCGCGGGCTGCGCGATCTGAACGCGGCGCTGGACGGGGCGGTGCAGGGGTTCGCCGATGCGCTGGCGCAGACCGGGGGGGGCGGGGCGGCGGCCTCGGTCGCGGCCGGGCAGCTCGTCTCGTACACGGCCGAGATCGCGCGGCTTGCCACCGATCTGGACGCGGCCACCGACGAGGGCGGCGCGGCCGAGGTGCTGGCCTGGGCGCAGGCGCTGGCCCGCGATGCGGCGGACGTGCTGACCCCTGCCGCCGAGGGGCGCGAGGCGCTGGAAGGCTTTGCCCTACGCGTGCGCCTGCTGGCCGAACGGGCGCGCCTGCTGGCGTTCGAGATGGATTTCGCCATGCTGGTGCAGACCGACAAGATGCTGCTGTCGATCGGCTATCGGCCCAATGACGACCAGCTCGACGACAGCAGCTATGACCTGCTGGCATCCGAGGCGCGCCTGACCAGCTTTCTGGCCATCGCCAAGGGCGACATCCGCAAGGAACACTGGACGCGCCTGGGCCGCCCCTTCACGACCTTCGGGCATCAGGGGGTGCTGCTGTCCTGGTCGGGCTGCATGTTCGAATACCTGATGCCGCCGCTGCTGCTCAAGGAACGGCAGGGCGGCATCCTCAGCCATTCCAGCTCCATGGCGGTCGAGGTGCAGATGGACTGGGGCCGCTCGCGCGGCCTGCCCTGGGGCATTTCGGAAAGCGCCTTCAACGGGCGCGACCGCGACATGAACTATCAGTATTACGCCTTCGGCGTGCCGACCCTGGCGATCAAGCGGACGGGGGGCGATTACGTCGTGGCGCCCTATGCCTCGATGCTGGCGGCGCAGATCGACCCGCAGGCGGCCGCGCGCAACCTGGCGGCGCTGCGCAAGCTGGGGGCCGAGGGGCCGTTCGGCTTTTACGACGCGGTGGATTTCGCCCCCAGCCGCCTGCGCGACGGGCAGGGCCATGCGATCGTGCGCAACGTCATGGCGCATCACCACGGCATGTCGATCATGGCGATCGCCAATGCCGTCATGGACGGCATCCACCGCGAACGGTTCCACGCCGATGCGGTGGTGCGCGCATCCGAACTGATGCTGCAGGAAAAATCCCCGCGCGACATCACGCCCGTCACCCGCGCGCCCTCGGCCGCGGGGCTGGGCCGGGGGGCGATGCCGGTGGTGGGCGACACCCAGACCGTCGTGGCCGAACCGGGCCGCGCCGCGCGCGAGGTCGCCCTGATCTCGAGCGGGGCCTTCACGACGATCCTGTCCTCGACAGGGGCGGGCCGGTCCATGCGGGGGGGGACGGCGCTGAACCGCTGGACCCCCGATCCGGCGCTGGATGACGGCGGCATCTTCATCATGATGCGCGACGTGCAGTCGGGCGAATGGTGGTCGGCCACCCATGCGCCCCGGTCCGGCCCGGACGAGCGGTCCTCGGTCGTCTTTTCCGACCACAAGGCCGAATTCCTCAAGACCGCCAACGCCATCGAGAGCCGGCTGGAGGTCATCGCCGCGACCGAAGGGAATGCCGACGGCCGCCGCCTGACGCTGCGCAACCGGTCGGGCTCGGACAAGACCATCGAGGTCACGTCCTATGGCGAGATCGTGCTGGACAACCCGGCCAGCGACCGGGCCCATCCGGCCTTTTCCAAGATGTTCGTCCAGACCGAGATCCGAGAGGGCGGGGCGCTGATCGTGGCCAGCCGCCGCCCGCGCGACCCGCGCGGCAAGGCCGCCTATCTGGCCCATCTTGTCGCCGGCCCCGAGGGCGCGATCACCCCCGCGGCCGAGGCAGAGACCGACCGCCGCGCCTTCATCGGCCGCGGCCGCTCGCTGGGGGATGCGGCCGCCTTCGACCAGGGGGCGGGCCTTGGCGGATCGCAGGGGCACACGCTCGACCCGATCTTCGCCATCCGCCGCCGCGTCCGGGTGCCGGCGGGCAAGACCGTCTCGCTGACCTACTGGACGCTGATCGCCGACAGCGAGGCCGAGCGCGACCGCATGGCCGCCCATTATGCCCGCCCCTCGGTGTTCGAACAGGAATTGCGGCTCGCCTGGACCTATTCGCAGGTGCAGCTGCGCCACCTGGACGTGTCGCTCGACGACGCCAAGCTGTTCCGCCGCTATGCCAGCCTGCTGGTCTGGCCCGATCTGCGCCTGGCCGCCACCCCCAAGCGGCGGACCGAGCTTGGCCCCCAGGGCGATCTGTGGGCGATGGGGATTTCGGGCGACGATCCGATCCTGCTGCTGCGCATCGACGACGAGGCGGACCTGCCGATCCTGCGCGAGGCGCTGCGGATGCACCAGTTCCTGCGCATCCGCGGCGTGGCCCATGACGTGGTGATCCTGAACGAGCGCGCGTCCAGCTATGTGCAGGATCTGCAGCATGCCATCCAGTCGCTGGTGGACGGGGCCTGGCAGGCGGCCGGCCCTTCGGCGCCGCGCCATGTGCATGCGGTGCGGCGCGACCAGATCAGCAAGGCCAGCTTCGACACGCTCGTCTCGGCGGCGCGGATCATGCTGCACACCCGCAACGGCCGCCTGTCCGAACAGCTCGACCGCCTGCCCGATCCGCAACTGCCCGCCCCGCCCTCGCGCCCGCAGCGCCTGCCGGTGCCCGCGGACGATCCGCGCCCCGCGCCCCCGGCCGCCACGCCGCTGGATTTCTGGAACGGCTTTGGCGGCTTTGCGCCGGGGGGGCGGGAATATGTCATGCGGCTGGCCCGCGACCGGCACACGCCGCATCCCTGGATCAACGTGGTCGCGCGCGAGGATTTCGGCTTTCACGTCTCGGCCGAGGGCGCGCCCTATACCTGGGCGGTCAATTCGCGCGACTATCCGATCACGCCATGGTCGAACGATCCGGTCATCAACCGTCCGGGCGAGGCGCTGCTGATCCACGATCCGGCGACGGGCCGCGTCGCGACCCCCTTCCTGGCGCTGTCGGACGATCCGCGGGCGGTCCACGAGACGGCCCACGGCCTGGGCTATTCGCGCTTTACGGCGGATTACGGCTGGGTCCGGGTCGAGGCGGTGATGACCCTTGCCGAAGGGCAGCCCGCCCGGCTGACGCGCCTGTCCGTGACCAACCGGACGGCGCGCCCGCTGGACCTGCAGGGCATCGCCTATGCCGAACTGGTGCTGGGCACCGAACGGGCGCGTGCTGCGCCGATGATCCAGACCGGCTTTGACGCGCTGAACGCGCTGGGGGCGCGCAACCCCTTCTCGACCGACTTCGCGGACCGGGTGACGGCCCTCGCCTGCGACCGCCCGGTCGAGGCGTGGTGCGGCGACCGGACGGCGTTCTTGGGCCGTGCGGGCAGGCCGGGGCGGCCTGCGGCGCTGGCCGACTGGCCCCAGCAAGCGGCCGCGGGCGATCCCTGCCTCGCGATCCGCTGGCCGCTGCGCCTGGCGCCGGGCGAGACGGCGACGACCACGCTGGTCCTGGCCAACGCCCCGCAGGAAAGCCTGGGCACGGTGCTGGGGGCCGCGACGGCGCAAGGGGCGGTGGACCGCGCGCTGAAGGCCGCGCAGGCCGAATGGGACGAGGTGCTGGGCACCCTGCAGATCGACACGCCCGACCAGCCGCTGAACCTGATGGTGAACACCTGGCTGCCCTATCAGGCGCTCGCCTGCCGCATCCGGGGGCGGACGGCCTTCTATCAGGCGTCGGGGGCCTTCGGGTTCCGCGATCAGTTGCAGGACACCAGCGCGCTGCTGCTGCAGGATCCGGCGCTGTGCCGGCGGCAGATCCTGAACGCCGCCGCGCGGCAGTTCCCCGAAGGGGACGTGCAGCACTGGTGGCTGCCCGGTTCGGGCGCCGGGGTGCGGACGATGATCTCGGACGACGTGGTCTGGCTGGGCCACATCACCGCGCTCTATGTCCGGGCGACCGGCGACGGCGCGATCCTGGACGAGCCGGTGCCCTATATCGCCGGACCCGCGCTCGATCCGGGCGAACATGACCGCTTCTATGTCCCCCAGCCATCGGGCGAGACGGCGCCCCTTTACGATCACTGCGCGCGGGCGCTCGATCTGGCGGTGGCGCGGACCGGGCCGCACGGCCTGCCGCTGATCCTGGGCGGGGACTGGAACGACGGGATGAACCGCGTGGGCGAGGCGGGCCGGGGCGAAAGCGTCTGGCTGGGCTGGTTCCTGTGCGACACCATCGCCGCCTTTGCGCCGCTGGCGCGCGCGCGGGGCGATCACGCCCATGCCGACGCGTGGGAGGCCCATGCCGCCCGCGTGCTTGAGGCGCTGGAGGATGCGGGCTGGGACGGCGCCTGGTATCGGCGCGGCTATTTCGACGACGGGACGCCGCTGGGATCGGCGGCCAGTGCCGAATGCCGCATCGATTCCATCGCGCAAAGCTGGGCGCTGATTTCCGGCGCGGGCCGGGCCGACCGGGCGCATGACGCGGTCAACGCCGCGCTGGCGCAGCTGTTCGACCGCGACGGGCAGTTGCTGCGCCTGTTCACCCCGCCCTTCCAGGACACGCCGGCCGAGCCGGGATACATCAAGTCCTATCCGCCCGGCGTGCGCGAGAATGGGGGCCAGTATACCCATGCCGCCGCCTGGATGGTCTACGCGCTGGCCCGCAGGGGCGAGCGTACCCGCGCGCAGCGGCTGCTGTCGGCGCTCAACCCGGTCAACCATGCGCTCGATGCCCGCTCGGCCGAGTTGTACCGGGTCGAGCCTTACGTGGTGGCGGCCGATGTCTATGCCGCGCGCGACAAGACCGGCCGGGGCGGGTGGACATGGTACACCGGCTCGGCCGGGTGGATCTATCGCGCGGCGGTGGAAGGTGTGCTCGGCATTGCCCGCCATCCCGAGGGCGTCGTCCTTTCCCCTGCCCTGCCGGATGACTGGCCGGGCTTTTCCGCCCGGCTGGGCCGGGGCGATCGCACCGTCCTGATCGAGGTGCGGCGCGAGGGAGAAAGCGTCGTCGCCCTGGCCGACGGCGAAAGGCTGGGCGAGGACGGTCTGGTCAGGCTCTGACCGCGGGATCGGCGCGGCGCGGGCGGCGCGCCGCGCCTTTGGCGGACGGCCGGGGCGCCTTGGCAAAGGGCCGGCAGGGCGCATTGGGGCAAGGCGCCGCTCGGCAGCGCAGGATGCAGCACTGCCGGGGCCGAGCTGGAACGCCCCGCGCCTCAAGGCATGCCCCTGGCAGCCGCCCAGCCCCGCCGCCCCTGCGCGCCGCCCTCTGGCCGGCTGATCCCGCCCTGATGCGGCCGGCTGCTGCCCCTGCCCCGCGATCCGAGCCGAGGCAAGCCTTTGCGCATTTTGCTTGGCGGGGGCCGCAAGGCCTTTCCCTGGACCAAAGGGGGCCTGTCAGGGGCAGGCCGCGAGGTTCCGCCTGCCACATGGCAGAAAACCGCTCACGCCCTTGCTGCGGATGTGCAATAAGACCGCGCCAAAGGTCGGGCGCGTGACAGCAGAAGGGCAAGCGATATGGCATTCACCGGCGAGACGATCGCGGCCATGACCCAGGACGCCTCCCCCGAGATGGCCGTCCTGCTTGCCGCCAGCCGCCCCTCCGCAGACCGCGCGCCCGCGCCCCATCCTATCCCCCGACAGGCTGGCGGCGCGCCCCGTCCAGTCGATCCGGACCTGCTGTTCGAACTGGCGCGGCTGAACAAGATGCTGGGCGTCCTGCCGCTTTCCCCGGCTGCCCTGCCGCCCGGCTGCGCCGGGCTGGCGCCCCGGCTGCTGCAGGTTCATCTGCAGACCATGTCCATGAACCGCCGGGTCATGGCCGTGACGGCCGAGGTGGTGCAGGCCCTTGCCGGCATCAGGGTGGTGGTCCTGAAAGGACCGTTCCAGCAGCAGGCGCTGCATGGCAATGCCGCGCGGCGGCCGTCGGGTGACATCGATCTGTTCGTGGCACCGGCGGACCGCGCCCGCGCCGCTGCGCGGCTGCGCGATCACGGCTTTGCCCCGACCGAGGAGGACCGCGCCCTGTGGTGGATCCGCTTTCTGGGCGAGCAGCACTTTCAGCGCGCCGCCGACGGGGCCGTCGTTGACCTGCATCATCGCCTGCAGCAGGTCGGCCTGCCCGCCTGGCGCCGGTCGGGGGAGGTGCTGGCGCGCGCGGTTAGCCTGGCCCATGACGGTCAGGCGGTTCCGGTTCCCTCGGCGATTGACGGTTGCCTGCTTCTGGGCGTGACGCTGGCCAAGGCGCTGCTGGCGCATGAGCCTTGCGGCTGGGCCGCGGCCGAGTTGGCGCATGCCATAGCGCAGCTGCCGCCAGCCGACTGGCCGCGGCTGTGGCAGGCGGCAAAAGGCGCGGGGCAGGACCGGACACTGGCACTGGGGCTGGCGCTTGCCGCGGCATGCTGCGGCCCGCTGCGCCGCGCGGATGGCAGCCCGGCCGAGCCGGGGGCTCCGGTCCTGCGCGGGATGCCGCGCGATGCGGCGCTGCTGCGCGACCTGGTGTTCCAGCCCTGGCGCCGCCCCCAGGAGGCGCTGCGCCGGCGGCAGATGCTGCTGATGCTGGCACAGGGTCGGCCGCATGTGGCGGCGGTCGAAAGCGCGCGCGCCCTCGCCTCGCCCCTGGTTCTGAACCGCCTCATGCGGCAGGGCGGCGCGGCCGGCCAGCCCGCCGGGGATGCAGGCGACCAATCGGGCGCCGGGGCGTGACAAGCCCTCTGCCCCGCCGGCGAGGGCCGCATGACGGCCGCATGCCCCCTTGCCCGTCAGGACAGGGCGGCTAGCGGCGGGAACAAGCCCGCGCATCCACCTCCCAGCCTTTCTTGTGATGGCCTTGGGCGCAAGGCACCCGCACCCCCCGCCCCGAATCATCCGGGCGGCATTGCCAGATCATTGCAGGATACCGGCCTTGCCGCACCCACGTAATTCAACCTCCGAGGGAATTGCGCCCCGCCCAAATCAACAAATAGGATCGCGCTTTCTGAAAACCTGTCCATAAGACCAGATTGACCATCCGGCCGCCATTCTGCCTTTAAGCAGTGTGTAGCGGGAAAGTGCGATGAACCGAACGGTCGATCTTTTCTATCACGGCTATGAAATAAAGGCGCTGGACCGTCCATTGGGCCGGATGCAGTCGAACATGCATCTGGCGGCTCGCACGATTTACCGGCATGTCCGGGGCCGCCAGCTTTACACGGGATTCTATACGGCCTTCACAAACCTGCGCCGCGGGCTGGAAGCAGTCGGCGTCGATGTCCGGATCAACGATTTTTCCCATGCCCGGCGCAATCCGCGCATGCCGATCGGCATTTGCGGCTTTCCAGGGGTATTCGAAAAGGTCACCCTGCCCAATCCGGCGGTGTTCGGCCCCGGTTACGTGCCCCCTGCCGACCAGATCGAAGCCGTCACCGGCAAATGCAACATCGCGATCTTCACCCAGCCTTCGGAATGGCCCTGCGCGGCCCTGCGCCCGGCCCTGGGCGACCGGATCCAGCCATTGTTCGCCCCCATCATCCTTGATCGCTGGCCGGATGTCTCGGCGGCGCCAAAGACGCATGATGTGCTGATCTATGACAAGATCCATTGGCACAGGGATGAGCTGGTCCCCCGGATCAGCGACCGGCTGAAGCAGCATTTCAAGGAAAAGGGGCTCAGCTTTCACGGCCTGCGCTATGGCAGCCACAGATCCAGGGACTTTCGGGCCGCCCTCAAGGCATCCCGCGCGGTGGCATTCCTTTCACATCATGAAACTCAGGGCTTGGCCTATCAGGAAGCCATGGCCTCCGGGCTTCCGGTATTTGTCTGGAACGAAGGTAAATTCATGGATCCGCAGGATCAGCAGACTACAGGGATCAGCCCGGCGGTGTCATCGGCGCCCTATTTCGACGAACGCTGCGGCATGATGTTCACCGAGACAGACATCGAGACATCCTTTGACGAATTCTGGAATTCCCGCCAGCGGTTCCGCCCGCGGGAATTCGTCTCCGAGGTTCTCAGCCCCCAGCAATGCGCGCGCATCTACCTCGCGCTGCTGGATCGTGCGGCGCAATGGGGGCCGCGCTGACGCGGCCGCGCCGGTCGTTCACGGCTGTGCCGTGACCTGCGTGAAATAGAAATTGGTCGGCTTCAATGCCGCTAGCTTGACATTCTTCAGCCGCAGCATCTGATCGCGCGCCAGGCGGATCAGCACGTCGGCTCCGGCCTGCACCGACCAGGCCAGCACATCGTCGAAATGGCGGAAGTGAAACCCGACCAGATGCACCTTGTCGTCACCCGACAGGTCCAGGATGGTGTCATTGCCCATGCCGCGGCGGATGACAAAGGTATCGACCCCGGCCCCGCCCTTGAGCACATCGTTCCCCTCGCGCCCGTCCAGCTCGTTATATTGCGCGGCGCTGCCTTCCAGATAGTTGTCGGCACTGTTGCCGGTCAGCCAGCGGCTCCAGTCCCCGCCCAGGCGGGCCTTCTGCTCGCCCGGCTTCAGCGTGGTGGACCAGTCCCACTTCACGGCCGCGCCTGCCCCGTCCATGTCCGAGAACTGCGCCGATCCCGGATCGCCCTGGGGCATGGGCGCCAGATCGTGCCCGCGCGGGCGCTGCCAGACGCGCACATGGTCGATGCGCATGTCGGTATGCTCGGCATCGCTGAAGGTCTGACGCCCGGTGCTGCCGCCCCAGCCGCCGACCGCGACATTGGCCAGCATGTACATCGGCTTCTTGCAGTCCTCGGGGGTGGCAGTGCGGAACACCTCGACCCCGTCGAAATACCAGACCATTTCCTCGGGGCCCCAGTCGAAGCCGTAAAGATGCATGCCGTCCGCCGTATCGCCGACCAGCGTGCCCTGGCCGGTGCCGACATGCTTGCCGCTGTCCTGGGTGTGGGCAGAGCTGTGCAGCACGTTAGTGTTGACCGACAGCACCTCGAAGATGTCCAGCTCGGGCGGCCACTGCCCGTCGATCGACAGCAGCCACCAGGCCGGCCACAGCCCGTCGCCCCTGGGCAGTTCGGCCCGCATCTCGAAATACCCGTACTGGACGGAAAAGCTCTGCTCGGTGGTCAGTGCGCCCGACAGATAGGGCTTGTTCTCGACCTGGCCCAGCAGCGCCTCGGGCGTTTCCGACACGTGGATCGACAGCACGCCGTCCTTGACGGCAAAGGGGTCGAGGCCCAGCCCCTTGTAGTCGGGATCGACGTAAAGCTGCTGCTCGCCGTTGGAATCGAGCGTGCGGTTGCCGTAGTAATAGACCGGACGCCACAGCCCGGCCGGATTGGCCTTGCTGCGCAGATCCAGGCGGTCGAAATTTTCGGCGAACAGCAGGGTCATCCCCGAAGGGTCGGGCGCAAAGCTGGCCATGTTGGCCGGCACCAGCGCGGCCCGGTCAACGCCCCGCAGGGTCA